>CAYZUC010000051.1:0-19715 GCA_964481705.1 uncultured Lachnospiraceae bacterium
AAAGTGTTTATATTTAAGGCTTGCGCAACATTTTTTGGCTATCTTGTCAACTACTATTTGTAATATTTTTTAAGTTTTTGGCACAAAAAAATAGTGGTCTTCCACAATGAAAAACCACTAAAATTATATTGAATTAAGCCTAACTAAATGGCATTGGTTAATCAATTCTCTGTTCTTATCAGTTATTCTCTCATCAATCATTCTGATTCTCCTTAAAAGCAACATTTGAAAGCAGTATGCTCTAAATCACTTCATATCCATTCGAAAGTATGTATTTCCTTCTTTGCTATTGTTTTACCTCTCATAATAAACCCACAAAAAACAGGCGCAATCAAGCATAGAAAATAGGCACCAAAAGTTGCAGGTTTAAATAATTCATCCGGTATTCGTCGATAACCAACATAAAAAAGAAAATCGGAATCACTTTATATGCTCCACCCAAAACAAATTCGCCTAAGGGAGCTCCGCATAGTAGTGACAAATGTAAAGCAGAAAATCCATATGCTATAAAACCGGTAACGAAAAACGACATACCTATTCCTCCTTTACTCACTTGCATAACTTACACGCTTGTGTCATTATTATAAGAAGCAAGCACAATAGCGTCAAGAGTTGGTACAAAAGTGATACGTTTTTATGCTATTTGTATCACTTCTGATTACAATTTAAAGGAGGATTAACAAATGGAAAGAAGTCAGAACCCATCCGCTATACGCTCCAGAAAAATGATTGTGGATGCCTTGTTACGATTGATGGAACGAAAACCATACAATGAAATCAGCGTGACAGATATAGCTAAAGAAGCACAAGTTGTAAGAAAGACCTTTTACCGTCATTTTTACACGTTAGAAGATGTCCTTGATGAATATGTAGAGCAGCTTTTTGTTGAATACAGTAGCATGCTAAAAGACGCACAGATACAGAATATTGTAGAACATATTCCGCTTTACTTTTCCTTTTGGAAGAGTCATGAAGATTTTTTACAGGTTCTGAGTAAGAATGATTTGCTCTTTTTAATACTAAAAAAATATGATCAAATCTTCCCTGATATTTTTGCACTCCTCCCCTGTCATATGGATGAGGATGCTGTAATAAAAAGCTACTTTCAATCTTATACAGCTGGAGGATTCTTCAGTCTGCTCTTCCAGTGGATTAAGTCAGGATATAAAGAATCGCCCGAAGAGATGAGCTCCATTTTCACCAAATTCTTTGCTCAGTTTATTGCAGATAATCAAATACGATAAATCTGTCCCAAATGTCACCTTTTTGTTTCACTTATAGAAAATACATTGACTTTCCTTTTCTGAAATCAATATAATGGCCTCATCAACAAAAAAATACAAAAGGGAGACAAAAAATGCCAACAATTTATTGCTTTTCTGCAACAGGTAACAGCTTATATACAGCCAAAAAGATCAGTTATGCTATTCAGGGAACTGTCTATCCTATGACAGCACCTATAGAAGTATGCGATGATTCCGTCGTTGGATTTGTATTTCCTACCTATTACATAGATCTTCCCATTATTGTATCTGAGTTTATCTCAAGGCTCACATTCACAGCGAAAAATCCATATATTTTTGCTGTTACTACTTATGGAGGCTTTTCCTTTGGTGTAGCACGATATATTGAAAAGCTTTTGGATAAAAAGGGACTTTCGCTTAGTTTTTTTGCCAAACATCGTAGTGTGGAGAATTACTCTCCTTCTCCTGTTTTGTTTGTTAATAACTATCCTTTCGTTCACAAAACAGCAGAAAAAAGTATTCATAAAATCTGTAGCGATATACAGAGAAAAAAAACAAATCGTAGTTATGACTACACTTTCATTAATATAATACAGCATAGAATCAATCCACTTCACTCCCATAAGCCGGTAAACGAAATGTTCCATGTTAATGGTTGTATCGGATGTGGCTTGTGTACAAAGATTTGTCCACGGGGAAATATTTCATTGGAAAATGGGAAACCAGTATTTCATGGAAATTGTGAACTTTGTACAGGATGTCTTCATGCTTGCCCGCAAAACGCCATTAGCTGGCAATGCTCGAAAAAGAAAAAACAATATCGTCATCCACAGATTTCCATCACCGAGCTGATTGATTTTCTGCATTGCTAGTATAATCTTATTGATCGTGATAGGCGTGATTTTTGTTGCTTTGTTCTATATCAAAGCAATGAGGCAAGCGTTTCTTGAAGCTCCCTTTGGATTCATGAAAAAAACAGAACAAATCGAATTAATGTCAGTATCAACAAGTGTCCCGGATAAAAAATGTAGAAAAAATATTTCATTTGTAGTCCTCTTTTTCCATTGTATGCAGCAATGGGTATTAATCCAAGGATCGCAGTCAGTTCACTGGGATCTGCCAATATAAGAGATAGAATTCCAAGACCTGCTGCTTTAATTCTTTTTTTTCGAAAATGATATAAAACGGATGTACTGACAACTATTCCAAAGTAGTAATCACTTCGAATTGCTATTGTTATACCCATTCCTATTACCATAACCAGAAGTTTTGCAAATCTAAGATTAGCTTCATATACTGAGGATTTTCTCCTTTTTATGAGGTAAATGCAAATGGAAATCAAGAGTGCAGTGAGGTAAAGAACTATCGTTACCAGGTTACCAATATCCAAAATTCCACGACCTCCCCACTTTGCTCCTGAAATCAGACCAAATAACATTGCTGCCAAGGCCGGGATACCAAACAAGCTAAGAATTTGCTGTGTTTCTATTGTACTTCGATCAATCCTTTGATATAGATACAGTACGGACAATCCAATTGCCAGTCCCCAGAACACATTTTGTTGTTGAAAGCTTATCCATTTTCCACAGTTTGCTAAGTCAAAGGGGATTTCTGATAGGAAAGCAAATATGTACATACGAGTCATATAGGCCTTAATATCCTTTGTATGACAAAATCCCTCCACCAGTAGAAACACATAAATTGGTAATGCAATTCTTCCAATCATACGAAATACCAATACCAGAATTCCTACCCCTATGTACTCATTTAGTGTACTTAGCTTACCTATGTTGAAGATACTAATGGAGAAAAAACCATTTTGAATAAGATATTGATCCAGCAGAACTGCTGCAGTATGATCCAGCAGCATGGTAATTGTAGCAATGATTTTTAAAGTACTTCCAGTAATTCCATTTCTAATAATTTTCATAAAAATACCTCTTTCCTATATTCTTATCCAGAGTATAAAAAAGAGGGATTAAATGGTCTACCACCATATGCTTGCATTTGTGTCAACTTTGTTAGCATCAACGATAAAAGATTAAAAACACAACCAATTCTATCAAAATTACGGCTGCCACGAGACCTATCATCATTGTTGCAATCTTCACAATGCCATTCATAACAATCTGAATACTCTTACTCTTCTCAATTGACTTTTTCTCAGAAGTCGGTTTCTGTTCTATAATAGCTGGTTCTACATTTGAATGAGACTTAGTCTCTTCATCACGAAAAAATTCCTCAACGGATATATCGAAGTACTTGCTCAGAGCAATCAAATTTACGGCACTCGGGCTTACCTCATCTGTTTCCCATTTAGAAACCGCCTGCCTGGATACGCCAATCTGTTGACCAAGTTCTTCCTGTGATATTTTATTCTCTGTTCGATAATTTCGAATGACATTTCCAATACTCATGGAGCTCCCCTTTATTTCATATCAATATATCTATTAATAAGCTATTTCATTTTTGCAGATAGAGCTGTTTTTTTCATTATATCATCTCACGATAAAAGTATGAATATAATTATTGAATATGGTAAAATGGGATGAACGAAAACAATAGAATCAACTAAGTGAGGAACCTCCGAAATTATGAAAGCAAACAAGAGTATAGAACTATTTTACGAAGAATATGTCTCGATTAATAACATACAACAGTATTTTCTCCACTATCCCAAAGAGTGTGATAATGTAGTTCTTTTTGTTCATGGTGGTATGACAGAGGCACAGCTTACCTATCGAACGGTATTGTATGACCGGTTGTACTCTTTTGTATATTACGACCAACGCGGAACCGGAAAGACCCAGTCTAAGAATAAGAGTCTCCCAGAGGAAATTACGCTCGATGTGTTGGTCAAAGATCTGGATGCTACGATACAGTACATTCGCCAGAAATACCCGAATAAAAAGCTAATTTTGTTAGGACATTCACGAGGTAGTGTTCTTGCGGTAGAATATCTAAAAACTCATAGTGATACGGTAGATGTCTACATCGGAATGGGGCAAATTGTATGTTTCAAAGAAGGCATGGAATATACATTTGACCATATCCAGCCCAAAGCAAATAAGCAAGACCATGCAAAGATAGATTCCATTAGAAATCTTGTTGAAGCAGCTTCGCTTGAAAACCTAGCTAAGGCTTCTATTGATTTGGAGAAGCTTCAGAACAAATATGGTTTAGCAGGATATCGATACGGAAATCTACAATTGCTTCGATTGATTATGAAAAGTCCGGTATTCAATATCTCTGACTTTCTTCCCTTATTGACCGCTATCAAGACAAACCGCAACCTCTTCCCATGTGTTGGAGGATGCTGCTTACATACATGGTCGACCTTCCCGTTTCCTCTCTATTTTCTATGCGGACGAAATGACTGGCAAGCTCCGGGCGTACTTGTTGAGAAATACTATGAACATATCACCGCTCCCAGAAAACAATTATATTGGATTGAAAATGCCGGACATTTTACTGATCTAGATAATCCTGAAGCATGTATGAATGCGATAAATGAAATACTATGTACTTTTCTGTATTGACTCCTCGGTCAATCTGATTTATAATAGAAATTGACCAATGAGTCAACACAATTGAAATGGTAAATATAGATAAAATGATGAATAAACAAAATTTAGTTAACATACCTGAGACAACAAAACCAGACCTTCTTACCGAAACAGGTATTAAGGAGTTTTCCACTCACTCATACTCTGAAGCCAGTACCGATCGGATTACCAAGACCGCAGGAGTATCCAAGGGATTATTGTTCCATTATTTTGGCTCGAAGAAGGGACTCTATTTACACTGTATCTCCGAATCACTCGAACGGCTTATTATCCCATTTTCACTTGACGAGACAAGTGATTTCTATCAGGTCATCTTCTCTTCGCTCGATGAGAAAATTCGATTATGCAAGGACTTTCCAGATGAAATGCACCTCATCAACCTTGCTTCCAGGGAGGCATCTGCGGAGATTATAAGTGAACGAAATGAACTGTTTCTATCCTATCGTCAAAAGACTTTAAAGGAATCCACGAGAGTCTTTGAAATTGCAATCGCTACTCTTCCCCAAGAAGAGAAACAATCTTCTAAGATAGTAAAGGAAGGACTTCAACTCTACTGCAGTGCGATTATACAAAAATATTTGACGATGTATCAGCAAACACCTGATATATTCTTTCAAAAAGCTGATGAAATCAAAAGTGAAATGAAGGAATATCTTGATCTGTTTCTATTTGGAATTGTGGAGAGAAATAAGGAGAAAACACCATGAGAAAAAAAATCGGAATGTTAAAAGCAATTCACCTTTGCAAGCAGTTCACAAAAGCTGTTCCAGTTAAGCGTAAAGAAATACAAGACAAGCGACTTCATGAACTCGTTGCGTATGCAAGGGCCAACAGTCCTTACTATAAGAAGCTTTATGAATCTGTTCCAAAGGATTTCGAACTGTCCGACCTTCCTTGTGTCAACAAATTGGAATTAATGGCTCATTATAATGAATGGACCACTGATTCTTCTGTCAAGCTGGAAGATATACAGGATTTTATGAAGAACCTGGACAATATCGGCAGAAAATTCAAAGGAAAATATCTTGTCTTTACGACTAGTGGTTCTACCGGTAATCCCCTTGTATCACTATGCGACTATAATACCAATCAGGTTATGAATGCTATCAATATTCTCCGTACTTTCTCCAGAAAAGAAGATATGTCTGCATTTATTAAGGATGGTGGTCGCAGCATCGGCGTCTTTGCCAATGAAGGGTTTTATCTCGGCAATAGTTCTGTACGTGCAAGACTATTATCCATGCCTTGGAAGAAGAAACAAATAGCAGTCACTTCTGCTCTGCTTCCGACAGATAAGATTGTGGAACAGCTCAATACGTTTCAACCTTCCATGTTGGGCGGTTATCCTTCAAATCTCGAGCTGCTGATTGATGAGCAAAGAAGCGGACGTCTGCATATCAGACCCGTTCTCATCATGACCGGCGGTGAGTACTTATCCGACAAGCTTCGCGAAGATCTTGCAGATGCCTTCCACTGCTACGTTCAGACTTCCTATTCCTGTACAGAAGGAGGAACTATGGCATGCGAGTGTACCGAACATCATTTTCATATCAATGATGACTGGATTTTACTCGAGCCAGTGGACAAGGATAATCAGCTGGTTTCGGATGGTATACAGTCTGACAAAGTCTTAATCACGAATCTCTCAAATTACTCACTTCCCTTTATCCGATATGAAGTGACCGATCGTGTCGTTATGCATCACTCTCCATGTGCTTGTGGCAATCCATCTCCTTGGATCACACTTGAAGGTCGTACCGACGACGTCGTAACTCTGATTCAGGATGGAAAGGAAATTCGAATCGCACCTCTTGCTATCTATGCAATGCTAAAAGAGCTTCATGTGCTTCGTCGCTTCCAGTTGCTCGTTGGAAAGAACAATAATCTTGAGCTTCGTCTGGAACCGGTTGACTCTGTATCACGTAAGGATGCATTTGCAACAGCTGAGAAAGAAATACGCTCATTCCTGTCCATCCATGGCATTTCGGAAGTAACCATTTCTCTTTCTGAGGAACTCCCAAAACAAAATGCAGGGAGTGGAAAATTCAAACACATTATTCAACTTTCTCATTAATATGCAAATAATAATACCCCCAATCCACTTTTATTGTGTGGATTGGGGGTATTTCACTTCGTATTAATTCTATCCTTACATACTGCCTGCAATTGCTGCAATCATTGCTGCCATTGCTGAATAAGAGAAAATAGATATTACGATTCCGACTGCATACCAGATTAACGTTGCTTTTGCAAAATTAGACTTACTTGGCTTTGTATTCTTTGTATCACCAAATGCCCATACAAAGGCAAGAATAAGACCAACGCAAGGAATCGCTAATAAGAATGTAGTCAATAACCATTCGCCGAGAGTAATTGTTACAGAATTTTCTGTATCCATTTTTTTCCTCCTCATAAGTAAATTTTTAAGTTTCTATAATTATACTACAATTCAGCAATAATGTGCAACAAATATACTTGAAAACGGTTATTGCATAAATTAGTTACTTGTATTACCATAACTATTATGAAAACGAAAGAAATTTTCCAAAGAATATTAACAGATTTGAGAAGCAATAAATGGGCCATCCTTGGTCTGTCTGTATACTGGATTGCTTCCACTTTACTATTTGACACATTCTGTCCAATGAAGATATTGACAGGACTTCCCTGTCCTGCCTGCGGTATGACAAGAGCTATTTTTCTGCTGTTTATCGGTCGATATCAAGAATCTTATGACATGCATCCAATGGCTATCCTGTGGATTTTGCTTGGAGGTTATGTTTTTACATTTCGATATCTGCTTGGAAAAAGGGCAAAAGGTGCAAAATTCATTGGAATCGTACTGTGTATTCTTATGGTTGGACACTATTTCTTCCATGTTCTAAACAAACAGTTTTAATATAGCTCCCATACCAAGACCAAATAGGTTTCCTATCGCAGCTCCAAGAACTCCCATGAGTACACCAATACCGGCATAAGATGGATTATAAGCAGTAGCAACAATTGGCGCAGAAGCAGATCCACCTATATTTGCAAGAGATGCCGTGGACACCATACACAGATCCCAGTGGAAGATTTTTGATAGGATAAGCATAAATACTACATGAATCAGTAAGATAAGTAAACCATAGATAATCCATACGGGAGCAGATACCAGATCAATTAAAGACGCAGTAGATGCAAGTAAAGAAACAACAGTATATAAGTAAACAGTTGATAATTCTTCTACTGCTGGAAGCTTTCCAAGTGGTGTCATTGCACATAGCAAGCCTAAGATGGTAACAAATAAAGTAGTACATGTTCCTTTATCAAACATAGACAATGGAGTGTTGCTTAATCCTCCACTAATTACAGTGCCAACAGATTGAGTAAGTACAGAAACCATTAACGATATACCAATTAAGGATATCCAGTCACCAGCAGTTGCTTTGTGACCTTTTTCTTTTTCTAATTCTGCGTTTGCAGTATCTGCAACTGCCTGAAGCTTAGATGTATCTGCTTGCGTTGCTTTATTCCATTTACCCGCGTACCGAACCGCAAAGAGAAGAAGCGCAATCCAAAGAGAATAACAAACAGTGTCAAGTGCTAAGGCACAACTGTAAGCACCCGCATCAACAGGTAGTGCATCCTGCATTGCCGCCATGTTGGCTGAACCACCAACCCACGACGCATAAAGAGCCGCAACTGCCGCCCATGTTTTCTCACCGCCACCTAATGAATTCATGAAAACCGGATAGAATACGATAAATCCAAATGCAAGTGTCAGCGAACAGCCAAAGAAGATGGCTATCATACGAGGTCCTAATTTCGCGAGCTTACGGAAATCACAACGAAGCAACATAACAAAAATCATGGCATAAAGCAGATTGTTTTTGAATGAGCCATATGCTATGGAGCATGCTTCCGAATTGTAAAGCCCGATAGTACAGAAAATCATATTAACAACGTAAATCCATACAAGTGGGGGAACCACATGAAAGACCTTCCACTTTGTGTATTTTTGTAACGCAAGAAAAATACCGGCTATGAATATCAAAAAAGAAATATAAACAAAGCTATTTTGTATAACCATATGTAATCCCCACTCTCATTATATAATTATGGTTAGCTTTTCGCACTACTCCATAAAATAATGCTCTCTTCCTGCTGCTATCTCAAAATGATACTTAATCCACATTGTTTACATGTTCTTTGCCTATTCATCCCTTGTTTATCGTAGCAATCTCAACAGTATCACCTTGTTAAACTTCTGATTTCATATAGTAGTTCTCCTGACGAAACACCTGTCTTCTGATAATATCGTTTTCCACTATCATCAATAAGTTTCATTGATAATTTTTTCATAACCATTTCAGAAGCTGTATTTTTTGAATCACAATGTGCAATTACTCTTTCCGCTGACAACTCATCAAAAGCATATTGAAGAATAGCTTTTGCCGCCTCTGTTGCAAAACCACTATTCCTATAGTCTCTGTGAATCGTCCATCCTATCTCATAACTATTTTTTTGTTCTTCATTTTCAAGACTAATACCACCAATTATGTTATTGTTAAACACAATAACATATTCTCTAACACTGGGATTGCTCTTATTCCATTCTGAGACAGCATACTCTACAAAACCTTTTGTCTCTTCAACTGTCTCATACGGAAGAAACATCATCATTGTTATGCCTTTATCACTTGCATATTTATGAATCTCATTTACATCCTCATTCAATATTGGTCTGATTAATAATCTTTCTGTAATAATAGTATTATTCATTTTATCCTCTAAAAACGTACTTTCATAATATCTGGCATCTGTCTCTGGTGGTTCCAAAATCACTTCATATCCATCCGTTTTCGTCAATTCCACATAGAATTGATCAGCTTCCAATACCTATTATCATTTATAGTACCATAATATCATGAAATGCTTGTATTTCATATAATTAACCGATGAAATTACATAGTAACATCCACATCTCTCCTCCTAACATTTGTAAGAACGCCACGTTTTCATAAGCCTTCAGCCAGAGTAGCTTTACTCCCCTCATAAATCGTCAGGAATTACGATTTTCATTTTATTTAGTGCCTGATTAAATGCCATGATATCATTCTGGTTGTATTGTTCAACGTGTAAAGTTGCACTGTCTAAAGGAATACTGAACAATAATCCTAAAATTGAATTTAGTTTAAGCTTTAGGTTCTTTTGTGTAAGATATCCCTTTAAAGAATAGGAATTGACAAGTTTCTTGAATTTAAACAAATCACCTAATGATAAAATCTTAATATTGTAGTTTAACATAAGTAATCCTCCTTTAATGTGTGTTTTTCTTGTTTCTAAGACAATTATATCCCCTAAAGTATTTGAAAAAAATCGTATTACAGCCAGAAAATGCAACGTTAATTACAAGAAATGATGTATAATCTACCAATAATACAATTATTCAGTATAAAAATATCAAAATATGGACAAGTGTATGCTTTCATATCTTCCTAGAAAGGGTATAATGATAAGAAAAGGAGCAGATTAGTGTGAAAAATGAATTTTTCACACGACAAATTTGTGCTTGCGCCCAAAGTTTGCGGCGTATTAGCAAGAATGGAGATTAATATGGCAATTCAAAAGGATATCCTAATCGATCAAAATCAGCGAGAAATAATAGACCGTGACAACGCCGGTATTCTGTATCAATTTAACGAAGTATATTATGATTTATACTTTAAAGAACATGTTCCATGGCATTGGCATGAATTTATTGAAGTCGCCTATGTATTAGATGGTTCCATTGAATACTCGTTTCCAGAGAAGAGACTACTACTGCACAAAGGCGATATTCTATTCATTAACAGCAACGTATTACATGCCGTTTTGCCAAAAGAAGAGAAAATCCACTGCAGTATTTTTGAAGTACTGTTTGATTATCATTTTCTATCTGGAAAATCGAATAGTGATATTGAAAGCAAGTATTTTCTGCCTCTTTTAGGATGTAGTGCTATACCGGGCGCAGTATTCCATCCGGAATCAAGTCAGACAGCTACCATGACTCATGAGTTTATGCAGGCAATGGAAGAAGACAAAGAAGGGAAATATGGATATGAATTTCGAGTACAATCACATTTATCTTCTCTTTGGATAGAATTTCTAAAGGAGCTTCGTCCAACTATTGAAGAAGCAAAACCTCAAAATATCGTATCTTATAAAAGACTAAAGACCATGATGCAATATATACAGGAGCATTATATGGAAAAGATGTCATTAGAAGATATCGCTTCTTCAGCTAATATCAGTAAACGAGAATGTAGTCGTTGTTTTCACATTAATCTAAACGAAACTCCTCTCGATTTCCTGAATCGGTATCGTACCGATATGGCTGTCTCGATGCTGTTATATTCAGATACCAGCATCATGACAATCAGTGAGAATTGTGGGTTTCGTTCAGCCAGCTATTTTTCAAAGGTATTTCGTGACCTGATGAACTGTACTCCGAAACAATTTCAGACAAAAAACAGAAAGGGATAAGCACAATATAAAAACATCACCATATTCTCTTACGGAATGTAATGGTGATGTCTTGTTACTATATTGTTATTTCCAAACAGTTTCCATCAGGATCCAAAACCTTACTTTCAAAATATCCGTCACCTGTTTCACGAGGAGCTGATATGACCATATATCCATCATTTTGTAATCGATTTGTTAAAGCACTGACTTCTTCCCTTGTTCCAACAGAAAAAGCAAGGTGACTCAGTCCATTTTCCAATTCTTTCACGTCTCTGTGCTCCAGCATTGTGTGAGACATCACTTCCAAACGCACATCATTACCAAGGGATAAAAAGTAACTTTTGAACCCATGATTACTATCATAATGCTCATCACAAACAGCAGCAAAGTATTTCACATAAAAATCCTTCAGCCTCTCTAAATCGGTTGTATAAACGCCAATATGTGCTATTCTGGCTCTCATTTATCCTCCTTTCCATACATGCTAAGCATATATGTTCTGTATCTTTTGTGATATAATAATATCATTAAACGCTGGCATTTGATATAATACACTGACCAAATCATATAACAAAATCATCTTATTGCATAAATCTTTATTACGCAATATACAGGAAACTTACGATATATATGAGGTGTAACATGAAAGATACTTGTATAATTAATGTAAATGAAAAAGGGGAGGAGCTGATACCACATGGTACAACACAATTTCCCATTGAATGCTATGAAGAAAACATTTCCGAGACATCCATAGACTGGCACTGGCATGAAGATTTGGAAATCATCTGGGTTTTAACAGGTACCGTTCGAGTCATGATTCATACCACAAAATGTATTCTGGAAACTGGTCAGGGCATCTTCATTAACAGGGGAATGCTTCATTTTCTGGATGTTCATTCTGATCAGACAACAAGAATTTGCTCCATTGTATTTCACCCCAGGCTAATTGGAAGTGTTGACAGCATCTATTGGCAGAAATTCGTTGACCCGTTAATAAATAATAAGAAGCTCCCGTTTGTTTCTTTGGATCCATCTGTTTTATGGCAAAAGGATACACTAGAATATGCATCTGTGGCATGGAATTCCATGAAGGAAAAGAGCAAAGGATATGAAATTCATATGAGAAATGCTCTGTCTGAGTTGTTACTTCTCATCTGGTCAAATTATACCTCCTGTGAATCGGGAAACGGATACGCAAGTATTCGTAGTGCAGAACGAATGAAAACTATGCTGCGGTTTATACACCTGCATTTTAATGAAGAAATATCCTTACATGACCTAGCCGAAGAAGCCTTAATCAGTCAGAGTGAAGTCCTTCGTTGTTTCCGCAATACTGTGTGGACTACGCCAATGCAATATATAAAGGATTACCGCATCCAAAGAGCCTCGCTGTTATTGACAAATACAGATTTGACTTCTTCTCAGGTAGCCTTAGAATGCGGATTTCAAAGCAGCAGCTACTTCATCAAAACCTTTAAAGAGAAAATGGGCTGCACTCCCCTAAATTACCGGAAGCAGGCACTCTTTCATAATCCTCTATAATAGCATCCTATTTCTTGAAGGTCATCATAATAAGAATAGCCGGCTAAGCCGACTACAAAATTCTCATTTTTAAACATATTGTGTATGCCAGATAATCCAAAAAATCCTGTACTTCCACAACCCAATGTGCTCTCCACTTACTGTTTTTATCATAAAATTGCAAAGAACAAATTACAATAATTTGCTATTTCTCCACAAGAAATCTTGGATCATGTAAAATAATTACAAATCAATTTATTAAATCTCTTATAATAACATATTGGAATATTATGTCCAGCTTTATCCCATACCTCATAACGACAGTTTGAATTCTCCTCAGACATTCTCCTTGCTGAATCTAATATTGGCTTTGGTTCTTTAGCACCAGCTAAAGCTATAATTGGAACAGTAACATTCCCAAACTCCGGGATGTCTTCCAGAGATATTCCGTTATAAACCATGTTATGCACAGTCTCCATATTAACATGTTGCATCTGTATCACAAATTCTCTACATTGTTTTGGTGTCAGTCCGTTCGCCAAGCCGGTTATGCCACAGAGAAACTTATTTTGGAGCGAATTAAGCTGTTTTCGATTTAACTCCATAATTTCTGAAAGAAGGGGCTCTTCCTTTATTAACCATGCACTAACAATAATGGCTGACTCAAAAAGTTCTTCATATTCCGATATCAAATGGAATGCTAATTGCGCACCCAAAGAAAATCCAATAAGATACACCTTTTTGTTTAATGTTCGAATATACTCAGCCAGTTCAGATATGCATCTCCTTGTTTCAAAAATCTGATCCGTATGATTTCCAAAACCTACAATATGAGGAACAATAATGTGGTACTCCTGTGCAAGTACATACTGTCTCTGAAATGTATGAATCATATGCGCTCCGTGTAACATCACGATCGTCTTCTCGTTATCTTTTCCATACTCCTCAATTCTCACGTATTATTCTCCACTTAAGTAATGATCTACTGACTGCCACGGCTGTCTATAGGTTTGTCAATTGAAATGTAGGTATACCTTGAGTCCAGAATCTTTTGTTTTCCCCTTTTTGAGGCAAATTCTAATTATCTCCAGAAACATTCTAATACATTTTTCCTACCAAAACAATATCAACTTCCAGCTTTATACAGTACTCGTTAAAATCCATTATCTGATATACACATGCGTCAACTACTACTCTATGACATCTTTGGACTCTTCTTCCCTCTTCATCGGTCAGCCTTATAGATATTCCTTTGCTTTTGTTTAAGTAATAACACACTGAGCAGCATCACAGCTATTTCGACAACAGGCATTACCAACCATAAACTAAGACTGCCAAGTAAAACAGGAAATAATAAGATGTCAACAAATTCACTCCCATTGGGAAAAAGGCAAAAAAATACATGCGTATAGCTTTTGTGCACTCGAAGTCATTTCTTGATCTAAGTTCATAAAAATGGAACATATGAATTTTGGATAAAGTATTCCGCTTGAGGAAAAAATAATTCCCATAATTTCAATTGTAGTAAATGACATATTTTTGACTATCTTTATGCGTTCCCATTTTCCTGCACCATAATTCATTGCAACAATTGGTTGAATTTCCCCAAAATTTCAGCTCTTATATCCCTTAAATTGTGTCATTCCACAATCGGGGTTTGTCGCGTTGACAAGTTAATGTATCTGCGATAATACCGAACGCAACCATCATACAGATATTCTGGGCAGTAAATATCCATACATTACTTGCCGTTCCCCACCTATAAAACTCTGTTTGAAAGAGCAAATAAGAGTAAATGCCCTGATGGATAAAAGCATATATTCCATATAGGAGCGTGATGATTTTGAATATACGGAATGAAAGCAGAGTCTTTCCCCGCATAGATAACATCATTCCAAAATGCATTCCCATATGCATAGACATGAAGATATATCCCCAGTGGGCACTAGCAAGATGCAATTTACGAGCCATAGAGAAACCTTCATGAATTGGCAGCCATGCAAATACATAACCTGACATAATCATCCCGGTAATCATCATCAAAGAAATATCCATGACTAATAATAGATTTAAAATCGTCTGTGCTATCCGAACTGGCATATATTTTCCTTTTGCCAGACCTTGATACCATTTGATGTTTATTATCTGATGAATCAGAACAACCACAAACATAGATATTCCAATCCATTCATGTATTTCTTCTCCCGTATACTGAAATGCCATAAGAATAAGCAGACAAATAATCATACTTACATCGACAAATCTTTTCATTATAAAGGATTTTCTCATTTATTTTCTACTTTCTTGTTGGTATAATGCTGCTTCCTTCAAACTTCTCAGCAACAGATTTCAGATATTCTCTAATTGGAAGATGCTGAGGGCAGGCTTTTTCACAATGACCACATCCGATACAGTCACTTGCTCTGCTTCCCGCTGCAAGAGAAATATTATTATAGTAAACTGCCTGACTGGAAAAACTTCCAGTGGTCCGCTCTATACTGTTATATAAAGCAAAATACTTTGGTATCGCAATATTTCTCGGACATCCATGCGTACAATATTCACAGGCTGTACAGGGAATTGCTGTTTTCTCATTGATAATTTTTGTTGCCTGCTCAATGATTCCATATTCTTCTTCATTCAATGGCTTAAAATCTAAGAATGTACCACAATTATCCTCCACCTGCTCTAATGTATTCATGCCACTTAATACACGAAAGACACCTTTCTGACTGGCTGCGAAGCGAAACGCCCAACTTGCAATGGATGCTTCTGGATTGTATCCCTTCATCAGTTCTTCTGCTTCTTCTGGAACATTAATTAAAGTTCCACCTTTACATGGTTCCATAACAGCTACCGGTTTATGATATTTATTTACTATCTCCAGACACTTTCTGGACTGTACATTCGGTTGCTCCCAATCAACATAATTGATCTGGAGCTGTACGAAGTCAATGCAGTCTCCATATTTTACGAGAATCTCATCTAGAAGTTCTGGTGTATCATGGAAAGACATACCTACAACCTTAATCTTTCCTTCCTGTTGTTTCTTTCGTACAAAATGAAATGCATCATATTTTTCACACTTGGCATAGACATTACTTCCCATGTTATGTAAAAGATAGTAATCGAAATATGTAACACCACAATTCTGCAGCTGTTCAGCAAAAATTTTATCTAGATCTTCTGCATCCTTAAAATCTCGAAGTGGCATCTTGGTGGTAAGCTCAAAGCTGTCCCTTGGATGCCTCTCCACTAATGCCTTACGAAGTGCCTCTTCTGCCTTATATCCATGGTAGGTATACGCTGTATCAAAATACCGGAAGCCCTTTGCTAAAAAAGCATCAAATAATACTGTAATTGTCTCATAATCAAATGATGTAGGATCTTCCTTTGAAAGAACAGGCATTCTCATACACCCAAATCCAAATTTTAAATCCTTAGTTAAATCCATCTTTCAATCCTCCCGTATCCATTTCTCTACATAAGATTTTGCTCCATCTACACTTTCCCCGTGTATAGAAAGTCCCTTCATTACAGTTGCTCCTGTACACACTTTTTTGATATCATTCTCAGCATTTCCAAATCCACTTCCTTCATGTGTAACAAATGGATGAATGATCTTACCCACCCAATTAACACTGTCAAGGAATGTGAATACTGCCATTGGCATAGTTCCCCAATAATTAGGAAAACCAAGGTAAACCTCATCATACTGCTCCATATTATCTGGTAAAGATACCAATTCAGGTCTTGCATTTACTCTCTTATCGGCTTTGGCTTCGTCAATGCAAGTATTATAATCCGATGAATATGGTGTTACCTGTTCTATTTTAAAAAGATCAGCTCCTGTAATCCGTCCAACCATATTGGCTATCTTTTCTGTATTTCCTACAGACACGTTGTGAAAAGTACCACTAAAATAGTTTTCCCCTGCTCTTGAGTAAAATACTATTAACTTTGCCATGTTGTTATTCTCCTTTTCTACTCCAAATCCAAATCATTTATCCAACTTTCAATATCTGCTTTACTGTCTGTTACCAATGATCCTCTAACAGCAAGACCATTAAGTACAATTGCATCTGGGCAGAGACTTTCGATTTCTGAAGGCCCACTTCCCAATCCACTTCCTTCATGAGATGCGAATGGAATAATCGTCTTTCCTGCAAAGTTATACTCCTCCAGGAAAGTATAAATTGGCATTGGCAATCCACCCCACCAGTTTGGATAACCCAGATAAATCACCTTGTACTCTTCCATATTCTCAACATGATTTGAAAGTTCTGGTCTTACATCATCATTTTCCTCATCCTTAGCAACATCTGTCGTCGCTCGATATTCTGAAGGATAGATTTTAGATGTCCGGATGGAGAAAGTATCTCCTCCTGTTAATTCTTGAATATAATCTGCCATAATCGCAAGATTTCCTTGATATTCTGATCCATTCGGGTTGATACTTGCGGATGAAGTAGCATCTATATTAGGGTCAATATTGATATTATCGGAACGAGTAAAGTAAGCAATAAGAATCTTCGTACTACTCTCTTGTTCTGTACTCTCTTGTTCTGTACTTTCTACTGGTCTTGTGTCTCTCCCTACAGTACTGTTCGAACCACACCCTGTAAGTAAAATGCTTCCTAATATTAGTGTTATCATTAATTTTCTAATCTTCACTTATTCGCCTTCCTTCTATACTATTTCGGTTGCAATATACTTCATCTATGACTGATTGCAATCATTTACCAGAACCATTCTCTTTTTCAGCCAGAATAGTATTGACTTCATGCGGATAAGAAAATACTCTGCCAATTCCCAAATAATCAACTGCCTGATATACAAGAAGAACCGCTAAAGTGCACATCACTCTCGTTTTCTGATCCAGTTCTACACCTGGTTCATTTACTACCTCATCAAATGCAAAATTATCAAATCGTTCAACAGAACTCAGGATCTGTCTCTCCAAATCAAGAAACATATCCAGGAAACATTATCTCGTGGTACTCTTTTGAAAAATCTGATATATGCATATTGTACTTCATCCTTTACTTAATATTTCTTCCTGTTTCATATGCCTTTTCAAAAGCTGGATGTTTATATACATCACCCTTATCCCATGTGCCACAGCCATAGATAATTCCACACTCCTCTGCCTCTGGAAGACATCGTAAAAATCCCCTAAGTCCTGCTATGGTTTCCTCTGTCGCTTTATACTCTGGATCAGCAGATGTAACGATAAAATAGAACTTCTTATTGATCATTTCTTCAAATCTGGAGTAACATCTGTCAATCAATAATTTCATCTGTGCACACATAGCATAGAAGTAAACGGGAGTTGCAAGAATGATGACATCTGCTTTTATCATACAATCCAAAATTTCTTCCATATCATCACTCCAGACACACTTATGCTCTTTCTGACATACCCCGCAGGCATTACAAGGCTTAATCTCTTTATTCTCAAGATTTATTTTTTCTGTCTGATGACCTGCTTCTTTTGCACCTTTTAAAAATTGATTGCAAAGAACATCCGAATTACCTTCTCTACGTGGGCTTGAACTGATTGCTAATACTTGCATACCTTTCTCCTCTCCATTTTGTAAATGTGTGTTTATTCTTCTTTATCTCTATTATAGTAAATCCACACACATGATCTATCAATTTCATTTTTAAATATATTTAATAAGTTTTTCTTATACATAAAAACAAGACAGAAAACCACTCATGTCTTCTGCCTTATCATTCATTCTATGCAATTAGTCCATACAGGAAAAATGTTTCTTTAATATATCTGCAAATTCTTCTATATAGTACCCCGAATTATCCTTCTTCCAGAATGCACAATATTTTCTTGTAATTGGACGTTCTGATTTTTTTAACGCAATCCGTTTTAGAGTTGTTCCGAATCTTTGAGGAATACACATACCTTCCAGTGGCATATATCCTTTTCCACTGATTACTAAGAGTCTTGCTTCCTCCAAATTCTCAGCAAAAAAAATTTCGCCTTGTACACCTACAATGTTGCGATAATACTCTTCTTCTATCTCCTGTTGTAACTCTGGTGCTATCAGAATACAAGGCGTATTCTTCAAATCATTTATTTCAATTTCCTTTAGATGAGAAATTGGATTTATAGCAGATATCTCAACAAACAAATGGCTGGTAACCAGTTCCATATTCATATAATCCTCAGAAAATGCTCTTCTTTGATCATTCAATACAAGATCAACTTCTTCCTGTACAAGATTAGAATAGAGTTCTTCATGTGTTCCATGTATGATTTCAATCTTTATATCCGGATTATTCATCGTAAACTCTTCTACCGCTTTTTGAAACTCCTGCCCACTGTAACAACGCAAATATCCGATTCTTAATGTAAAGTCATCTGCATGTGCAATTCTTCTTGATTCAGCACAAATTCTTTCATAATCTGCCATCAAAATAAGACTCTTTTTATAGAAATGTTCACCTGCAGGTGTTAGTTCAAACTTCCGTTTTTTTCTTTCAAGAAGTAGAAAACCCAGTTCCTTTTCCAAACTCTTAATCTGTTGGGATATTGCAGACTGTGAAATATGACACACTTCTGCTGCTTCTGAAAAACTATTGTTCTTCACAACGGATTGAAAATATTGTATTTGTCGTAGCATTGATTTCACCCTACTTTCATATATTAATCATTTCCACTTATACTATTGCTGATTCCCAATAATGCTTTATATGTGAAGTCGCATATTTACAGAATTTTTCTCAATCTTCTATATGGTTCGGTGGTACTCTCCAACTATTGACCGACATCTTGACCGACATTATTGCTCTCATTATAGTTCAAATTAAATAATGTTGTAAATGTCAATATAAAAATGCTCAAAAAGTGGAAAATAAAAATGTACATTAT
>CAYZUC010000052.1:0-19207 GCA_964481705.1 uncultured Lachnospiraceae bacterium
GATTTTTTTATCAAAAAATTGTGTTTTGTTATCGGCATTGTTATACCGGTAATATCTGCTTCCTGAAATGAATCTTTACCCAATGCTGTGGTTTTCACTTGCCCGGTTATCGCTACCATCGGAATTGAATCCATATATGCTGTAGCTATGCCTGTTACAAGATTGGTAGCGCCCGGTCCTGATGTTGCCAGACAAACACCTACTTTACCAGTGGCTCTTGCATATCCATCAGCTGCGTGTGCTGCTCCCTGCTCATGAGAAGTTAATACATGACGTATTTCATCACTATGTTTATATAACGCATCGTATACATTCAGGATTGTTCCGCCGGGATATCCAAATACCGTATCAACGCCTTGTTCTTTTAGACATTCTACGACAATTTCTGATCCATTCAGTTGCATAATCTTACCTCATTTCTTATTTATTCTTTGGGATTTCCAGAATTGCTCCTCGATTACCGCTCGTTACCATTTCAACATAACGAGAAAGATAACCGGTTGTAATATTAGGTTTTCTTGGTGTCCATTTAGAACGTCTTGCTGCCATCTCTTCCTCCGATACCTTGACATTCAAAGTATTCGCAGGAATATTAATTTCAATGATATCTCCCTCCTCAATTAATGCAATGGGTCCACCAACTGCAGCTTCGGGAGAAATATGTCCAATAGAAGCACCTCTGCTCGCGCCGGAAAATCTGCCATCCGTAAGCAATGCTACCGATGAGCCCAATCCCATACCTGCAATAGCAGAAGTAGGATTCAGCATCTCTCTCATTCCCGGTCCACCCTTTGGTCCTTCATATCGAATGACTACAACATCACCTTCAACAATCTTACCACCTTTGATAGCCGCTATGGCATCTTCCTCACAATCAAATACCCTAGCCGGGCCGGAATGAACCATCATCTCAGGTACAACAGCACTTCTCTTAACGACACCGGAATCTGGAGCAATATTTCCTTTCAATACTGCGATTCCACCTGTCTCACTGTATGGATTCTCAATCGTACGAATCACTTCTGAATTCTTATTGATAACACCCTTTAGATTCTCGCCTACCGTCTTACCAGTAGCTGTAATAATATCGGTATTTAAAAGACCTTTCTTATTCAGTTCCATCATAACAGCATAGACACCGCCGGCTTCATTTAACTCTTCCATGTAGGTATGACCTGCTGGTGCAAGATGACAAAGATTCGGTGTCTTAGCGCTAATATCATTTGCCATATCCATATTCAGTTCTACACCTGCTTCATGTGCAATAGCAGGAAGATGAAGCATGGTATTCGTGGAACATCCAAGTGCCATATCAACTGTCATTGCATTCATAAATGCTTTCTCATTCATAATATCACGAGGACGAATGTTTTTCTCGAGTAATTCCATAACCTTCATTCCCGCATGTTTTGCAAGACGAATTCTCTCCGAATAAACGGCCGGTATGGTACCATTCCCACGTAGACCCATTCCAATTGCCTCTGTCAAACAGTTCATACTGTTCGCTGTATACATACCAGAGCAGGAACCACAAGTAGGACATCCGTGTTCTTCAAACTCTTTCAAATCTTCATCCGACATCTTTCCCGCTGCCTTTGCTCCAACCGCTTCAAACAAACTGGATAATGATGTATTACATCCTTTTACATGACCTGCAAGCATTGGTCCTCCGGATACAAATACGGTAGGAACATTGACTCTGGCAGCTGCCATCAAAAGTCCCGGTACATTTTTATCACAGTTCGGTATCATAACCAGTGCATCAAATTGATGAGCAATTGCCATACATTCTGTGGAGTCTGCAATTAAATCTCTTGTGACAAGCGAATACTTCATTCCGATATGTCCCATTGCAATACCATCACAAACTGCAATAGCAGGGAACATTACCGGCGTTCCACCTGCCATGGCAACACCAATTTTTACTGCTTCACAAATCTTATCCAAATTCATATGACCCGGAACAATCTCATTATAGGAACAAACAATACCTACAAGCGGTCTATCCTGTTCTTCCTGTGTATAACCCAGTGCATTAAATAAACTTCTGTGTGGTGCCTGTGCATCACCTTTCGTTACATTATCACTTTTCATAGTATTCTCCATTCTTGCGCATCCTTCTACGCATCACAATTCCGTGCAAAGCACAACTTAATTACTATATTCTTTCAGCGATTAAATCGCCCATTTCTTTTGTTCCAACAAGCTTGCAGCCGTCTGACATGATATCTCCTGTCCGGTAGCCATCCTGTAACACTTTCTTTACTGCATTATCAATCGCATCTGCTTCTTTATCTAAATCAAGGCTGAATCGAATCATCATAGATGCCGAAAGGATGGTTGCAATCGGGTTTGCTTTATTCTGACCAGCAATATCGGGTGCCGATCCGTGACTTGGTTCATATAATCCAAATTTTGTATCATTCAGGCTGGCAGATGCAAGCATCCCAATAGAACCAGTAACCATACTTGCCTCATCCGATAAAATATCTCCAAACATATTCTCAGTTAAAATAACATCGAACTGTCTTGGATCACGAACGAGCTGCATCGCACAATTATCAACCAACATATGCTCCAATTCTACTTCCGGATAATCCTTTGATACTTCTTCTACAATCTTTCTCCAAAGTCTTGATGAATCCAATACATTTGCTTTATCAACGCTTGTGACCTTTTTATTTCTCTTTCTTGCAATATCAAATCCCTTGATTGCAATTCGTCGAATCTCATTCTCATCATAGGAAAGAGTATCTGTCGCTTTCGTAATGCCATTTTCCTCAACTGTCTTGCGTTCACCGAAATAGAGACCACCGGTTAACTCACGCATAATAAGCATATCAAATCCCCCCTGCGTAATCTCTTCCTTCAATGGACATGCTTCCGATAATTCATCGTACAATACAGCCGGTCTTAAATTAGCAAACAGATTCAATTCTTTACGTATTTTTAATAATCCCGCTTCCGGTCTAAGATTTGGTGCTAATTTATACCATGGAGAAGTGGACGTATTACCTCCAATGGAACCCATCAAAACGCAATCACTTGATTTTGCCTGTGAAATCGCCTCATCTGTAAGTGGTACCCCTGTCGCATCAATGGAAGCGCCACCCATCAGGATATCTGTATAGTTAAAAGTATGACCGTACTTCTGTGCGATTTTGTCAAGTATCTTTCTTGCTTCTGTTACGATTTCAGGTCCAATGCCATCCCCTGAAATACAACCTATTTTGTATACCATATTAATCTCCAATCCTGTGTTTCTTATTTTGATGTCTCAAGATTGTTTAGTTATTCATTTCTCGAGTCTATCTTACTAATAATATCCCAATCGAAATCAAATTTCAATAAATTACGTCGATTTATGTAAAAAAGACCCTGTTTCTATTCAGAAACAGGGTTTTCACATTTATCAAAATGATTAGGATGCGGAATCCGGTTTCTCAACCTGCGCAATCGCTGATTTCTGCATTGGGATTCTACAGTTCTTGTTATTACCAAACTCAACAATAACCGTATCATCTGTAATATCAATCACAATACCATAAAAACCACTGTTTGTAAGAATGCTGTCTCCTGTTTCAAGCTCAGATAGCATTGCATTCATTCTACTCTGCTCCTTTTTCTGAGGACGAATCATTGTAAAATAGAAAAATGCACCGATTACAATTACATATAATACAACTGTGATAATTGTTCCCTGTGTCCATCCACCACCTGCTTGTGCTGCCAATAAAATATTCATCTCATTTCCTCCTAAAATTAGTCCTAAACTCTACTATACACAATGATAAATTAATGTACAAGTCTTTTTTACTTTTCCTATCGTTTCTTTTCTCTTGTAATTATGACTCAGTACCTTGAAGAATTCCCTCAATTTTTGCTTTTTTATATGCTTGAAATTCTCCCTGTTCCAAGGCATTTCGAATCTCTTCCATCATCGTATTATAAAAATACAGATTATGAAGAACACACAACCTCATACCCAGCATTTCCTTCGCTTTTAACAAATGACGAATATAAGCTCTGCTGTAGGTCTTGCAGGCAGGACATCCACATCCCTCTTCAATAGGTCTGCTGTCCAATTCATACTTTGCATTGAAGAGATTTATTTTGCCTTGATTTGTATATACATGACCATGGCGACCATTCCTGCTTGGATACACACAGTCAAAAAAATCAATGCCACGTTCAACACCTTCCAGAATATTAATTGGAGTCCCAACTCCCATCAGGTATGTTGGTTTATCGCTTGGTAGATAAGGTACTGTTTCTTCAATAATATGGTACATCTCTTCATGGGATTCGCCTACTGCAAGTCCTCCTATTGCATAACCATCTAAATCCATCTGCGCGATTCGCTTCGCATGTTCGATTCTAATATCCGAAAAAATCGCTCCTTGATTAATTCCAAACAGCATCTGGTGTGGATTGATCGTATCCGGCAGTGAATTCAAACGTTTCATTTCTACCTTGCACCGTTCCAACCATCTGGTCGTTCGATCTACTGAGCTCTGTACATATTCCCTATCCGCTTTTGAACTTGGGCATTCATCGAACGCCATAGCAATGGTAGACGCTAAATTTGACTGAATCTGCATACTTTCTTCCGGTCCCATAAAAATCTTCCTTCCATCTATATGGGAATGAAAGTGTACTCCTTCTTCTTTGATTTTTCTAAGACTGCTCAAAGAAAACACCTGAAATCCGCCGGAATCTGTCAGAATTGGTTTATCCCACACCATAAACTTGTGCAGTCCACCCAGCTTCTTGATAATCTGATCTCCTGGTCTGACATGCAGATGATACGTGTTTGACAACTCTACCTGTGTTTTGATTTGCTGTAAATCTTCGGTAGAGACGGCCCCCTTAATAGCCGCTACGGTACCAACATTCATAAAAACAGGAGTTTGAATGGTTCCATGAACCGTTTCAAACTCTCCTCTTTTCGCTCTTCCTTCTTGCTTTAAAATCTTATACATTATTGTAATCCAATCTGTTTCACATATTCTTCGAGGCAAAGCCCCTGATCCATAATCTCGTTAGCCGCTTCCGTACCCACATAACGATAATGCCATGGTTCAAATTCTATTTCGGTGATGGACTCTTTTCCTTCCGGATAACGTAGTATAAATCCATAATTCTTAGAATTCTTTTTTAGCCATCTGCCGGCAGTTGTATTTGCAAATCCCGCATCTAGGGTCTTATAGTCATCACTGATAAAATCAAAAGCCAAGCCAGCCTGATGTTCACTGGTGCCCGGAATTGCAACAGTCTGAGAGGCAAGCTCATATGCTTCCTCCTCCGTCAAGCCACGTCTCATATAGCTCTTTACCTTCCTGTTGAATAATACTACCTGACGGTCATAATCGCGATATGGAGAACAAATGGCAAGCTTCACTCCGTCTTCCTTTGCGGCCTGAATCATATCCAGAACATGCTCAATCACACGTACATCAGATTTGATATTTCCACGAATAGTCCCAAGCTCCAAGGAATAGTCCTTTGGGATTGGATTCTCCTTATTTATCAGAATTAACTGCCAGTCGTTTTCAAAGGTAGCATCCAGATATCCATTCGCCTCATCATAAATTCTGGTGCCCTCTGAAATCTTACCAGGATCCTTGGAAACGACATTTTCAGAAGTAGAGATGCTTCCATTATTTTCAGCTTCACGAAGCATGGCTTCAATATCTTCTTCAGTTGCCGAGAACTTCGACATATCAATTTCCTGAACCTCTACCGTACCATCCTCCGATTCCAAAAAAACCTTTTCTTCTTCTGGAGTCAATTCATATTCTACATTACTATTCACTGCAAAAGCAAAACTACTGCTGAAAACAAACATCGCGAAAATCCCGATTACAGAGAAAATGCGGCGAAGATTATCTGTAATTGGAGAAAAAAATCGTTTAATCTTTCTGATTTCTATTTTATCTTTCATGGTAACTCCCAGTATAAACTGTTTTATCATATCTCTATAGAATTAAATTTATCACATTTAAAATCAAAATGCACTACCTTTGTAAAAAAGAATTGTTTTGTGTGCTTTTTCTCGTTATAATGAATGAAAACATACGAAAATATAAGATATAGGAGATTAAATTATGTCCGGATCGGTTTTGGGTAAACAATTTACAATTATGACTTGGGGGGAATCTCACGGTGAAGCAATTGGAGTAGTAATTGATGGATGCCCATCCGGTATTCCTCTTACTTCCTCCGACATTCAGATTTTGCTGAATCGTCGCAAGCCAGGTCAGTCTGCCTTCTCTACTCCCAGAAAGGAATCCGATACTGTAGAGATTTTATCGGGTATCTTCGAAGGAAAGACTACCGGTACTCCTATTTCCTTGCTTGTAAAAAATGAAAATCAGTATTCCGCCGATTACAGCGAAATCGCTTCTTATTATCGTCCCGGGCATGCTGACTATACCTTTGATGAAAAATATGGCTTTCGAGATTATCGTGGAGGTGGTCGTTCCTCAGGACGCGAGACTATCGGTCGCGTTGCTGCCGGAGCAGTTGCCAAGAAAATACTAACAGAGCTTGGTATTTCAGTAGATGCTTATACCTCTTCGATCGGACCGATTACAATATCTCAAGATGCATTTTCCTTGGAACAACGAGATCAAAACGCATTAGCAATGCCGGATGCGAAAGCTTGTAAGGAGGCAGAGACTTTCTTAACAAATTGTATGCAGCAAAAAGACTCTGCAGGTGGTATCGTAGAGTGCATTGTCCGTGGAATGCCCTCCGGTATTGGAGAACCTGTTTTTGATAAGCTTTCCGCCAATCTTGGCAAAGCTGTTCTTTCCATCGGTGCCGTAAAGGGATTTGAGATTGGTGATGGCTTTGAAGCTGCTCGACATTTAGGTTCTGAAAATAACGATTCTTTTCGAATGGATGCCTCCAATACAATCTCAAAGGAAACAAATCATTCCGGTGGTATTCTTGGTGGATTATCAGATGGCTCCCCCATTCTGTTAAGAGCTGCCATTAAGCCAACGCCCTCCATAGCCTCCACGCAAAAGACCGTAAATCGCAATCATGAAAATATAGAAGTGAGTATAAAAGGACGACATGACCCCGTTATTGTACCAAGAGCCGTTGTCGTCGTAGAATCTATGGTTGCAATTACCATTGTTGACATGCTCTTTTCCAATATGTATTCTCGTATGGATTCCATCAAAGAATTTTATCAGAAGTAATTCTTATCTTTCCAAATGAAAAGAGGGCAAAATGCCCTCTTTTGTTATCATTCCCTATTTTGTTTCTTTGTTTTCTTTTTTCTTATTCTCTTCTGATTTCTCTGCTCCTGATTTCTTCTCTGTTTCCGGTGTCGGAACCTTATGAAGTATAATGCAGTTGCCGTGAATGAAAGGCACCTCGGGTCCATTCATAACAATTGTCTTGGACTTCAAGTCCAGCTTAAAGAATGTAATGGTATTACTTTCATGATTCAAGCTAAACAAAAATTTCAGGTTTGGAGAGATTTCAATATCCTTTGGATAATCACCACTAATAGGCAAAATAAAAAGTTTTTCAAGCAATCCTGTTTTGGAATCACGTTTAAATGCACCTACACTATTATCTCCCGCATTCGAGCAGAAAATATATTTTCCATCGTCAGACAATTGAATTGCGCTTGCTGCGGAACCACCTGCATGATAGTTATTCAAAGTAGGTACTGTTTGAATTTTATTAAAAACCGGTTCATTATTGACATCTTCATAGGAATACACATCAATATAGTTCTTTAGTTCGTGGATAATGTACGCAAATCTGCCATCCAGTGAGAACTTAATATGACGTGGTGCCGATTCAATTTCACTTCGAATAATATCTGCAAGCTTTAGCTTTCCTGTCTTATGATCCAACGCGTAAACCTTGATATGATCCATGCCCAAATCTGTGACACACAAATATTTATTGTCGCGAGTCATTTTTACACAATTAATATGAGGACGGAAATTCCTCTCTGCCACAGAACCAAGTCCTTTATGATATATCTCGTCTGTGATTCTTTCAATACCACCATCCTTTTTCAAAGACATGACGGTTACTTTCCCATCATGATAACCAGCCGTAAAAAGATATTCATCGTTATAATCTGTTGAAATATAACATCCTCTCATTCCATTAATGGGTTTACGATTAATAAATTTCAACCCTCCATCATCACGTATTCGATATGCTTCCACTCCATCATCTGTTATTGAGTAGAAAAGCTTTCCATTGTGAGAAACAGTAACGTATGAAGGATTTGTAATCATTATCTCTTCTTTTTCTTTAAATCTTCCGGTCTTAGTATCAACATCGTAAATCTTGATGCCATGATTATCATCATGTGTATAACCGGCTACATAAGCCACATATTTATCCGCCATGGATTCATCCTCCATCTATTCCTTTATCCTAAATATAGTATCATGCTTTGCAGAATTTTCCTATCTTTTCTATCACATTATTTCATTTGACGAATTCTAGGTACTTCATCTGTATGAAGATATTTACTTAGTACTTTGATAATAAAATCATGATCTGCAACATGGTTCATTCCCGATACTATAATAGTACCAATTACCCCAACATCCTGAATTCGAATAGGGAATCCGCCGCCACAGCAGGCATAATCCTTCTCGTCGAGGAACTGGTCATTCATAGTCTGTCCCACTTTATTCAGCTTAGCGTATAAGTACAGGGAACTCGTCTCCATAACCTTTACCGTATTACACTTCCTTACTACCCATTGTTCATTATGAAGTTTCGTACCGTCGAGACAATGCTGAAAAACGACCATTCCATTATTTAACCGAATGCTGATTTCAATATGAAGGTCTCTTTTTTTTGCCTCCGATACCATCATACTGCCAAGCTCCCAAGCATCTGCATTGGTAAAGTGTGTGAATTGCAGAATCATTTCCTGCATTTCAAGAATCTTCATAATTTCTTCTGCTGTTTTTTCTTTCTCTTCATTCATACGAAAACCTCCATTCTCATTTCTTTTATTCTAACGTATTTTTTCTGGAAATCCCACTTTCTTCTGAACCTTTCTCAAAGTCTTGGTGGCATAATAGTTGGCCTTCTCGCCATTTTCCTTAATAATACCATCTATATATGACTTATCCTTTAATAGTTCATCAAAACGACTTTGTACCGGTGCCAATGTATCCGCAACGGTCTCTCCTACTGCAAGCTTGAAATCTCCATAACCCACACCATCAAAGTCATGAACCGCTTCTTCTGATGACTTTCCTGTACACGCACAATAAATATCAATCAAGTTACGAATTCCGGGCTGTTCTTCACGATATGCAATATGTGCTTCTGAATCCGTAACTGCTCTCTTAAACTTTCTCATAATCGTATCACGATCATCCATGAGATAAATACTTGCATTTGGATTCTCATCTGATTTTGACATCTTCTTTTCGGGATCCTGAAGACTCATGATTTTAGCTCCAGACTTTCCGATATAGGCCTCCGGAATCGTGAATACATCACCATAAATGCTGTTAAATCTCTGTGCGATATCTCTGGTAATCTCCAGATGCTGTATCTGATCAATACCTACCGGAACAACATCCGCCTGGTAAAGAAGAATATCAGCTGCCATCAATACCGGGTATGTATAAAGACCTGCATTGATATTATCTGCATGTTTTGCAGACTTGTCTTTAAACTGTGTCATACGATTTAGCTCTCCCATATAAGTAAAGCAGCTTAATATCCAAGAAAGCTCTGCATGTCCGGAAACATGGGATTGATAGTAAATACAATTCTTACTCGGATCAAGTCCTGCCGCAATATAAAGCGTCAGAAGGTTTCTTGCTCTTTTTCTCAGTTCTGCAGGCTCTTGCCTGATGGTAATCGAATGTAAGTCCACTACAGAGTAAAAGCATTCATACTCATCACTTAGGGTTACCCAGTTTTTTAGAGCTCCAAGATAATTACCCAAAGTAAGGGTTCCCGTCGCCTGCATACCACTAAACAGCACTTTTTTGTTGTCAATCATTGTAATTCTCCTTTATCTTTGCTTAGATTCCAGTTTATCATTCTTTAGTATTTTTTTTACATAAGAAAATGCTTCCTTTTCGCCCTTATTGGCAAGTATCGTTAAAATATCCTCCATCAATACCTTAGTATTTTCGTGAATGGGCGCGATTTCTTTTCCCCTCAGGAAATATTTCAAAGGCATATCGTCTTGATAGCTTTTCCCATTATACACCTTGGAAGCTGCAATTCGATCCATAATCATTTCTGCTACATATTTCTTTGGCATCTCTACCGGAACATAGCCCGTTTTGATCGCTTTCGTCGAATAATCGATCCAATACTCGTAATGATGCTTATTTCTACCTTTATGATGAAGCCACGCTGAGGAATATCCCTTTTTTGCCCGCTCCGCATTATTTGGACTCTGCGTGCCTTGATAGTAAATTGCTCCCATCCAAAATTCAGATGGAGAATATTTACTCAAATCATGCATGAGTCCCTGCCGGTAAAGACCAACTCGAAAGCATCCTTTCATTACAAGATATCGGTGATATGTTATTGTTTTAAAGTGTTTCCATGGATGCATTTCTTTCCTTCCTTACCATAGTAATCTCTTTATCAGAAACAGAATCATAAGATGTAACGGATAAAGAACATAAAATACGATGGAAAAATAATTTTTTCCTTTTTCCCCATTATAAAACTGAATCGGAATCAAGGAAAGACTTCCCATCCATTGAATATTCGATGACATACACAGATTGATACTCACCAGACTAACTACCTGCATGAATCGATTTTCCCACATAATATTACCAGATTGTGGCTCAAATCGAAAGAGATAAAATGCATAAATCATAAAAATACCATAATACCGATAATCCGTCTTAAAAAACCAAGCCAATAGAACTGCAAGTCCAAGGATAATCATCTGAATTATGGAGGATTTATACCTATTCATCAGTATAAGCATTAGCAGACCTAATGACAAGGTCCAAAACACATTCTGTCTGGCCGCACTGAAAACGCTATTATAAAATGCCAGATTATATGGTATTTCTGATAGAAAAGCAAACAGTAACAACCGTAACAAATACTTCTTTGCATTCCTCGTATGATAAAATCCTTCCACCAACAGAAAACAGTAAATAGGAAATGATAATCTTCCTATCATTCGTAAATAACGTTCATCCGGAAACAGACAACATCCAATATGATCAATCAACATGGTAATAACAGCTAATAATTTAAGCCGAAATGAATTCATATATCCATCACTTTCCAATTAATATGGTTATACTCCGATCCGGAACCAGAATATCCGTTTGTTCTCCCGGTTTATCCTGCTCATTCTCGGGGTTCCTTCCCGTCTGAAGATACAGAAACCATTTCTTGTCCTTGGGAAGCTTTGGTAAAGCAAAACGTTTATTCTGCCAGAACATATTATATGCAATATACACGATATAATCTTCACATTTCGCATCAGAGTCCCCATAAGAGCAACAATACATCATACCTATGTGTCGATTATAGTTCTCAAACCTTGGATACCATGCCATTTCACCATGATAGGAAAGATCCGGATAACCGCATGACTTATAATCCATTAATCGTAACTGTTTTTTCAGGTGAAATACAGAATGTGTTATTCGAAATTGAATGATTGTCTTCACAAACTCAAAAATTTCCACATTTTTCTCAAGCAGTTTCCAATTCAACCAATTAATATCATTATCTTGACAATACGAATTGTTATTACCCTTTTGGGAGTGTCCGAATTCGTCGCCACTTTTTATCATGGGTACTCCTGCTCCAAGCAAAAGCATCGTAAATGCATTCTTAATCTGCTTTATCCTAAGCTCTTTCACGGACTTTTTTCTGCTTGTTCCTTCCGCACCACAATTCCAGCTATAATTATAATCGTTTCCATCACGATTGTCTTCTCCATTATCCTCATTGTGCTTGCAGTCAAAGGAAACGAGATCCATCATGGTAAATCCATAATAATTCGTCAAGTAATTAATTCTGCATACATAATCAGGATTACAGGTCTGATGATTCGCAAATGTTGAAAGCATATCCTCATCACTTTTCAAAAACTTTCTCAAATCATACATATAAGAATCGTCGTACTCCGCAAGTCGTTTCTTATATGGCTCCTTGCTCGTCGAATAAATTGTATCTGCGGGAATATGCTCCGAACTAATCTTTATTCGACTCAGGATGGGATCCGTTGCTATAATCTCAATAGGAATATTATTTCCCAAAAGATGAACGCCGTCAATATGGTATTCTACCACCCAGTAACGAATACAATCCAAAATCAACGTTAGATTCTTAGACTCTTGAAAGTAAAACTGCATAATAACTTCAATTCCGGCCTTATGACACTCCTTCACAAGGTGTTTAAAGGAAGTAATGGAATCTTGAATTCCGGAATATGATGATTTGGGAACGAAATATAAGGCATCTGTATAACCCCAATAGTTTATCTTTTTCTCCCTTGAACGTCTGATTTCATGTTCTTCCTTTAAATCAGCGAATTCAGAGGAATCGACCGGTAGATTCCCACCCGGAGCACATTCCGGTATTTTAGATTTTATTCTTTCATCAAAATCATAAGCCGGCATTAATTCAATTTGATTGATCAAAAGGGATTTTAAGTAGGGAATTTTCTCGATGATACCTTCAAAGCATCCCGGATATGATACATGAGAAGATTTATGTTTTGTGAAACCACGTACATGAATCAGATATAGGATAACATCCTCGTATGGTAATTCCAAGGGTGCGTCATTATCCCATGAAAAATCATTACTCTCAAACAAACCTCTGCTTTTTCGCTCACCCCAATGACTACAGCCCTCTATTGCCTTTGCATAAGGGTCTGTAAATTCTCTGTCACCGCAAACGAAATTATAACTATATAAATCGGTATTCATACCTTCTATACGTATTCCATAAACACTTCCAACGCGATACTCTTCTGGTATTCTTTTCTTAATTACTTTTCTTCCACCGTTCTTCAAATAAATCAACAAATACATCGGTTGATTCTCTTCACCAGTTACAGCTATATTAAGATATCTATCCTTTATGGTTACTCCCATAGGGAAGGGAATTCCCTTTTTCATTACAAATTCAGTCATACCTACACCCAATTTCTAAATTATTCTTGGCAACACATTCTGAACTTCACTATTAATCGTCAGACTTGCTCTTTTATTTGAAAAATGTTCATTTTTACTGATTACCAGTATTTTATCCCCAATAAAATATTTAATACCAAATTTTACAAGGCTATCATTCATATTAGTACCAAGAATTAACAGCATATCTGCATTTGACATTAAGTTTGCTGCATAAGTGATACTGTCATTATGCACCTGTTCACCACCCAGAATCACACCCGGACGTATGATACACTGGCATTTCTCACAGAGTGGAACTCCTTTATAATCCCTAACATATTCCATGGAGTAATTCTGTTTGCATTTTGGACACCAATTTTTATGTACATTTCCATGAAGCTCCACAACATTATTCAGACCAATCCTATGACTCATTCCCCAAACACTCTGGGTGATCACTCCGTTGACCTTTCCCTGAGACTGTAAATCACGAATCGCATAATATGCCTTCGTCGGGGCAAATTCCTTACACAGATAAATGTCCTTATAAAAGTTATAAAACTGTGCAGGTCTTGTATTATAAAAGGTTGCCGTAAACATCTCCTCTGGCGAGTATCCATACTTTTCTTCTACCATATAAGCGATATCATTCCCCCACAGATTTGGAAGGCCGGCTTCGATTCCCATTCCCACGCCCATGAGACAAACAATTCGATCATGATCTTTAATCATGCACCTGGCGGTATCAAGTTGTTCCTCCAATGTCTCAAACATACGACGAAAACCTCCTATTTTGATATTTACATACTATTTTACCTCATTTTTATAAATTTTCCAACTATAATCGATAAAAATATAGTTCTTTCAGCTATTGCGAGTAATTGTCACATGTGATACATTAATATTACGATTACAAAAGGAGGTCTGATATGGACAATAAAGAGAAATTAGAACCAGATGAAGAAATGAGCGTAGAATTAGAACTGGATGATGGAACAGTCGTAAATTGCGCTGTGATTACCGTTCTTGAAGTTGAGTCGAACAACTATATTGTTTTACTTCCATTAGATGAAAATGGAGAAAATCAAGAAGGTGAGGTTTGGTTCTATCAGTTAATTGAGGATGAAAAGGATCCTAACAAAGAACCAGAACTTGTGTACATTGATGATGACGAAGTTTATGAGAAGGTTACCGAAGCTTTTGATTCATTTTTGGATGACGCCGAATTTGATGAATTAGAAGAGGATGATTCCGAATCATAAGATTTTATTTCTTGAAGAAATCTGGACGGGGCTGTTTGTTTTTCATGCAATTTATTTGCATATAAAATGAACAGTTCCTTTTTTGCTCTTGTCATTGCTACATAGAACATCCTTCTCTCTTCCTCTATTTCATCTGGCAGCATTGCTCTTCTATAGGGTATTGATCCTTCATTTGCATTTACAATATAAACCGTGGAAAATTCAAGTCCCTTTGATGCATGCATGGTTGCAATGGTCACTCCTTTTGAATCATGCAAATGAGCTTGTGTATCTTCCAGATTGCTTTGATAAATTTCAACTGCCTGAAGCCATGCTTCTATGCTTTTGAATCTCTTACTTCGTTCACGTATTCTTGAAACCACTTCTAAAAGTGATGAAAGTCTTATCTTGTGTTCCATAGCATATTGTGCTAAATAGCTCTCATACCCTATTCCTTTAAGAATGTATTGGATTGCCATAAAGGGTCTAAGCTTTGCAAGCAGCATTAAATCCCGTTCAAGCTTATCCAGTATTTCACGCATATAAGGAAATTCTCTATATGCACTACGCAGATCTTCCATTTTCATAATATCATTCACGAGAGATTTTCTTGAAATATAACGCTTGGGACGATTTCCCACCCTGCAGATATTGATCCTGCTCAAGTCTCCTATAGCCATTTTACAATAGGTAATGATATCTTCTCCAACAAAATGGGAATAAATATCCGGCAGTCTTTCACGAATACGAAAAGGAATCTGGTACTCGGACAGAATCTCTGCAACATAGGAGGCCTCTGCGTTTGTTCTCACAAGAATTGCCATGTCATCCCAATCTGTGGAACGAATTCTGATTTGTTCGACTATCGATAACAGTTCAAGTGTATCACTCTCATATTCTATGATTTTCACAAATCCTGAATCAGATTTTTTAGACGAAAGATGTTTCTCAAATCTTTTTGTATTCTTTTTAATCAGATTACCGGCTGCTTCTACGATTTCCGAAACTGATCGAAAGTTTTCACTAAGTTCGACTTTTTCTCCCTCTGGATAGAAATCAAAAAATCCAAGCATAATTTCAGGCATGGATCCTCGAAATCCATAAATAGATTGATCATCATCTCCTACCACAAAAAGATTATGTTCCTTTTCTGCGATCAAACGAATTGTTTCAAATTGCAAGATATTCACATCCTGAAACTCGTCAATTAAGATATAAGAATAACGTTCTTGCCATTTCTCCTTGATTTCTGGATGTTTTGTCAGGACTTGATTGCAAAGTAATATCATGTCTTCAAAATCAAGTAATTGATTTTCCTTTAGATTTTTTTGATATTCTCCAAAAATAGCAATGAAATCTTCTTTCTCCATACAGGATGGAATAAATTCCTCTTCTTGCATACCGGAACTTTTATATCTGCCGATTTCGGACATGATTTCTGTCAATCGTTCAGATATATTCTCTATATCCAGATTCTTTTTCAGAATTAAATCACGTAGGAATGTAAGCTTGTCTTTTTCACGAATCACTTGGTAATGCCTGTATTGATTGCTTTTTCTTATTATGTCATAGAAAATTGCATGGAAGGTACCAAATGTAACAGCTCCCAATCGTTCCTGTATTAGTTGCTGTGCTCTTTTTTTCATTTCATTTGCTGCTGCTTTTGTAAATGTAATAACCAGGATTTTTTCCGGCGATATGCCGTGATGTTCGATAAGATATTGAATGCGATGTGTAATGACAAATGTCTTCCCACTCCCGGGGCCAGCTATCACAAGCATTGGCCCTCGGTTGTGGATAATTGCACGATTCTGTGCATCGCTGCAGGAATTACGGTCTTTCATTCTGCAGCTTTTCAATTCCTTTTTTTATTCTGGCAACAGACTCTGTCTTGCCAAGTATCTCCATGATTTCAGTTGCTCCTCCCGGAGTCATCTGTTTTCCAGAAACCGCTGTACGAACCGGCCACATCGCATAACCATTCTTACAGCCTTTTTTCTCCACATAGGATACTAAGGTTTGATATAGTCCATCATTACTGTAATCATCTGTCTGTTCAAAAATCGGTAGTAGTTCCTGCAAAACTTCCAGAGACGTCTCTGCATTTGTCTTCATCTTCTTATGCGTATACATTTCAATATCATAATCCGGAAGAGTCTCAAAGAAGTCAATATGCTCTTTGATATCAGGGAATATCTCTATACGGCTCTGAACAAGCTTAGCTATTTTCTTCAAATCATATGGTTTTGTGACAACCTCTTTGATATATCTCTCAGCCATTACAAAGAACTCTTCAAAATCCATCTTTTTGATATACTCACCATTCATCCATTTCAGCTTTGTATAGTCAAAAACCGCTGGGGATTTGCTCATATGATGATAATCAAAAGCCTCAATTAATTCCTCCAGGGAAAAGATTTCTCTATTGTCTGTTGAAGCCCACCCCAATAATGCTACGAAATTCACAATTGCTTCTGAAAGAAAGCCTTGTTCCAATAAATCCTCATAAGAGGAATGTCCACTTCTCTTCGATAGCTTCTGATGTGTCTCATCTGTAATAAGCGGGCAATGTACGTATACTGGAACCTCCCATCCAAAAGCATCATAGAGACGATTATACTTGGGTGAAGACGAAAGATACTCATTTCCTCTGACTACATGTGTAATTCCCATTAGATGATCATCAATAACATTAGCAAAATTATATGTCGGATATCCATCCGATTTGATAAGAATCATATCATCAAGCTCTGAATTATCTACTGTGATATCTCCATAGATTTCATCATGAAAGGTAGTCGTTCCCTCGGTTGGGTTATTCTGACGAATTACAAACGGTTTTCCCTCTGCCAGATTCTTTTCTACTTCTTCTTTCGATAAGCCAAGACAATGCTTGTCATACACATTAATCTCTTTATCCGTTCCCTCTATCTTTTGATGAAGCGTAGCCAGTCTCTCTTTATCACAGAAGCAATAGTATGCCTTTCCTTCCTCAATCAGCTGCTTTGCATACTTCATATAGATGCCCTGCGCCTGACGTTCACTTTGAACATATGGTCCGACTCCGCCATCCATATCCGGTCCTTCATCATGCATAAGACCCGTCTTTTCCAAGGTACGGTTTATAATTTCTACTGCACCTTCTACAAAACGTTCTTGATCGGTGTCCTCAATACGGAGAATGAAATCTCCACCTTCGTGCTTGGTAATTAGATATGCGTACAAGGCGGTACGCAGATTTCCTACATGCATTCTACCTGTAGGACTGGGGGCGAATCTGGTTCTTACTTTACTCATAAATCTATCTCCTCTATTGTATTTCCTCATGATCCGGATCCGGAATGCTCTTTCTTGCTTTTTCCTTGAAGCATTGTACTTCCTTCTTTGCAACATCAATCGGAATATTAGTGCCTGCTCCAGCTACACATCCACCCGGACAAGCCATTCCCTCTATCAGACATCCGTTTTTCTTGCCGGCTTTTGCTAACATAAGCATTTTCTTGCAATCGGAGAGTCCCTCTGCATGCTCAATGTGAACCTCTGTTCCCGGATAATACTCTTGTATACAATCTTCTATCGCACTGGCAACACCTCCGGCCACACCATAACCACGGCCTGCGCCGGTTGCATCTTCCAATTGATCATTATCCTCTACCGCTGATAAATCTATCTCTTTGGCATCAAACATGCCTAGTAATTCTTCAAAGGTAATAACAAAATCAACATCTGAACGAACGGTTCTTCTGCTTGCTTCCAATTTCTTTGATACACAAGGACCAATGAATACCACCTCTGCATCCGGATGATCCTTCTTAATCACACGAGCCGTCGCAACCATAGGAGTCAATTCATTCGAAATATTGCCAATTGTCTCCGGGAAGAATTTCTTTGCGAGTACAGACCATGATGGGCAGCACGATGTCAGCAGAAAGGGAAGTTCCCCTGTTGTTACCTTTTCAACATAATGCTTGGCCTCAGCCATAGCACCCATATCCGCACCAATAGCTGTTTCATATACATCAAAGAATCCCAATTCCTTCAACGCACTCTTTATTTGATCCGGTTCAACATTTCTACCAAACTGACCTACAAAGGCGGGGGCTATCTCTGCAATAATCTTCTTCCCTGACTGCATCGCCCTTATCAGCTGGAAGATCTGAGATTTATCAGCAATGGCACCGAAAGGACAGCTTGCCATACACATACCGCACGATACACATTTCTCAGGATCGATGGATGCTCTTCCAAGTGAATCGCTGCTAATAGCATTGACTCCACATGCATCCGCACATGGTCTTGTCTTATGGGAAATGGCATCATAAGGACACACTGCCTTGCATTTTCCACATTTTATACACTTGTCCTGATCAATATTGGATTTCCCATTTTGCATCGAAATCGCATTTTTCGGGCAAATCTCCATACATGGATGTGCAACACACCCCATACACTGATTACTTACTACAAATCTATTATCCGGACACGCATTACAAGCCGACGGTATTACTTGTAATAACGGCGGCTCATAATACTTCTCTGATATATTACTTTCTTCTATTCCCTGAGATACGTGAACTGGTTGATTCTCCGGTCTAAGGGACATACCCATAGCCAGACGGCTTCTTTCTCTTGTTACCGCTCTCTCTCGATAAATATTCTCCCAAGATTCCGGTTCGTCCACGTTACAAAGCTTGTAAGGTAAGGCTTCAATATCATCAACGATATTCGATGATTCATACGCCAATTTAGCAATGGCACAAAATACAGCTCTTCTATTTTTCCTGACTTGAGTGTCAAGACCTCTCATAAGTGCTTCCTCCATTTGAATGCTATATT
>CAYZUC010000053.1:0-18724 GCA_964481705.1 uncultured Lachnospiraceae bacterium
GTAAATAACTTATGAATCCCAGAATTTCTTGTTCCATTTCCCCCAAGTCCTCTTTTTCTCCAAATTATGCTCGTAGTTCTTTTCCGCTATGTGTTCCATTATAAAGACAAAATGAAAGAAAAGCAAATGAAAAATTCCCATATTTTTCGGCGTTTCGAGGTGTTTTTACAGAAAATCACAACATATCGGAGTTGTCATTTTTGTGAGTTACTAGATGTTGTGAAAACTTTATTTTTAAATATTTCCTGTTTTTAAATATTTTATGTTAATCAGTTATGTATATTATAATAACCTATGTTATGTTAATAGGATTTTTAATAAATACGGATTCCCATATGCTTCTATAAATATACCTACAGAATACAATAATAGTAATCCTATGCAACAAAGTACATAATTCACGATTTTCTTTCCTCCATAATGATGAAACGTCCAAATCAGCTTCCACGCACCAATTAATACCGGAATATAGATCAGGTAATGTGGTAGCATGGCACAAATACCGATTCCCAATCCCCTTACTCCCATCCGTACAACGGCAAGAGATAACATAGTCCCGAATGAAAATCCCCTCCACGCAACCGACAGGTGTGCCAAACCAACCCCTAAGAAGCAGGGACCAGTTATAAGCAGAAGTAACATGCCTGGAAAGCGTTCCTTCATGCAATAGTAAAAGAAAAGACGTTGGTCAATTGGGGGATAAAATAATGTATTCCAGCGAAAGGAGAGGCTTTCTTCCTGATTGCAGATATTTCCAAACAAAATACCGAATCCAAAGCAAACAAAAAAGAGAAAGAGCCATCGGACCATAATCCGCGGCTCTGAATTATTTTTCAAATATGCATCATCTCCGAACCATTCTCACTTCATACTATGTCAGTGAGAATCCAAAAATGCTTTATAACTCATAATACAGGAGATTGTTTTTGAATCCTCAATCTTTCCTTCAAATATCATTTGTATCAATTCCGATAATTCGTAAGGCTTTACGTCGATAAACTCATCATCATCCAGATGTTGATGCGATTTTGTCAGATGATTTGCAATATACACCTCAATTATCTCATCACAAAACGCCACAGCAGTACGAATCGATATCAAATGAGTCAGATTCTCTTTATCCGTACGATATCCTGTCTCTTCTTCCAGTTCACGATGTGCAGTATCCAGAAAAGATTCTTCGTATGAATTTCTTCCACCTGCTGGGACCTCCAGTGTCAAACGGTCTAACGCGTTTCGATACTGCTTAACCATGAGGATTCTTCCATCATCCATAACTGGAACAACAGCAGCTGCTCCTTTATGCTTCAGAAAATCATATATTCCAACTTTTCCATCCGGCAACTCCAGAGTATCTTCATATATATCAAAAATATGTGCTTTTTTTACCAGCTTACGATCCAGTCGCTTATAATTCTCCATTCCATAACTCCATTCTGTAGCTTCACAAAGGTCTTCGATTCCTTCTATAATGACTTCAGGAAGGTTTCGATTCGATCTAGCCCCTTTTCAATCTGTTCAATAGAGATTGCATAAGATAAGCGGATATTCTCTGGGAAACCAAAGTCCGCGCAAGGAACAACAGCCACCGAATAATCCTCTAACAAAGCGGAGGAAAGCTTTGCTGCTGTCTCCAGTTTTTCTCCCTTGTATTCCTTTTGAAGAGCATCCTTCACATCAATAAATACATAGAACGCACCCTTGGGTTCAATACAATCCACATATGGCATTGCCTTCACACGTTTTACCATATATTCTCTTCTTTTATTAAACTCTGTCTTCATAATCTCCACAGTATCCTGTGGTCCACTCAATGCTTCCAGTGCTGCCTTTTGAGCAATGGAATTTGGATTGGACGTAGCATGTGACTGAATGGAGCTCATGAGCTTGGCAATCTCCTCTGAGGAACCGGTATATCCAATTCTCCAGCCTGTCATCGCATAACTCTTGCTAAGACCACTGCAGGTAATTGTTCTTTTATAAATCTCTTCATTAAAGGATGCGATACTAATGTGCTTCTCATCTCCATAAATCAAGTTCTCATACATCTCATCTGCAACAACATATATATCATTTTTCACAACAACATCAGCAATTGCTCTTAATTCCTCTTCGCTATAAATCATTCCAGTCGGATTGTTTGGGGAATTCAACACAAGAGCCTTTGTTTTGTCCGTAATTGCGTTCTGAACCTGTTCTGCAGATATCTTATAATTCTGTTCTTTATTTCCAAACACAAATACAGGAACACCATCTGATAATTTCACCATTTCAGGATATGATAACCAGTAAGGTGCGGGAATAATTACTTCATCTCCCGGATTGAGGATTGCATCAAAGACATTGGATAGTCCATGTTTTCCTCCATTGCTGATTACAATTTGACTTGGCTTATAATCAAGGTGATTAAAATCCTTGAACTTTTTGCAAATGGCCTTCTTCAATTCAACGGTTCCAGATGCTGGTGTGTACTTCGTAAAACCCGTCTTAATTGCATCGATCGCAGCATTGCATACATTGTCCGGAGTATTAAAATCCGGCTCTCCTGCTCCGAAACCTACGACATCAATGCCCTGTGATTTCATTTCTTTTGCTTTCGCTGTAATGGCCAGAGTAGATGATGGTTTCACTGCCTGAGCCTTCCTAGATAATGTAAGTGCCATTGTAAATTCCTCCTTGGATTCTCTCATAATCTCCCACATGCGAACATTTATGCCAATGTGTCTTTTCCACAAAGCCATTTGTACGTCCACGTTGTACACTATATCATTTTCCCATTGACATTTCAACCTTTACTTTCGTTTTTTTATGTTTTTTTGTAAAAACATTGATAAATATTTAACGTTGTGATAGACTGCACTTGTATTGTATCTCCCTTGAGGAGAATAATAACAGGAGGAAATTAAATATGAGTAAAGAAACAAAATCCACACTTGGTATGGTACAGGTGGCGATGTTTATCGCAATCATTCTGTTACTTGCCTTCACCCCGAACCTTGGTTACATTCCGGTAGGACCTACCCGTGCCACCATCGTTCACATCCCGGTAATTCTTGGTGCACTCGCACTCGGTCCAAAAAAGGGCGCTTTCTTGGGTGGTATCTTCGGACTTACCAGTCTGATTAACAACACCATCAACCCGACCGTAACATCCTTTGTATTTTCACCTTTTTATACGCTTGGAGAAGTAAATGGTGGCTTTTTCAGTCTTATCATCTGCTTTCTTCCACGTATCCTTGTCGGTGTCGTTCCATTCTTTGTATATGTAGCGATTCGCAAGATTATGAAGGCAAACAAAGCTTCTAACGTAGTAGGATTTGCTCTGGCAGGTATCCTTGGTTCCATGACAAATACCATTCTCGTTATGAACATGATTTACTTCTTCTTTGGTAAAGAATATGCTTCTGCAAAGGAACTTGGATTCGAAACGCTATATAAGGCTGTCATTCTGCCAGTTATCACCTTTAATGGTGTGATTGAAGCAATTGTAGCTGGTGTACTTACTGCTGCCGTCGGTGTTGCTCTTGTTGCTGCCAAAGTAATTGTGCCACCCTCTGTTGCAAAACAGACAAATGAATAGATTAAATTAGGAAATCTAATGGAGGAATCCTATGATACTAGCAATTGATATGGGAAATACTAACATCGTCATCGGATGTATTGACGATCAAAAAATACATTTCACTGAAAGACTTTCTACTGATAAGAAGAAGACCGAACTAGAATATGCTGTTTTAATTAAAACTGTCATGGAAATCTATGGTATCTCTGATTTTGAGATAACAGGCGCTATTATATCATCTGTAGTTCCACAGCTGGTCAGCATTTTGATTGATGCCATTGAAAAGCTTCTGAATGTTAAACCTCTGGTCGTTGGACCCGGTGTGAAAAATGGATTGAATATTCTGATGGACAATCCTAAGCAGCTCGGAAGTGATCTTGTGGTAGATGCCGTTGCAGGAATTAAAGAATATGGAGCGCCACTTGCCATCATTGATATGGGAACGGCTACCACTGTTTCCGTTATTGATGCTGATAAAAACTACATCGGTGGAATGATCATACCAGGAGTTAATGTATCATTGGAAGCAATGGTTACCAGAACCTCACAGCTTCCAAGAATTGGCCTGGATGCACCAAAGAGAGTCATAGGTACCAATACCATTGACTGTATGAAGAGTGGTATCCTATATGGACAGGCTTCCTCCATTGATGGCCTGATAGACCGTATTGAAGAACAACTTGGTCAAAAGGTCACTGCAGTTGCGACCGGAGGACTGGCCAAGGTGATTGTTCCTCATTGTAAACGCAACATAATTCTGGATGACGAATTACTACTTAAGGGACTGAAAATCATCTATGATAAGAATATAACCTAAGGGAAGGTGGTAGAAACATGGCAAAAGAAAAACATGTTGTACTTGGAGTTACGGGTTCCATTGCAGCTTATAAAATAGCAAATCTTGCAAGCATGTTAATCAAAAAGCATTACAATGTCACAGTTATCATGACAAAGAATGCAACCAACTTTATCAATCCCATCACGTTTGAGACCTTAACCGGTAACAAATGTCTGGTCGATACCTTTGATCGTAATTTCGAATACTCTGTTGAACATGTCTCGCTTGCAAAATCAGCTGATATGGTTCTCATTGCACCGGCGTCTGCCAATGTAATCGGGAAAATTGCAAATGGAATTGCTGACGATATGCTGACTACTACTGTTATGGCATGTAAATGTCCGGTTTATTTTGCTCCAGCCATGAATACCAACATGTATCAAAATCCGATTGTACAAGACAACCTAAAAAAGCTTTCTAACTATGGCTATTCCATCATACCTGCTGATGAGGGTTACCTGGCATGTGGCGATACCGGTGTAGGTAAGATGCCTTCTGAGGATACTCTGATGGCATATATTCAAAAAGAAATGGAATTTGAAAAGGATTTACTTGGAAAAAAGATTCTTGTGACTGCAGGTCCTACACAGGAAGCGTTGGATCCTGTTCGTTATATCAGCAACCATTCCAGCGGTAAAATGGGATATGCTATCGCCAGACAATGCATGCTTCGTGGCGCTGATGTCACATTGGTAAGTGGGCAAACCGCTCTTACTCCACCACCATTTATTCATGTAATATCAATTATCAGTGCAGAAGATATGTTTCAGGCTGTAAAGAACAACTATTTTGAACAGGATATCATTATCAAAGCTGCTGCAGTGGCCGATTATCGTCCTGAGAATGTAGCAGATGAGAAGATGAAAAAGAAGGATTCTGAATTATCCATTCCTTTGACAAGAACCACCGATATTCTAAAGTTTCTTGGTGAGAACCGCTTACCAAATCAAATTCTTTGTGGTTTTTCTATGGAGACTCAGAATATGATAGAGAATTCAAAAAAGAAACTGGAAAAGAAGAACCTCGATATGATTGTTGCCAATAACCTAAAAGATTCCGGCGCCGGATTCGGTACGGATACCAATGTTGTGACAATTATCACCAAGGATTCCACCACAGAACTTCCTGTGATGTCAAAGGAAGAGGTCGCTAATCATATCATCGACCGAATTTTAAAGATGCATGTTCAGTGATTTCACAAGCTTTTCTTTTTCTCCACTACCATTGGTGCTAAGTCGTAATAAAGGAATACCGTACATTTCCAAAATATGATTTTTCCTGACATCTCTTTCAGCCTGTAGGGTTCCATGTTTATGAAAATCATAGCCATCTACTTCAATCGCGAGTATTGGTTGTTTGCTTACTCTGTTAAATATCAAAAAATCTACATGTGTTGCCGGATTCATAACATACTTACACTCTTCTTCATTAAGTAGTTTTAAATCTCTAATCAACATATTGAGGGGAAAATGGCATACAGTTTCCAATGTTGTTAGATTTTCTTCTAACATAATATCTGAAATCATGGCATATATCAGATTCTCAGAATCATATTCAGATATTTTTTTATGAGCGTGTAAATACTCTTTCCTAGCCATTGTATACTGCCTATACAAATAATCAAATACAGAGTATATCTGGCTTTCAACAATTTCAAAATTATGATACTGGATATATGATATTAGATCACAGATATTTCCGTCCGAGCGTTGTTCATTTCCTGAGACTACAAGCATTAATCTTTTCTTTGCCCTGGACACCGCTACATTCAAAAGATAAGGATCATCAACAAAATCGGATATTTGGTCATCCACTGTAGAAATAATAATATTGTCTTTTTCCCTTCCTTGAAACTTATGTACCGTGTCTACCTCAATATCCAAAACGTCTTGTTTCAGAGCCGTCACTTGATCCCTATAGGGTGCAATAATACCTGTTTCTTGTTTATTTTGAATATACTGGGGAATAATCTCATTCTTTATAACATCAATCTGACGTTGACTATAGTGTCCTCTTGTATGGCTACCGGAGGCCGTCTTAATGACCTTCAAGACATCCGTTTCACCGTTGTCTCTGGTCATAATAACTAATTCTCCATTATAGAATTTCTGATTGCAAAAATCGATAATCTTAGGATGGCATCTATAGTGTTCACGTAACAGAGTCTGTGGAACTTCCGGTACTACCTTCAAAACTGATTGTAAAAAACTATTGGAATACTGATACCCCTCTGCAATCTTATAAGATTGAAAAACAACCTCTGCCCTTTGTTTAACATCCTGTGGAACTACATTAGGTAATTGTTTTGTGTCACCTACTATTATTGCATTTCTTGCACACGATAAAGCCAGCGCACCTGTTGCAATATCCACTTGAGAAGCTTCGTCCATAATAAGATAATCAAAAACCATATCCTTACCAAGGCTCGTTTTGGATGAGAATGTAGTGCTTAATACGATAGGATATTCATCTATGACTTTCCAAGGATTTTTCCACAGATCCTGCTCGCTTAACTTCTGTCTTTTTCTTCCTTGGTATTTAACAGCAAGCATATCTTTAAGTAGCAGCATAGATTCCTCACACATTCTCTGCATCAAATTACTATTTGATTTGTCCAGAAAATCTGACAGGGCAGACAATTCATCACATAGTTCTTTTAATCTGTATTGATAAAAAAACCACTGGAAAGTAGTAATAATCTCTGAAATATTCTTTTTGTAAAATCTCTTTCCCCCAATTCCATATTGAACGTAGTTTTTTAGTTTAAACCATAAGTGAATAGGTTTACCAGAATCTGCATATCCCTGACAAGTCTGCCACAATTTCATTAATTCTTCGGATTTTATCCTGTTCTTTAATTCCATATCATAAACTGTTACATTTGTCTCACCCAAATACTCCTTAAAATACTTCATTTCAAGTTCCAAATCATTCAATTCTTGCTTTCGTATAGCTCTTCGTTCTTCATAATCGAAAATTTTCTTCAGATTTTCCGACTTGTCTTTTATGCTTTCTAAAGATATAACATTATCTCCCGATAATTTCCATTCTGTTAAATCCGGATATTTGTCTGCTTGATCTTGAACAAACTTCTTCTTCTTATCACTTCTTCCTAAGGCAGCTACCAGAAATCCCAATCCATACTTAGGTGATGCAAGTTTCTCAAAAACATTTTCTATTGCAGAGTTATTATTAGATACTACCTGCACTGTTTTTCCTTGCATCAAGATGTTAGCAATGATATTAAGTATGGTTTGTGTTTTACCGGTTCCCGGAGGACCCTGGATTACACTCAATTGATTTTCCATTGCTCTTTTCACAGCAAGATATTGACTGTTGTTGCATCCAAAAGGGAAAACGGGAATATATTCCTTTCGGCCCGGTTTTATTACTTTATGGATTCCCAGATATCTTGACAACACAATATCACTGCCAACAAATCCGATTGTATCATATCGTTTAGGCAATAATCTCTCGTTATCTTCTGGAATTCGAATATCACTTAATTTTGCTATTTCTTTCAAGTAGGAAAACACATTTTTTGCATAAAGATTTAAGAGACAGGATTCTTCAATCACCAAATCACGTACGTTGTAATCACCTTCTGTTCCGTTTTCAAAAATGAGATGCCAATATCGTTCGTTCTCATCAGAAAATTCATAAATTTCTTCTACATGATGAAATTGTTGATTACCACGACTGATTTTATATTTTCTCGAATCCAATAGGACAGGATCCTTTAGATATCTCACATTCAGATAATGATATGAATATACCTTTCCACTTCGATAAGAAATATCCCACTTATTAGTTATACTATTATAGTCACATGATTGTGCCGATGATGTTTTTATCTCACCATTTGCAATAAGCATATATTTTCTTGTGTTCAACCAATTCACCCTTAACTATACTCATTTATACTTCTCTATTTACTGTTTACTTTCTCCTTACATACCCTCTGTGCTTCAACGCCATACGTCTGCTTGGCTTACGAACCAACCCGGAAAATCGATTATACACCCAAAAAGACTGTACCAGTACGTTGTTCCAGATACCAATCTTTTCTTTCACAGTTCCCCGGTAGTACTGCCCACCACAGTCTGTCTTTCCTCCACGTTTAATAAAATTGATCAACGTCGATTCCCGATCTATATAGTCTGGAAGCTCCGTATAAGCAAGACCAATGCATTCTCTTTTATGAGCATCACTTCCCCCGAAGCCTGCCTTATGATACTTTGCTGCCAGATACTTCGCCTCTGCATTGCTCTCAAGTGACTCACAAGCATTAAAGACCTCGAGAAAATCAAACTTCAGCATCGTGGAAGACTTATTGCGCCTTTTCTTTGTATTGATGAAGCTCAAATAACGCTCTCCACACGGATGTGCCGGGCCCAAAATCCCACCATATCGATGAACAATTTCAATTAAAAGAGCCACCGGTAATCCCCGTAGCTCTAAAATCCCGACTTTAAATCTTTCTGGCATAATAACCAGAATATGACCTGCGTCTATGGTATCATATTCAATTCCCTTTAAAACGACAAAATCCTGATACGACTTTCCTTTAATCGTATCTCTCCATTCACGATATCCATCATAGGAATTGTGATCGGAAATCAGCATGCCATGAAAGCCCTTTTCTTTAAGTATCGAAATGTACTCTTCGATTGGTACTTTTCCATCCAGAGAACCCTCTTTGGTATGACAATGCATGTCAAATCTCATCTACATGACCTCTTTTATTTTTTCCAATAATTCAGGTTTCGAAACAGGTTTTACAAGATAGCCTTGAGGCTTCAATGCCAGACATTCCATAACCATCTGCTTGTCTGTCACACCTGTAAGAAAGATAATCGGGATATCTTTGGTTGATTCTTTACTACGAATCAATTGGAAGGTAGTCGCTCCATCCCACTCAGGCATGAGGTAATCCAAAATGATGACATCTGGAATCTGCTTTTCCATAAACTTCATGGCAAGCTTTCCGGACTTCACAGTCGTTACACCATAATCATCCTCAAGATAGCTGCGCATCAAACGCAAAAAAACCGGATCATCGTCAATCAACAGAATCTCACGATTTGAAGTATCCTCAACACTTGCAAGCTTTTCTATTGCTAATCTGGTCTCTGTTCTAGTTGCTGATGCATTCAAAGCCATGTCTGCACCCGGGTGAACATTATGCTCAAAAATCTCACGGTCAGACTCATCACCAATAACCAAAAGCGGAATATCCTGATAAGCAGGATCCTCGCGCAAATCCATAACACCAAATAACCTCTGTCGGTTAACACCTTCAATATATACAACGATACAATCCGGTCGAAAACTCTTATTAAGTTTAATCAACGTACCACTATTTAACAGATAGCTCTCAACATCAAACTTGGTATCGATGATGTGCTCAATGTCGGTGAGCGCCTGCGTCTTTGTCGCTAAAATCAGTACTTTTAACATGTTTATCACCTTTATTCGTAATATAAACATTTTAGCATACAATATTCATAAGTTCAAGTATGGGAGCTTATGGTTCGTATCTTCCATAGGCTCCCATGCTAATCATTTCTGTAAAAATTAAATCTTTATGAACAGTAAATCTAACTACTGATCTTCTTCCTCAGGCAAAGCAAAATGTTGTTCTACCAGATGTTTTTCTTTGAAGCAATTGAATACAAAATCAATTTCACCTTGTTCCATCTTCGGTGACAAGAAACTTACAATCGGAACTATAATCAGTCCACCAATCATAGCAACTGCACCTGCATTGATTGGAGATGCAATAAACTGAAAGAAGAGATTGGATACCGTAATACCAACGCCAAAAATAAAGCTTGCCCACACGGCTGCTCTTGTAACGCCTTTCCAATATAATCCATATAGGAACGGTGCCAGAAATGCTCCGGCAAGTGCTCCCCACGAAATACCCATGAGCTGTGCAATAAATGTAGGTGGTTTAATTGCCATAACAACAGAAACGACTACAAAAACAACCAAAAAGATTCTCATACATAACAGCTGCTTTTTATCAGTCATATCTTTTACTATATTATCCTTGATTAAATCAAGTGTTAAGGTCGAGCTTGAGGTAAGAACCAAGGAAGACAGTGTCGACATCGATGCTGAGAGCACCAGCATAATTACAACACCAACCAAAATATCCGGAAGAGAGGATAACATGCTGGGAATAATAGCATCATAGATTACGCTGCCATCCTCTTTATGAATAGCCGCTGTATCAAACAATCTTCCAAAGCCGCCAAGGAAGTAACATCCGCCTGCTACAACAATGGCAAAGAAGGTCGAAATGATGGTTCCTGACTGTACGGACTTCTCGTCCTTAATTGCATAAAACTTCTGAATCATCTGTGGTAGTCCCCAAGTACCAAGAGAAGTTAAAATGATAACTCCAAATAAGTTAATCGGATCGGGTCCAAAAAAGGATGTAAATGCGCCCTGCTGTCCCATTGTAACCGGAATATCGCTTGGAATCTCAGCGAGCTTACGAATCGCTTCGATAAATCCACCCTGACCGTTTAATACTGCCAGTACAACTGCTGTAATACCGCCCAGCATAATAATTCCTTGAATAAAATCATTGATGGCAGTTGCCATATAGCCACCCAAAAGTACGTAAACACAGGTAAGCGCTGCCATCGCAATAACGCATACAACATAGGGGATATCAAAGGCCATTCCAAATAATCTGGATAAACCATTATAAACCGATGCAGTATACGGGATTAAAAAGATAAAAGAAATGAGAGAAGCCACAATTCTTAAAGATTTACTATGGTAACGTTTACCAAAGTAATCCGGCATTGTCTTAGCATCAAAATGTTTACTCATAATCCGCGTTCTTCTGCCAAGTACAACCCACGCCAAAAGAGAACCCAAAAAAGCATTCCCAATTCCAATCCAGGTAGATGCTACTCCATACTTGAACCCGAACTGTCCTGCATATCCGACAAATACAACTGCGGAAAAATAGGAAGTTCCATATGCAAAAGCTGTCAGCCATGGACCTACTGTCCTACCTCCCAATACAAAATCATTAACATTTGTTGCGTGCTTTCTGGAGTATAAACCCACAAGAATCATAATACCAAAGAATACTACCAGTAATAATATCTTAACTAACACAATCTGTTCCCCCGTCCTTTATCATTGTTTTTTAGGTTAATGCGCCAACGCTTTAGTTTTTTACAGTTTAACGCAATGAAGTTATTATAATTGATATATCGTAAAAAATCAACCCCATTTTTCAAAAATCTTTGGAAAACTATGATTGAAAAAACTTGACAGTTTCGCCATATCCCACTAGAATGCTTTTGAAGAGAGAGTGAAAAAAATGAAAAAATTTATCCGTTTAATAAATATGGGAAAGTCATATATTTGGATGATTCTTTGTCCGATTTTGACTTTTTACCTATTTGAATGGTACACACATGTACCTCTTACCACCATGCGTTTTTCCATTCAGTTCATGAATATCATCTTATTTGAATTCATCGCGTTACTTCTGTTTTTTTTATTTCGACGCGCAAATACAGCATTAATAATAGAAAGTACTATATTTTGCTTATGGGGGATTGCTAATTATTTTATCATCAGTTTCCGTTCTGCTCCTATCATGCCATGGGATATTTTTGCTATTAAGACTGCGGCTTCTGTTGCAGATAATTATCAATACAAGGTAGATACTCCTTTTGTGATTCTGACCATTCTTTTCCTATTATTAATAGTATCCGAATTTTTTATCAAGTTCCGATACTCAAAGAGATTATTATGGAATGTCAGTATCCCCATGATTTGTATTCTGTACTTTGTCAGTTTTACTACCATCCTCCATCAGGAGGAGAACATGCCAAAGCTTCATTTATACGATAAGCTTTTTACGCCCACTGTTATGTGTAAAAGGGACGGAACAGCTATTGCTTTCCTTATGGAATTGAAGTATCTGACCGTCGAAAAGCCTGCTCATTATCAGAAGCAGAAGGCAGAAGAGCTCTTACGCTCATATGATACCGATTTTGACATAGATTCTGTATCCGGTCCAAATATTATCGTCATTATGAATGAAGCCTTTTCTGATCCGGCAATTCTGGGGGATTTTACTACCAATCAGGATTATATGCCCTTTTTTCATAATTTGATGAATCATGCAGATAATACGCAAAGCGGATATTTAAGCGTATCCATTCTTGGTGGAAATACTCCTAATACGGAATTTGAATTTCTAACAGGTAATTCACTTGCTTTTCTCCCTCAAGGAAGCATTCCGTACCAACAGTATGTAAAAAAGCCAATTACTAACCTCTCTTCTTATCTGAGTAAAATGGGGTACACAACAGCTGCTATGCATCCTTATTACAGTACGGGCTGGGATCGCCATCTTGTTTATCCTCTTTTCGGGTTTGAGCAGATTTCTTTTCTGGATGACTTTAAAAATCCCGAACTCATACGTAAGTATGTCAGTGACAAATCCGCATTCGATAAGATCAAGGAGACCTTTGAGCAAAAAGAAGCCGGAAAACCGCTATTTCTCTTTGAGGTTACTATGCAGAATCATTCCTCGTATACCGATGAGTTTCCCAACTTCAAACCGGATGTTCATGTACAGGATAAACCATCAAAGGTTCTCGACAACTATTTGTCCCTGCTTCGCTTATCCGATCAGTCGTTTGAAGAGCTTATTCATTATTTTGAAGGAACAGAGGAGAATACCATTGTTGTCATGTTTGGTGACCATCAGCCTACGGACTCCGTTGTAAGCTCAATTACCAAAGGATCAGAGACTGATGTTGCAGACCGTTACCGTGTCCCGGTTGTGATTTGGTCAAATTACGATATTGAAGAACGAAACGATATAAATACCAGTGCAAACTTTCTTTCCGTTGATGTATTAAAGGCAGCCGGGATTCCGATTCATGGCTACTATTCCTATCTGCAGGAGCTGCAGCAGGAATATCCGATTATATCTCCTATCGAGGTACAGAAAGCAGATGGAACCGTAACAAGTGTGAAGGAAATTAAGGAAGAACTAAATACGTATCAAACTCTTCAGTATTATGAACTAATGGACAATAATTAGAAAACAGGGGTTTCATCATGAAAGAAAATAAAGTAACAAAATGGCTTTCCAATAAACAAATCTATCTTCTGGCTTTTTCTGCGCCGGTACTATTGATGTTCATCATTTTTGTTTTGTGTGAAGTTTTTCCCTTTGGAAACCGAAGTTTCATGCACTTGGATATGTATCATCAATACTATCCCTTTTTGGTAGAGTTTTTTCACAAGCTGAAATCTGGAGACTCTTTATTATTTTCCTGGAATCTGGGCGCTGGCTCCAATTTTACAGCTCTTTATGTATATTATCTGGCCAGTCCGTTAAACTGGCTCTGTGTTTTTGTACCTGAACAGTACCTTCTGGAGTTTATGACGTATCTTGTAGTGTTCCGCATTGGACTTTGCGGTGTCACATTTGCCTACTACTTAAGAAGTCATTTTCAAACCAAGCATTTTGCTATCGTTTTCTTCTCCATCTTCTACTCTCTGTCTGGGTATATGGCTGCCTATAACTGGAATGTTATGTGGCTTGACTGCCTTGTTTTGGCACCCTTGATCATTCTTGGTCTGGAACGTCTGGTAAAAGAAGGTAAAACCAGACTTTACTGCATTACTCTGGCTATTGCAATTCTTTCGAATTACTATATCTGCATCATGATCTGTATTTATCTCGTTCTGTATTTCATCGTATTGTTACCGGATGCTCCAAAGAAAGGGCGTGCTCTCGTTCAATTTGGTATGTACTCTCTGATTGCCGGAGGTATCGGTGCTGTGCTCTTACTTCCCGAGCTTTCTGCACTTAAGCTGACTGAGTTTACAAGTTCTCCCTTTCCAAAGAACGTAACCTCTTACTTCCCGATTCTTGACATTCTGTCCCGTCATTTTGCAGATGTCCAAGTTGAAACCATGCTGGATCACTGGCCTAATATCTATTGTGGTGTTGCGGTTATGTTCTTTTTACCACTTTATATTATGGATCGTAACATTGGATTTCGAGAGAAGCTGGCTAAGTTAGTTCTCCTTGCTTTTCTGATTATCAGCTTTTCGTCCAATACATTAAACTTCTTGTGGCATGGCTTTAATTATCCGGATTCACTGCCTTGCAGACAGTCCTTCCTGTATATTATCCTGTTACTGACGGTTTGCTTTGAGACATTCCTACACATCCGTGAGTATACAAAAAAAGATCTCACCGGTGTCTTTCTAGGTGTCTTATTCTTTGTACTGATTTCACAAAAGCTCGTAACAGATGACGCCTTTACAACCGCTTCCTTTTATATCACAATTGTAGCATTGATTTTCTACGGTGTGATTATGAACCTTTATATGAATCATGTAGCTTATGCCAAACGGCTGGCTATCCTTACCTTAATCCTTGTTATGGTGGAAGCAGGCGTCAACACAGGACTCACCAGTGTTCCCTCCACATCACGTGAAGCGTACTTTAAAAATCATGAATCTTATACGCAAATTACAGACGATATCTTGAAAAATGATACTGACTTCTATCGTATTGAGAAGTTTAAACGTTTGACGCAAAATGATGCCATGTTGCAGTCCTTCCCATCAGCAACCTGTTTTTCATCGACTAATTCTGCACTGATTACAAAATTCTTTGATACCTTCGGCATGCAAAACTCAAGGGTCTATTACTCCTTTCAGGGTGCAACTCCTCTGACCAGTTCTCTTCTATCGGTGAAGTACATGCTCTCGGATAAACCGATTATTGACGATCCTCTCTATAAGCAGATAGAGAAAAATGGTGATGTGACTCTGTATGAAAATAAATATACCCTTCCACTTGGCTATATCGTTGATTCTGCGTACTTAAATCATAATTCTGATGAAGAAGAATTGTTAGTAGACGAAGATGAGGTATCTGATATTATAGAAGGCGAAGAATCAGACCTCTCCATGATGAACCCAATATCGGCGCAAAATGCTCTTGCCTCTGAGTTTTCAGATAAAGGTAAGCTGTTTGAGCAGATAAATGTAAAAGATTCCGATAAGAAAAGTGCTTATATTTCAGTTGAAAAAGACGGACATATCTATGCCTACATTCAAAATCGTAAAGTAAAAGAAGCTACTGCTCATTCGGAAAGCAAACAAATGGAGTTTAAGAAACTAAAAAATCCCTACATTCTGGATCTTGGATACCAGAAAGCAGGGAATGTTGTCGATATTACTGCAAAAGAAGACGAAGGTCTAAAGCTGATTGCTTATTCTTTTAATGAAGACGTCATGACTGACGTTATTCACACCCTTTCTTCTCAGTCTATGGTGGTGGATTCCTTTGATTCAACAAAGGTAAACGGACACATCACTGTAGAGAAGGCAGGACAGCTTGTGCTCTCCATTCCCTATGATCCGGGCTGGAAAGTAATGGTTGATGGAAAAGAGGCGTCCATAAGTCTATTTGAAGGATGCATGATCAGCGTTCCTATGGAGCTTGGTGAGCATACCATAGCAATGACGTATTTCCCGGAGTCATTAAAGACTGGAGCTATCATCAGTATTCTCTCACTTCTTTTACTGTTATGTCTTATTTTCCGAGAAGCTTTTGTGCATTTTGGTAAAAAATCAAATCCAACTGTTCCTTTGGAATCGGAAGAGAACTAAGATACTCTATAGATTCCCTCTGGCCTGACCATGGGGAATCTGTAGCATATAGAATTTTCTCAGCTCCATGATTCGCAAGGATTCGTAAGAATTGCTCATCTGAAATGTATCCCTGTGTAAATGCTGTATCAAAGAATACGTCTTCTCCTACCAGCAGCTCTTCTACCTCATCCCAAAGCTTCCATCCACCATAGTGAGCCAATACCAGCTTGTTCGGCTGTACTTCCTTAAGAACCTCTTTGACGCCCTGTGGAGTACAATGCACCGGATCCGGAAGCCCAATGTCTACCCCGGCATGAACACTGATAATCAGACCTAACTCTGTTGCATAGTCAATAATACGCTTGCAGCACATCTCCTCAATCTTTACATCCTGATAATCCGGATGAAGCTTAATCCCCTTTAACCCCATTTCCTTTATCTCACGAAGCTCCTCACGATAATGCTCTGTTCTAGGATGAATCCCGCCAAAGGACAGAAGCTTCTCCTCCTGTTCGTTCTGTTTACATGCAAAACGATTCACACTCTCAAACTGATCCGGTCTTGTCACCACTGGAAGCACAATCGACAGATCTACCCCTGCTTCTTCCATAGATGCTTTCAATCCATCACGGGTACCGTCAGTAAACGCTTTAATATGGGCGCAGTTTTCGAGCTTCTCTATCGTCCTTGCCGCTATCTTATCCGGAAATGTGTGTGTATGAAAATCAATAATCATGTGATATACCTCCATTATGCATTATTACTATAGTTTTAGGTTTTTAAAGAGTAAAGAAAGCCCGAGAACATCGTCTCGGGCCAATTGTTATGATTCGTTGGAAAGTGCGCTGATTTCTGAATTAGTGACAGCGTCTACTCCTGATTTCTCGAGTACTTCCTTTACCTTATCCAAATCTGATGTCTTTAATACAATGGATGCATCATCCGTCCCGTTGGAAAGAGAATACATATACTCAATATTAATTCCAGCCTTACAGATCAGTCCTAAAAGCTCCTGCAGATATCCGACACGATGCGCCATCTTAATGACCATAACTTCTGTCAGCATAGCAGACATTCCCTTTTCCTTCAGAGCTTTTTTTCCTTCTTCCGGATTGTCAACTATCATACGAAGCATACCAAACTCACTTGTATCAGCAAGACTCAGTGAAACAATGTTTACATTCACTGCTTTCAACGCCGACAATACTTCCTCCAAACGTCCTTCTCTGTTTTCAATAAATACAGACAATTGCTTAATGTACATAGAATTCCCCCTTCTGTTATCAAATAATTAGACAAGTTTACGGTTATCAATTACATGAACAGCCTTTCCTTCACTTCTGTCAAGGGTTCGAGGCTCTACCAATTTAATCTTTGCCGCCAAACCAATGGCATTCTGGATGGTATGTCCAATTTTCTTAGTCAGTTCCTCTAATTTCTTAATCTCATCAGAGAAGAAACGTTCTTCCACCTCAACCTGAATCTCCAGGGTATCCAGATTATTCTTGCGATCCACAATCATCATGTAATGAGGCGTCGTACCATCCATTTCCAGCAATGCTGCTTCAATCTGGGATGGGAATACATTGACACCACGAATAATCAGCATATCATCCGAACGACCCTTGAAACGGCTGATTCTTGCCTGTGTTCTGCCGCACTCGCATGGAGAATAATCAATACTGGTCAAATCCTTGGTACGATAACGAATCAAAGGAAGACCTTCCTTGGTAAGAGTTGTGAATACAAGTTCACCAGTCTCACCCGCAGGAATCGGTTTCAAAGTCGTAGGAGATATAATCTCTGGAAGGAAATGATCCTCATTGACATGAAGCCCCTTATGGAAACGACAGTCGCAAGCAACACCAGGTCCCATAATCTCGGATAAACCATAAATATCAAATGCCTGGATTTTGAGCTTCTCTTCAATCTGTAAACGCATTGCTTCTGTCCATGGCTCTGCACCACAGATAGCCGCACGTAATTTAATCTTATCCAAATCACCGTTCTCTTCCAATACTTCTGCAATATGAAGTAAATAGGAAGGTGTACAGGCAATAGCCGTTACGCCAAAGTCTTTCATCATGGTGGTTAGCTTTTTGGTATTACCGGTTGACTGTGGGACAACAGTTGCTCCAAGATATTCCGCACCATAATGAGCTCCAAGGCCACCGGTAAACAGACCATAACCATAGGCAATTTGAACGGTATCTCCATTCGTAATACCCGCACGCGACATTGCTCTTGCCACACATTCCGACCAGATTTCGATATCTCTTCTGGTATAACCAACTACAGTAGCTTTGCCTGTAGTACCACTCGATGCATGTACACGTACAATCTGTGACTGTGGCACTGCAAATAGACCAAAGGGATAGGTATCTCTCAAATCGTTCTTTGTGGTATATGGTAATGCGGAAAGGTCTTCGATCCCACGGATATCTCCCGGCTCGATTCCTGCTTCCTGCATCTTCTTGCGATAAAACTCCACATTATGATAAACACGGTCAACCAGCTTAACCAGGCCCAGTACGTCCCGCAGTTTGGCATCGGGAAAGCGCTCCTGCAGCCAATGGGCCTGCTTATAAAAGTAACGCACCTGCCGGAGTTGCTCGACCGCTATCTTGCGCGCGCTGTCGGCATCCTTTCGTGCC
>CAYZUC010000054.1:0-12915 GCA_964481705.1 uncultured Lachnospiraceae bacterium
AGTGGCAGTTGTTGTAATTATAGCATCTATGGCAGCTTATCCGATAGCCAGAATCAAAACAAAACTAGCGAGATTTCTATATTTTTTCTTTATCGCAGGCCTGGTGGTTCCGTCGCAGATGGCAATCATTCCGATTGCCCAGATGTTTGGAAGACTGCATATACCAAATACAAGATTTACACCTATGATTATGTTTATTACATGTTCTCTGCCTTTCTCTGTTTTTTTATTTACCGGTTTTATGAAAAGCGTGCCAATTGAAGTAGAAGAGGCAGCCTTTCTGGATGGAGCAGGATTGCCTACACGTTTTTTTAAAATCGTATTTCCTCTTTTAAAGCCGGCAGTGACGTCTGTTATTATTACACAGGGATTATGGATCTGGAATGACTACTTTTACCCCATGGTATTTATTTCAAAAAGAGCATTGTATTCTTTGCCTGTGTGTATGGTTCAATTTTTGGGAGATAAGGAGAACCCGGCTCAGTGGAATGTGTTATTTGCCTCTTGCGTTTTATGTGCACTGCCTTTGGTGCTGATGTTTATGATTCTGCAGAAACAGTTTGTCAATGGTATTGCAGCCGGAGCCGTAAAAGGATAACGGAGACAGGAAGGGAAGAAAAATGACAGAATCCTATTGGATAGATGAATCACTTAAGAGAAAAACAGTACAGGATTTCATAGATAAAGCAAAAAAGCTTTATCCTGTATTGATTCACAAATATAAAAAACCGGTTAGCTATACGGAGCAAAGAGCCAAAGAAGAATGGCTTCCCACAAAAGAATACCTTTCCGGTACTACATGGATTGAACTAAAGAAAGACGATTGTGTGATTTATGATTTCGGACATCATACGGTTGGTTATATTACCTTGGATTTTGATAGTAAGGGAAGTCCACAGGATGCTCCGGCATTTCTTCATATCAAGTTTGGCGAGAGAAAAAAAGAGCTGTTTGAAGACAGTGCCAATCATGAGGGATGGCTCAGCAAGAGCTGGATACAAGAAGAATGGTATCATATCGACGAATTGCCTCTATTACTTAACATGCAAAGAAGATATGCGTTTCAGTATCTTATGATTGAAGTGATAGACGTTTCAAAAAAATACAGACTTGTTGTCAAGGATGTAAGATGTGATGCAGTGTCGGCAGTTGATACGAAGCTGATACAGCCACTGAAAACAAAAGACGAGCTGTTAAGAAAGATTGATGAGGTTAGTATCAGAACATTAGCAAATTGTATGCAGACTTTTTTTGAAGACGGACCAAAGAGAGATCGCAGATTATGGTTGGGGGACCTTTATCTGCAGGCATTAACTGATTATTCTACTTTTAAGGATTATGGGATGGTAAAGAGGTGTCTTTACTTATTTGCCGGATTAACAGCAGAAAATGGGATGATGGGAGCAAATGTATTTGCAGAACCTAAATTTGTAGTTGATGATACGTTTTTCTTTGATTACTCGCTGCTATTTGTGTATACGTTGGCTGATTATGCGCAAATAACAGGTGATCTGGAGACGGTACAGGAACTATGGCCTTCTGCATACAGACAAATTGAACTTGCTCGGGACAAGTTCAATGATCAGAAGTTGTTTATAGAGGATTCACAGCCTTGTTTCATTGACTGGAAGGATGGACTTAGTAAGCAGGCATCAGCACAGGCAATATTTATTGAAGCTTTAATAAGGGCTGCTGAGATTGTAGACTTATTGAAAACACAAGGTCGGGTTCTGATAGCTGAGAGCGCAGAAATGCTGCGGCGAGAAGCAGATTTATACAAAGAGAGTGCGATGCAGTATTTATGGTCAGATACAGATCAATTATTCTATAGCGGAAGCCAAAAGCAAATTTCGTATGCAAGTCAGGTATGGATGATTTTAGCCGGTGTGGTAAAGGGTGAATCGGCAAGTCGATTGATACGGCACTGCATAGAAGTCAATCCAGATATGAATATGGTGACGCCGTATATGAATCATTACTTTGTAGAAGCTTTAATTAAGTGTGGAGAAAAAGAACTGGCTATGGAACACATAAAAAAATACTGGGGTGGCATGATTGAAAAATCAGCAGATACATTCTGGGAATTATACAATCCTGATGATCCGGAAGAAACACCGTATGGAAGCAGCATGGTCAACAGTTATTGCCATGCATGGAGCTGTACGCCGACGTATTTCCTGCGCGGAGCACTCGATGACATGATCTGACTGATGGGAGAGGCTAAAGTTGACCACTTTTCTGCCGCCTGTACTCAGTCGGTGTCATCTGATAGGTCTTCTTAAAGGTTCTGATAAAGTGTTCAGGATTCAGATATCCTACTTCATGGCAGATATTTGCAACAGATATATTTGTATCACACAGTAGACCAATGGCATGCTCCAGTTTTATTCTGGACAGGATTTTTGTAAAGGTAAATCCGGTAGTATCCTTAATCAGCTTTGAGGTATATTCAGGAGTATAATGAAATTTTTCTGCAATATCATTTAAGGTTACATTTGTATAGTTGTCCTGAATAAATCTGATTAATGCAAAGCCTTGAACATCGCTTTTCTTGACCAGTGGAGGTAGTTCACTGGTCTCTTCATAATGACGTAACAGCTGAGCAAAGAGAATCATCAGAGCATTATTCAGAATTGCGTGTGAGTAGGGCTCTTCATTTACATATTCCAGATACATATTGATGATGATGGAGTAGATGGTATTATCATTGCCGGAATGAAAGATAATATAGTCATTCACGTGCTGGGAATAGATATTGTTTATGAAAAACATAGATAATATGTTATCTGTCCGGATGAAGTTGAAAAAGATATCCTCAAATGTGGTTTTTCTGATCAGTATATTGATGATGATACTTTTATCAAATACGGAAATGGTGTGCTTGACACCCGGAGGAATCAGACAGATATCTCCTGTTCTCATCATGACGGTAGTGCCATTGATAGACTGTGTACATGTGCCTTCCATAACATAGATGCATTCAAAAAAGGTATGTTGATGCAGAAGCGGTGGTGAAAAGCAGTTGTGCTTCTGAAGACAGATGCTGTGTTTGGAGTCCATGTCGAAAAAAAAGGAATCCAGATAATCATGTTCTACCGGGATTGTCTGGGTCAATTCCGGGATGATGATATTATTTTCTTTGATAAAATCCATGTCAATATGATCTAGAAACTGCTCAATCATATGGTTTTTGCCTGCTTCATAATAGGACTGATAAAATAATTCTGATTGATTAAACCGGTTCAGTTTGAGTTTTAGGGTTGAAAGATCCATTTCAATTGCCTCACAGTTCTTAATAAATATCAATTTGTAATCCCGAAAATAACACAGATATTAAAAAAAGTCAACTGATTTGATGAATTAAAACAATTACAGAAACAAATAGTACAGGATATAATAAATGCAAGATAAAAGGAAAATACCTTGAAAGGGGTTGGACGAATGGAAAAAGAAATACTAATTTGGGCTCAGCAGATCAGTAAAACATTTGGTGCGACAGTTGCACTCGACGGAGTGGATCTGATCATTCGAAGAGGAGAGATCCATGGTCTGATTGGCGAAAACGGGTCCGGAAAGTCCACACTTTCTTCTATTATAGCAGGTATGCAAAAAGCAAATAGCGGGGAAATCTATCTGTTGAATCAGAAATTTCATCCACTCAATATGATAGATGCCTTGAATCAGGGAGTCGGGATGATCGTTCAGGAGAGTGGTACGATTCCGGGAATCACAGTTGCAGAGAATATATTCTTAGGTGAAACGAACCGATTTAGAAAAAGAGGCATTATCAGCCGAAAGGATATGAATCGTGAAGCACAGGAGGCGCTGCTCAAAATTGGAGTTGATCATATTGATGCAAGAGCATTGACTCAGACGGTAGATTATCAGGATCGTAAATTGATTGAAATTGCACGGGTAATCAATAAATCCCCGCAGGTGTTGATTATAGATGAAACGACCACAGCACTTTCTCAGCAGGGAAGAGAAATCATTTACAGGCTCATGGATGAATTCAAAGAGCAGAATAAAGGTGTTATTTTTATTTCACATGATCTAGATGAACTGCTTGAAAAATGCAATGTACTGACTGTATTGAGAGATGGTAATCTGATTCAATCTCTGCAGGAAGAGCAATTTGATGAGGCACTGGTAAAACAGTTGATGGTAGGTCGGGAGATGAAGGGAAGCTTTTACCGAGAGGACTTTGATGGCAGCGTGGACGAAGAGATCGTTCTACAGGTAGATCATTTAAGCTGTGCTCCCTTAAAGGATGTCAGTCTTAGCTTACATAAAGGAGAAATCCTTGGAATTGGAGGATTATCACATTGTGGAATGCATACGCTTGGGAAATGCATATTCGGATTTGAAAAACCGGAAAAAGGGAGTGTTCGTCATATCAGGACAAACACAAAAATCACTCATGAGGCTGTGGCGATGAGATGTGGCCTCGGATATGTTTCAAAGGATCGTGATACGGAAGCATTATCTTTGAATACAAGCATTAAGGACAATATTTCCATAGCAGGTATGGATAAATTAAGAAGAGCACATTATTTTCTTTTTCCAAAGGATGAAAAGAAATACGTGGCTGACACAATTGACGCGCTGAGTATCAAATGTACATCTATGAATCAATATGTGAAGAAACTATCCGGTGGAAATAAGCAGAAGGTAGTTTTCGGGAAATGGATTGCAAGAGATTCTTCAATTCTGATTTTGGACTGCCCGACTAGAGGCGTTGATATCGGTGTGAAGCAGGCAATGTACCGTTTGATCTATCAACTGAAACAGGAAGGAAAATCCTGTATCATTATTTCTGAAGAATTGAGTGAACTGATCGGAATGAGCGACAGAATTCTGATTATGAAAGATGGCGTGATATCAGGCAGTTTTGAACGGAATGAGACTCTTTCAGAAGCAAATGTAATCGGATCCATGATATAGAAGTATTGTCGACAAGTGGAGGAATTCAGATGAAATGGAAACATATCTGTAGAAAACTACAGGAGAATATCGTGCAATTGGCACCGGTTTTGGGACTTTTGATCTTAAGTATTATCTATTACTTTGCAATGGATGGACAGATCTCACTGTATAACCTGAAAGTGATTTTGAATCAGGTAGTGATTGTAGCGATTGTAGCAACCGGTGCGACCTTTATCTATTCTATGGGCGCTTTTGACATTTCATTGGGCGCAGCAACAGCTGTCAGTGCTATGTGCGGTGCTGTAGCAGTCAATCGTACAGGCTCTATTGCAGTTATGCTGCTGACCTGCCTTGGAGTCGGCATTGTGATTGGATTATTTAATTCTACTTTGGCTGCTTTGTTTCATCTTCCGGTCTTCGTGACGACAATCGCCATGCTGAGTATATTAGGAGCACTTACAGAGGTGATTCTAAATGGTCAGTCCCAGCTTGAGGTGGCTAGTGAGCTCGTTTCGGGATTTGATAACATCATAGTGAAGCTGTTAATCCTAATCGTGTTTGGAGTCCTATGCTACAGCGTGTTTGAACTGACTCCAGTCGGCAGGATGAATAAATTTCTTGGAAGTAATCCGGTTTCAGCGAAGCAGACGGGAATTTCATCAGGCAAGATGTCTATTATTGCTTTTTTCATAGCAGGTATTGGTGTGGGTCTGGGAGCATTTCTGACCATTGTCAGGGCACCGGTATTAGGTAAGACAACGGCATCCTCTATCGGAATGGATGTACTGATAGCAATTGTATTTGGCGGAATGCCGATTTCGGGCGGTGCACGCTCCAAGATTACAGCGGCAATGGTAGGTTCCATTTCCATTGTTCTTTTAAATCAAATTCTTCCTGTTTTTGGATTCTCTTCGGGAATCAGTCAGATAGTCAAAGCAGTTATGTTTTTGTTAGTGGTATTTTGTGCAAGTCTTGGATTCAGGGATAAGACTCTGCCGCGTTAATCAGGTAAACACACAGTGTGTTTATATAATTTTTCTAGGAGGAAAGAAAATGAGAAAGAAAGTATTAGCAATGTTGTTGTGTATCACAATGACAGTAGGCAGTCTGGCAGGCTGCGGACAGCAAAAACCTGCCGAGCAGGCTGCAGAGACATCGGAAGCAGATGCAAATGAATCTGCAGCTGCAGCGGAGACAACGTCAGAGAATGACGGATATGAAGCAGCTGCGCAGGCAAGCTTTGATCTAAGCTCGGTGGACACGATTAAGTTGGGCGTGCTGATTTATGATTCTACTGACGCAGAGGTAGTGGCATTCAAGAATTATTATCAAAATTATATCGCTCAGAATTTCCCGGTAGAATTTGTATACTCGGAAGGAATCGCAACAGCAGAGGAAGAAGTATCTGCGATCGAAAACTTCATTAACATGAATTGTAAGGGAATTATCTCCTTCTCAGATCAGGACAGAGTTGCAAGTATCAAGCTGTGCGAGGAAGCAAAGGTTTATTACGCAGTCGGTGCCGGAACACTCAGTGATGAGCAGTATGAGGAACTGAAGGGTTATTCTTATTACGTAGGTTCCATTGGCCCGTCATTGGAAAATGAAGAGGTAATCGGATATGACATGGCAAAGCATTACATTGATGCCGGCTATAAGAACTTTCTTGTATATGCAGGAGGCTATCCATATGTGGATATGCATATGAAGAGAACTGCTGGATTTATCAGAGCATTTGAGGAAGCAGGAGTTACATATACGCCGGGCGATAATGGAAACTTCGGTACTTTTGCAGGAGACGGCTACAAGATTGATACCATTGATGGTTTTCCGGATGAGGCAGGGGCATTCTTTGGTACGGTCGGACAAAAGGTAGGAGAGTCGGATCTGGAGGTCGTATTAACGGCTGCACTCGGAGTGGAACTATTTGGAGCTTCTATTGCACAGATTAATCCTGAGATTAAACTGGCTACTGTAGCTTCCTATACAGATGCCTACAAGGAGGCATTCAATGCTGAGCCTGCACAATTGGACTATCTGACAGGTAAATATGCGTCTTCTATCGGACCGGTCTTTGCAGCAATGTTTAACGCCGTGACAGGAAATATTGACTGTGTAAGAGATAACGGAAATGCATTTAGGATTGATCAGGGTTACTGGACAGCAATCGGAACAGAGGAATTTAATACTTTGTTTGAAATTGCCAATAGTACAGAAAAGCCTGCATATACAGCAGATGATCTGAGCTCTTATATTAAGCTCGTAAATGATGCAGCTAATTTCGCTGATTTTAAAGCATTTGCTGAGGCATATACAATCGAAGACATTCAGGCATTACACAAATAAGGTATAGGTGAGAGTATGAAAAAACAAGGCAAACAGTTTGGTAAAAGAATAGTCGGCACTTTTGGAATCCCCGTTTTTACGTTGCTGCTTTTTATGCTGATATGTAATTTGAGGGGCATCGCACTCTTCAATACAGCAGGTCATATGCTGACCTTTATCAGATCAACAGTTGTGATCGGTTTTACATCATGGGCGCTGTCATTGAACCTTACATCAGGAAGATTTGACTTTTCAATCGGTGCGATTGCATTACTATCTTCGGTGATAGCAGCCAGAGTGACTTTAATCTACGATTTACCGGCGTTTGTCATGTTTTTACTCTCCATTATAATCGGGGCAGTACTCGGGTTGATTTCCGGACTGCTGTATGTGCTACTAAAGCTGCCGCCGATCATTACTTCCCTTGGGGTCACACTGATCTATGAAGCGATGACCTTTGTGGTAACAAAGGGAGAGGGCGTATTATTATCTACCAGCCTGCATTTACTAAAGATTTCATCCACACGAAATCTAATCATCATGGCACTGACAGGATTGATTATTATGATCTTTATATGTAATGAGACAGTATTCGGGTATGAGATGAGGGCATTACAGACCGGACAACTGATTGCGGTCAATACTGGTATCAGAGAGCATATCAATGCAGTCATTTGTTACACGCTCTCCGGAGCACTGATGGGAGTTGTCGGAGTCGTGAATCTGACGACAAAGGGTACTGCAAGTGTGGCACTGAATTTCTCTTCCATTTCGACAATGTTTGTAGCATTTCTGCCAATGTTTGTAGGGGGCTTTATCGGACGATACAGCGAGGAGAGACTGGGTATATTGCTTGGAGCCATTACATCTGCATTGATTACACTTGGTTTTGTTCGACTTGAAGTATCAAATCAGATGCAGTCTCTGATCAATGCATTGATATTACTGTTGTTCCTGATTTTCTTAAACAATGAAGGAAAACTGAAAATGATTTGGGCAAAATCAAAGACCGGCATCAGAGATGGAGAGACAAAATGAAGTATAAGGGCATTATTTTTGATTTAGATGGAGTGATCTGTTCGACAGATAAATATCATTATAAAGCATGGAAGAAGATTGCCGATCAGCTGGAGATTCCTTTTAATGAGGAAATGAATGATAAGTTACGAGGAGTCAGTCGTATGGATAGCCTGGACCTGATTCTGCAAAATGGTGAAAAGGTATATTCAAATGAGGATAAGCAGACACTGGCAGAAGCAAAGAATCTTTTTTATCAGAAGCTTCTAAAACAGATGTCAAGCAAGGATTTAAGTGAGGTTGTTCAGAATACATTATATGCATTGAAAAGAAAGGGCTTATTACTCGGAATCGGTTCATCAAGTAAAAATACAAAATTGATACTGGAGCGAATCGGATTACTGAATTTTTTTGATTGTATATCAGACGGAACAATGATTGAAAGGTCAAAGCCTGATCCGGAGGTGTTCCTAAAAGCAGCAAAGCTTTTGAAGCTGCTCCCTGCGGAATGTCTGGTAGTCGAAGATGCATCGGCAGGAGCTGAGGCCGCATATAAAGGCGGATTTGACTGTGCAGGGATCAAAGCTGCACGGGAATATAGTCACATAACCTATCAACTGGATCATTTTGAGGATTTGATTACATATATAGAGGATGAATATGAATGATATGAAAAAGGCACCTTTTTATTTAGATACAGAGGCAGCGGAATGGGTGGAAACGACACTGCGGACCATGTCGCTTGAGGAGATGATCGGTCAATTGTTTTGTCCGATTGGGTATTCTACCGATGAAGGGTATCTGCAAAATGAATTATTAGACAGGCACATCGGCGGACTGTTCTTTCGAGATGGTGCGTCAGAGGAAATGCAGAATACCTTCCGATTTGCACAGGAACATACAAAGATTCCATTGTTGATCCCCTCGAATCTTGAAGCCGGTGGCGATGGCGCTGCAACAGACGGAACAGCTTACGGAAAACAGATGTCGATAGCTGCATCCGGGAAAGAAGAATATGCATACAGATTAGGAAAGATTGCCTGCTCAGAGGCAGCAGCACTCGGTATTAACTGGGCATTTGCCCCTGTTGTAGATATTGATATGAATGATCATAATCCAATTACGAATGTCAGAACCTATGGCAGCAATCCGGATCATGTCGTTCGATATGCATCACAGTATATCAAGGCGGCGAAAGAAGAAGGCATCATACCTACAATCAAACATTTTCCAGGCGACGGAGTTGATGAAAGGGATCAGCATCTTCTGACTTCTGTCAATTCTCTATCGGTGGAGGAGTGGGAACGTTCCTATGGCAATATATACAGGAAGATGATTGCGCTGGATGTGCCGGCAGTGATGATCGGGCATATAGCATTACCTGCCTATGAAGAATATTTTGGAATTCATGGAGAAGATCAGTACAGACCAGCTTCATTATCTCCAATCTTGTTAAAAGAATTACTCCGAAAAAGACTTGGATTCAACGGACTGATTATTACAGATGCAAGTCCGATGGTCGGCTTCTGTGCAGCAATGGACAGAGAAACAGCAGTGCCGTATTCGATTGAGTGCGGCTGCGATATGTTTCTGTTCAACCGGGATCTGGCAGAGGATTATGATTTCATGTGTAAAGGATACCAGACGGGAATCCTGTCCCGGGAGCGGCTCATGGAAGCCAACAGAAGGATTCTGTCACTAAAAGCTTCTATAGGACTGCAGATCAGACAAAAAGCGGGAACACTGGTTCCTAAACGCAACGCATTGGAAATACTGAATTGTCATGAACATAAAAAGTGGACACAGGAATTGGCAGAGGACAGCATTACGCTTGTGAAAGACACACAGAAACTCCTTCCTGTCAGCACTCAGAAACATAAGCATATACTGCTTGAGGTACTTGGGAATTTCCCTTCCAATGAACGTGTGATGAACACTGCGAAGAGACGGCTGGAGCAGGAAGGCTTTTGTGTGACAACGTATGAGCCGGAGGATTTTTCAACAGGGGTAGACAATGTATCTGTAATTAAGCAGAAGTATGATTTGGTGATCTATCTTGGAAATGTAGAGAATGCAAGTAACCAGACAACGAACAGAATTCAATGGCACACGTTCTTTGGACTCGGAAATAATATTCCCTGGTTTGTACATGAGACCGACACTCTGTTCATCAGTCTTGCCAATCCCTATCATTTGCTGGATGTCCCTATGATTAAGACCTATATCAACTGTTACTCCAATCATGATGTCATGGTTGAAACAGTAATCGAGAAAATACTTGGTAGAAGTGAATTTAAAGGAATCAGTCCGATTGATCCGTTTTGCGGAAGAGAGGAATTAAGATACTGATGGCGGAGGAACAGCGGTGAAAATAACAAATTTAAAAGTGAACCATCTGTATCACCCTTTGGGATATGATTATCCCCACATTTCACTATCATGGCTTGTGCTTGATACGTTTGCCAAGAGGCAGAGAGCGGCGAGAGTACAAATATCTGTAAGCAGACAATTTGATACAGAGTCGATTGTGTATGACAGCGGAGATGATGTGCAGGCAGACAGCAAAGCATATCATATTGATCTGACATTGAAGTCTTATACCAGATATTACTGGAAAGTACAGGTATGGACGGATTGCGACGAATATGCAGAGAGTGAGATTTCTTATTTTGAAACGGCTAAGCTTCAGGATAAGTGGAGTGCAGAATGGATTTCGCCCAAAAACGATTATGATGCCAATCCATATATTGAGAAGATTATAACGATTGGCAGAAAGGTAAGAAAAGCAAGAGCTTATGTCTGCGGTCTGGGTTTGTATGAAATGTATATAAACGACTGTAAGGTTGGGGATGAGTATTTGCTGCCAGGCTATCATGCATATGATTCCTTTTTAGAGTATCAGACATTTGATGTTACGGATGCGTTCCAATATGGAGCAAATTCTATTGGATTTTATTTGGGAGAAGGGTGGTATAAAGGTCGGTTTGTATTTGATGGCGGTTATAAAAATATCTATGGAGATCGTAAGGCTGTCATCTGTGAAATTCACGTTACATATGAAGACGGCACCGAGGAAATAGTTGTAACTAACAGAAGCTGGAATTGGAAGCATTCCGGTATATTGGAAAATGGTATCTATGACGGAGAGATTGTTGATCTCACATTACATGATACGAAGTGGAAGGATGTCGAGGCGATATCTGTCAAAGAGCCGCTTGTAGAACGGAGTAATCCACCGATTGTCTGCGTCAAAAAAATACAGCCTGTTGCTGTGCTTCATACAGTCAGGGGAGACATCATACTGGACTTCGGTCAGAATATCACCGGTTGGGTAACTGTTGATATGACCGGCGCGGAAAAGGTGGATATCAGGCTGGTATATGGAGAAATATTGCAAAATGGTTTTCTGCATCGTGAGAATCTACGAACAGCCAAAGCCGAGTTCAGATACAAAGGTCCAGGAATGAAGGAAATCAGGCCTAAATTCACTTATTTTGGTTTTCGATATGTACAGGTGGAGGGAATCAAAGAGGTTACGGCTGATTGCTTTACAGCCTGTGTCATCATGTCACAAATGGATGAAACAGGAACTATAAAGACCAGCAATGCGAAGCTGAACCAGCTCTTTCAGAATACATTATGGGGACAGCGGGATAATTTCCTGGATATTCCGATCGACTGTCCGCAGCGTGATGAGAGAATGGGCTGGACGGGAGATACGACTATATTTTGTGGAGCGGCATGCTTCAATATGGATACATCTGCCTTTTATGCGCACTATATCAGAAATATCCGGGCAGAACAGCTCAAGATGAATGGGGCAATTCCTTTTTTTGCTCCTTATCCCAAAATAAAGCCACATGAAGGAATCAATCTGTTTTTACAGCATGGCTATGCATGTACATGGGGAGATGTAGCAACGATTTTGCCATGGAATCTGTTTATTCACTATGGTGACCGTTCATTATTAGCAGAGCATTACCCAATGATGCGGGACTGGGTTATCAAGGTCAGTGAAACAGCACATGCACATGGGAATATTTTGTTGTGGCAGGGCTCTGATCAGTTGGGTGACTGGCTGGCTCTTGATAATGGGAATCTTCATAATCCTATCGGGAAAACGGATCCTGACTATATAGCGTCTATGTATTATTATAAATCCGTTAGTATTCTATCTGCTGCTGCAAAGGAACTGCACTATCAGGAGGATCAACAACGGTTTGATGTTTTAAAACAGGGAATCTATACAGAAATCATAAAAACCTATTTTCATAAAGACGGCTCACTGAGAACGATAGAGACGCAGACGGCACTTGCGATTGCACTTGCATTTCAGGTGTTTCCGGAAGGAAAATCAGAAATTCTGGTTAATGCACTGGTGAATCGGATTAAAAGTAACAACGGTAAGCTGGACACGGGCTTTGTTGGGTCTCCGTTGATTTGCAATGTACTGTCAGATTACGGAAGAAATGAAACAGCATATACTGTGCTGCTGAATGAGGAATATCCGGGATGGCTGTATGAAATTAATATGGGAGCCACTACCGTCTGGGAAAGATGGAATTCGATTCTTGAAGATGGAACTATGAATGAAGAAGGAATGAACAGTCTGAACCATTATGCATATGGAGCGATTGTGGAATGGAT
>CAYZUC010000054.1:12931-18643 GCA_964481705.1 uncultured Lachnospiraceae bacterium
GTACAGACGAATGTGTGGCTTTCATCCTTCTGAGGAAGAGACAGGATGCAGCCGTATGGAGCTGAAACCAATGCCGAATCCGCTGGTGCGAGAGGTATGGGGAGAGTATGTTTCCGTGATGGGGACTTATAAAATGGGGTGGAAGTATCGTACAGATCATAAAATTATTTATCATATATCGGTTCCGTTTCATACGACAGCGGTCTTATATTTGCAAAATGGGGATTTGAAGGAATTAGATGCTGGTGAATATGAGATTCAGGAAGGATAGCAGGAGGTATTCATATGAATGAGATTCAGTTGAAAAGAAGCAATAAGGTGTTATTTACGGCATTATCGGTGATATCCTTTTTCTTGGTTGTAGGATTGATGTCACAGCTGACATCATCAGGACAAGAACAGATATTGAGCATCGTACCGTTGATTGTCTGTGTCATTACCTATATAGGGAATGTGATTTTTTATGTTACTGGAAAAGGGAAAAAGAGACTGCTCTACTATGCAGCAATCAGTTTTTCCGTTACATATGCTTTTATCCTGCTAATGTGTAATGGTAATACACCATATCCATATATGATTCCCCTGATTCTGGTATTTGTGTGTTTTCTTGATAAACGGGTGGTATACGGAACCTGTATTTGGCTTATTATTGTCAATATCATTAAAGTCATCACTCTGATTATTTCTGCCAATCAGATACTGGACGTGTTGGAAATCATTATGATTGAGTTCATTATTGTTGCGGTGACAGTTGTAGCAGCTGTGTGCGGGGTTAAAAATGTAAAGAAATTTTTTGAGGAATCTTCTGACCAAATGGAGAATGCAGCAAAACAGTCTAAAGATATGGCCGAGGAAGTAGTTTTGAGTTCCCGGGATGTGCAAAAAGAGTTGGGGATCGGAAAGCAATCAATCGACACAATCCTTGATATGACAAAGGCAATCTGCAGCTCCATGAAGGATATATCAGAAAGCACCGGATCAACAGCAGAGTCAATAGAACAGCAGACCTATATGACCTCAGACATACAACATATCATAGATGAAACACATGGGAGGGCAAATGAAATTGTTGAGATCGCATCCGATTGCAACATGTTAATTGAAAATGGCGTAAATGCGATTACGAAAATTAACGATGAAGCTGAAGTATCTATATCATCAAGTTTGGTTATGAGAAAGGCTGCTGAGGAAATGCAGGAAAAGTCCGAAGCTGTACGTGAAATTGTCAGCATTATTTTAAATATTTCGTCACAAACCAATCTGCTTGCGCTAAATGCATCCATAGAGGCAGCAAGAGCAGGCGAGGCAGGAAGAGGATTCGCGGTTGTAGCAGAGGAGATTCGAATGCTTGCAGAGCAAACCAAAAATGCGACAGAGAATATATCCCAAATTGTGAATGAATTAAGCATCAATGCAACAGATGTTTCATCAAAGGTAGAGGATACCGTACAGGTATCTGAAAGACAAAAGGAATTGATTGTGGAGACAAGGACAGAGTTTGTGAGTATTGCCGAGAAAATGAAGGATTTGAATCATAGTATCGGGGCAGTCGGAGCAAGTGTTACAAACTTAAGAGGTGCCAATAATAAAATCGTAGATGCCATCTCATCCTTGTCTGCTACAGGCGAGGAAATATCGGCCAATACAGAGGAAGCATACAGTTTAAGCGAGAAAAGTGTATTGATTGTTCAGGAGTTTACAGATATGATGCAACGTATCGCGGCGGAAGCAGACAAGCTTTCTAAATACTCTGTTATCTGACCGGATTATCTGCAATCTTATATGGGCTTCACCATTTTGGTGGAGCCTTTTTAATTTTACTTGAATTATAATGACTTATTTGTTACACTGAATTTTATCAGTATACGCATGCCAAAGTATGCTACTTACAAAAGTAAAGTCCAGTCTCAAAAGAGACTCACAGGGCGATTCTGCCCAAGGTTTCCAAATGTTTAAAAATGTAAATCAATAGTAGGAACGTATTGTTTTATTTTCTGAAATCAAATATAATGTGTTTGTAGACGTGAGTAAGCAGGCCATCTATTGAGCTTGCAGATACAATCCTTCATGTCGGCCCTCTTATATTTCTCTGCATGCATTTCAGTTATAAAACAATGCAGAAAAGAGGAAGAATGAGCAGAAACAGTAAGCAAAACTTACGAAACAGACAAAGCAAGCCAGACAAACAGAACACGATGATATTCCCCATGGAAGATATCGGAGCAAAGTGTATCTTTCAACTGGAGGAAGTACAAAAGAACTTCATCAGCGCAGCGCTGGACATACCGGAAGAAGAAATCAAGTCCATCAAGCTTCTGAATACACATTTGCTGAGAAAATACAGGATGGATAAGGAAGGAATTGTAGACGTTCTGCTCGAACTGAATAATCGGGAGAATATCCTGATTGAGATTCAGGTACGGTCACAGGATTGTCTGGACAGAAGAACCCTATTCTATCTGACCAAGAAATTCTCAGGAGTACTCTTTACCGGCCAGAAGTACCGGAAGCTGAGAAGATGTGTCAGTATCAGTATACTTGACTTTGATTATCTGAGTACCCAAAAGTGTCATACCAAGTTCCTGCTGAGAGATGAAGAAGGAAACATATATACGGATCTGCTGGAGGTACATATCATAGAGATCCATAAGGCTGCGCAGGAAGGCGATGCCATCAAGGAATGGGTAGAGTTCTTTCGCTGCAGGAAGGAGGACGAGTTAGAGACGATGCAAGCAAAGACAAAGAATCGAGGAATCTTAACAGCAATCGAGGTGCTGAGGGAAATGAGTCTGACAAAGAGAATCAAAGAAGAATATGAATATCACCAGAAGGTAAGAAGAGATCAGGAGGCACGTGAAGACTACGTGTATGATCAGGGGAAGGCCGCTGGAGTTTCCGAGGGTGAGAGTAGAGGTGAAATCAGAGGCATATTGACAACCAGACAAAATGTGATTCTTGAACTTTTGGAGGAACAAGGAAATATCTCGCCGGTACTGAAAGATATGATTAAAAAGCAGGAGAATACGGATACGCTTGAAATGTGGCTCAAGCTGGCAGCACATTGTGAATCCATTCAGGAATTTGAGAAACGAATAGGAATCTGAACAGTGCAGCAGGGGTAAGAAAATAGCCCCTGCTGTTTTTGTAAAAGAATGATTATTTTATATCATCCAGTGTGTTCAATACAAAAGAATCCTGATCACGCATATTGGTTCGTCTTGACTTTTATTCTGACAGGTCATATAATTTAACTAAAGTTATGTTTAGTAAAGTTAACTTTAGCAAATATGAAAAGAGGTTTCATATGTTCATTGGACGAGAGAAAGAATTAGATAAACTGAATAGACAATACAAGGATAATCAGTTTGAATTTGCAGTCATTTATGGCAGACGGCGTGTGGGCAAGACTACATTGATTCATAAATTCTGTGAAAATAAAAAAGCAATCTATTATATGGCTACTGAGGGGACAGAAAAGGATAATCTGGAGAAATTCTCAAGAACTGTCTTTGAGACCATGATGCCGGGGACAGAAATGCCCGCCTTTCAATCCTATGAAGATTTATTTTCTTATATTGACACGATTGCAGACGAACGCCTGATTCTTGTAATTGACGAATATCCTTATATGGCTGAGGGCAATCATGCCATTTCTTCTATCCTTCAGGCTCATATTGATCTGAAATGGAAAGACAGCAGATTGTTTCTGATTCTCTGTGGTTCCTCTATGAGTTTTATGGAAAATCAGGTGTTGGGATATAAAAGCCCTCTATATGGAAGACGCACGATGCAGTTCAGAATTTTGCCGTTTACCTTTTTTGAGGCAAAAAAGGCATGGCAGCACTATGATGTTATATCACAGGCAGTTTTATATGGAGTAACCGGAGGTATTCCGGAATATATGAGTCGTATTAAACCGGAACTGTCTGTTGATGAGAATATCATGGAACTATTTTTTGAAAGCTCGGGAAGGTTATTTGAGGAGCCAACAAATCTCATGAAGCAGGAGCTTCGTAATTTTGCTATTTATAATTCTGTATTGGGTGCCATCGCTGACGGAGCGAGCAGACTAAATGATATAGCACAGCGGGTTGGTGAGGATAGTGCTGCCTGTACCAATCAGCTTAAGACTTTGATGTCACTTGGAATTGTGAAAAAGGAAACACCAAGCACGGAACCGGAAAGCAGTCGCAAAACGATTTATTCTATTGAGGATACCATGTTTATTTTCTGGTATCGGTTCGTACAGTCCAATAACAGCAGTATTGTAAAAGGACTTGGAAAACAGGTCTATCAGACAGCAGTCATCCCACACCTGAATGATTTCATGGGAATGGTATTTGAGAGAATCTGTATACAATATATGTTTCAGCAGAGTGTATTTGAACAGGCACCATTCTTCTATGGAACAATAGGACGGTGGTGGGGGAATAATCCAAGCAAAAAATGCCAGGAAGAAATAGACCTTCTGGCGGCAGATCAGTCTTCTATCCTGCTGGGTGAGTGTAAGTGGACGAATACAAAAGTCAATCTTAGCGTGCTGCGGGATCTACAGGAGCAGGCAGAGATGTTCCCTCAGAAAAACCAATGGCTGTATTTATTTGCCAAGACTGGATTTACGGAAGAAGTAGTTAAAGCCGCCCGGGAGGATGCAGCGATTCGATTGATTTGCTTGGAAGATATGTAATCCCATAAACGAAAAGAAGAAAATATATGCTCTATAAAAGTATGCCTTACATATTAACGAATTAGGGTGTACTTTTTTGTATACGAAGCTAGGTTGCTGAGATATCATATTCTTTCTTAAATGCACGCGCCGTTTTGGTGGAGCCTTTTTCCTATTTTACTTGAATTATAATGACTTATTTGTTACACTGACTTTTATCAGTATATGCATGCCAAAGTATGCTACTTACAAAAGTAAAATCCAGTCTCAAAAGAGACTCACAGGGCGATTCTGCCCAAGGTTTCCAAGGAAATGTAAATTAATAGAAACGGCGTATTGTTTTATTTTCTGAAATCAAATATAATGAGTTTGTAGACGTGAGCAATCAAGCCATTTAATGAGCTTGTAGAAATGAGTGGACAAGTTATTGAATGAACTTGCAGACACGTTTGATTAGGTCTGTCCTCTTATATTTCTCTGCCTGTATTTCAGTTATAAAACAATGCAGAAAAGAGGAAGAATGAGCAGAAGCAGTAAGCAAAGCAGACAAAGTAAGCCAGACAAACAGAACACGATGATATTCCCCATGGAAGATATCGGAGCAAAGTGTATCTTTCAACTGGAGGAAGTACAAAAGAACTTCATCAGCGCAGCGCTGGACATACCGGAAGAAGAAATCAAGTCCATCAAGCTTCTGAATACACATTTGCTGAGAAAATACAGGATGGATAAGGAAGGAATTGTAGACGTTCTGCTCGAACTGAATAATCGGGAGAATATCCTGATTGAGATTCAGGTACGGTCACAGGATTGTCTGGACAGAAGAACCCTATTCTATCTGACCAAGAAATTCTCAGGAGTACTCTTTACCGGCCAGAAGTACCGGAAGCTGAGAAGATGTGTCAGTATCAGTATACTTGACTTTGATTATCTGAGTACCCAAAAGTGTCATACCAAGTTCCTGCTGAGAGATGAAGAAGGAAACATATATACGGATCTGCTGGAGGTACATATCATAGAGATCCATAAGGCTGCGCAGGAAGGCG
>CAYZUC010000055.1:0-17835 GCA_964481705.1 uncultured Lachnospiraceae bacterium
ACTAATGCTTGGAATGTGTCCAACAATGGCAGTTACCACATCAGGTATTAATGCAATTGGAATGGGACTTTCCACAACGGTCGTGTTAATTCTTTCGAACATGGTTATTTCAGCCATGAGAACGATAATTCCGGATAAAGTCCGTATCCCAGCCTTTATCGTTATCATTGCCTCGTTTGTTACTATAGTGGAGATGTTAATGAAGGGTTATTTACCTTCTCTATATTCTGCACTTGGAATCTATATTCCTTTGATTGTTGTTAACTGTATTATTTTAGGAAGAGCAGAAGCCTTTGCCTACAAAAATGGAGTCATTAATTCGATGTTTGATGGAATCGGAATGGGTCTTGGATTTACGCTTGGATTGACTTGTATTGGTATTGTCAGAGAGATAATTGGATCCGGCTGTGCATTCGGATTTCAAATTATGCCGGAAGCGTACGAACCGGTTACGATTTTTATATTGGCACCGGGGGCTTTTTTTGTTCTTGCCTGTCTGGTAGCTTTACAGAATAAGATTAAGCAGAGTGCAGCAAATAAGGGAAAAACAGTTCCTGCTTGTGATACATCCAAGTGCATGGGATGTAGTATGGTTGGAGAATGCGCAGGAAGGATGGATAAATAAATGGGACAATTAATTTTGATTGCGATTGGAGCAGCTCTCGTAAATAATGTCGTACTAAGTCAATTTCTGGGGCTTTGTCCATTTTTGGGAGTTTCAAAGAAGGTAGAGACTGCCACCGGAATGGGAGTGGCTGTTATATTTGTTATTACACTTGCGAGCGCAGTGGCAGGAGTAATTTACAGGTTTATTCTCGATCCATTGGGTATTCAATATCTTCAAACAATTGTATTTATTCTTGTAATTGCAGCGCTGGTTCAGTTTGTAGAAATGTTTTTAAAAAAGGCTATTCCTGGTCTATATAAGGCACTTGGTGTATATCTTCCATTGATTACAACCAACTGCGCAGTACTTGGTGTCGCATTGATGAATGTTCAAAAGTCGTATACCATTATTCAAGGTATTGTCAATGGTTTTGCAACGGCAGGAGGATTTACGATTTCGATTATTATTCTTGCTGGATTGCGTGAGAAGATGGAATACAATGATGTACCAAAGGCATTTCAGGGAATGCCAATCGTATTACTGACAGCAGGGCTTATGGCGATCGCCTTCTTTGGATTTGCAGGAATTCGATAGAATTGTGTAGAACACAAATCTTGTGATGCGAAAAACGCTTCGGATGGGAGAAGAATATGAGTATTGTAGGAATCGTGATTGCGACTGCGTGTGTCGCTTGCGTTGGATTGTTGATTGGAGTATTCCTTGGATTTGCAGGCATTAAATTTAAGGTTGAAACAGATGAGAGAGAAGAGGCTATATTGGGGGTCCTTCCGGGCAATAATTGTGGTGGATGTGGTTATGCAGGATGTTCTGGTCTTGCATCAGCAATTGTTAAGGGAGAAGCTCCTGTGAATGGATGTCCGGTAGGAGGTGCTGCAGTAGGAGCACAGGTTGCACAGATTATGGGTCAGGAAGCATCTGAAAGTAAACCAATGACCGCATATGTTATGTGTGGAGGAAATTGTGATAGGGCAGGAGCTGATTATGAGTACTATGGCGAAAAGGATTGTCACATGAAAGCTTTTGTTCCAAATGGAGGACCGAAAAAATGTAACTTTGGTTGCCTGGGAGATGGAGCTTGTGTTTCTGTTTGTCAATTCGACGCAATTCATATTGTAAATGGGATTGCAGTTGTTGATGAGAGCAAATGCAAGGCATGCGGTCAATGTGTGAAGGAATGTCCGAAGCATTTGATTGAACTGATTCCACAGGAGAGCATAACACGAGTTAACTGTTCTTCTAAAGATAAGGGACCTGTTGTTATGAAAGCATGCGAGGTCGGCTGCATAGGATGTGGATTATGTGCAAAGAATTGTCCATCGGATGCAATCGTAATTACGGATATGCTTGCACATATTGATTATGACAAATGCACAGGATGTGGAATTTGTGTAGAAAAATGTCCGAAAAAGTGTATTCGTATTTATGGTGCGGGTGTTACAAAGTCGGCTAAAGAGGAATCGGTATAGGTAAGATTGTAGTCCTCATCAATAAAAATGGCTTCCACACCATCGAAAGAATCAATTAGTTCAGTCCCTTTTTCTTTTCCGAGGACATAACAAATGGTAGAAAGGGCATCCCCATCAACAGAATGATCGGATAGAATAGTTACTCCATTCAAGTCGTTTTGAATGGGATAACCGGTATGAGAATTCAGAATATGATGGTATAGCTTGCCATTTGAATCACGGAAATATCGTTCGTAAGGACCGGAGGTTACGATAGATTTGTCTATTGCAGAAACTGTAGCAATCATTGTATTACGATTCTTAAAAGGTTTTTGGATGCCAATATGAAAAGGGTTATTTCCTGACCTGGAGCCAATAGTGAGTACATTACCACCTAGGTTGATTATGGCATGTTTTACCCCTTCATTGGTGAGATACATTTTTAGCTGATCTGCAATATATCCCTTTGCAATACCTCCAAGATCTATTTGGGCTTCCGGATCGCTGAGAGTCACTTGGTTACCGGAAATGATGACAGACTTATAATTGACATGAGATACAGCGTGTGAAATGGTGTCAGAATCTGGAATGTTATGGCTTACGGATGAAAAATCCCACAAACTGCTGACAGAACCTATTGTAATGTCAAAGGCACCATCTGATAATTTACCATAATCGAGTCCTTTTTGAATGAGCGATATTGTTTCGTCAGAAACAGTTACACTTCGGCCACCGGATTGATTGATCTTAGATATGTCTGAAGTTGGGATCGTGCGGCTGAAAAGCTGTTCATAGTTAGAACACAGTTCCATACAATGGTCGAGAAGCTGCTCATCGTTGGAATTGTAAAGTTTAATAGTAACCATGGTATCAAAATAGAACCCGGACTTTGAAATGGGTTTTGTGAAAGTGCATGAAGTTAGAAAAAGCATACTCAGTAGTGCGGATAAAAAAATATATTTCCAGTATTTATTGTGATATGTGTTTTTTTTCATACAATTACTATAATATAGAAAAATACAACAGTCAAATAGGAAATGAATGAGGAACAAATGAATGAATCATGAGAAGGAATCCATGTTTGATGAAATGAATATTAAGACAAAACTTGCATGTGGAGCACTTGTGGCTTCCCTTGTGGTTCTTGGAGTTCTGTCCTTTACTTTATTTTTAAATCGAGAGGGAATCAGTCAAAGGCCTCACGATAATCAGGAGATTACAAAGGTTTCTGACAATTCAACCACAGTTAAAGACAGCGCTGACGGGTATGGACGTACCTCAGATGAACTGGACTTTTGGAATATGTATGATGAGGTGGAAACGGAGAAAGATCCTGATAAAAAGTATTCCAAGGACAGTGTCTCCGCAGATTATGGATTAACGGATAAAACAATCTCTGACGATTCCATATCAAAGAATTCCTTATCGGGTAATTCGGTATCTAAAGATAGTGTATCAAAGAATACGGTATCGGGTGATGCGTTTGATGTGAGTAATGATGAGAAAAATCCCGAATTGGTGGAGGTAAATGAAAAGCTTCCGAAAAATCATTATCAACCGGTTTTTTTCAGAAGAGTTGGAGATGAATTAGAGTATTACACAAATGGGAGAAAGACGTCTACGGTTGGTATTGATGTGTCAAAATATCAGGGAGACATTGATTGGGAGCTGGTGAAGGAGTCTGGAGTCGAATTTGCGATGATTCGTATGGGAGTAAGAGGTTACAGCAGCGGAAAAGTAGTTGTGGATGAGAATTTTACACAGAATATAGAAGGAGCGTTATCGAATGGGATTAAAGTAGGAATTTATTTCTACTCACAGGCAACAACGAAAGAAGAAGCTGTTGAAGAAGCAAATTACGCCGTAGCTGCTGTATCGGGATATACATTGGCATATCCCATTGTGTATATGACGGAGACGATTGAGAATGATACTGCAAGAACAGATGATCTTACAATAGAGCAGAGAACAGAATGTGCGGATTACTTCTGTCAGACAATTAAGCAGTATGGTTATAAACCCATGATAGCCGGTAATGAAAAACAATTGGCGACGAAGCTTGAGCTGGATAAATTAAATGGATATGATAAGTGGCTGATGAGTCCGGGAGAGACGACAGATTATCCCTATCAATACTCTATGTGGCAGTATCAGAGCAGTGTTTCGATTAATGGAATTACGGATGGTTCTTCTTTAAATATCAGCTTTGTTGATTATGCTTATAAGTGATATCGGAAAGATAGGAAAGAAAAGCAGGCGAAAGCTGCAGCTCGGAGTAGATTTGTGCATATTTGGAGCCATTGAAGCCTTCGATATAATTCGAAGAGTAATTTTTATGAACGCCACATTTGTCGAGCATATCAATTGCTTTGTTATAAGCAATGGCAGCATCAATTGCTGAGGGAAAATCCCCCAAGGCATAATTCCCATTAATATGGATACTTGCCCGATAAAATCTTTCCCCTTTTCTCTCGATACATTGAACTCCATGAAAGGAATTGAGTATCTCAATATTTTCATAACGAAAATCATGTGGATTTCCGTTGATAAAACGATAATCGCGCTCTAATACAGCGTATGGTTTGATGCCGTAACGACCGGTAATGGTTACCTGCATACCGTAATCGGCGACAAAGAGATGACCACCCCTTCGCATGATTTTGTGGTTTGCATAATAGAAAAGATCATCGATATCAAAAAGCAAGATGTAATCTGGCTCCAGATAGTACTCGAAAAAGTTTTTCCTCATGTAGATAGGGTTTCGGAAATAAACATGATTATCTCGGAAATTGATTAATGACAGTTTTTTTTCAAAGGAAAGCTCTTTGTACTTATGTGCAGACTCGATGGATACATGAGAATTTAGAATTTTCCCTGCACGCAAATAAGCCTTATGGGCCTCAGCTTTAGATGAGAAGCTGCCTAGGCTGATGTGTTTATTATCATATGTAATAGAAGCACGGAAGTAAATACTTCCGTCTTTTTTTTTCGCCTGAAAAGTACCGGATGAAGTGGACATTGTTTTCTCCATTCTAACGTGTATGAAAGGTTCTTCTTTGGGCATAATCACAATAATTATATGCACAATGTTAGTATAACATTCCTAAAATAATTATACAAATCTTAATAAAAACATAAGGAAATTTGGTTAATAGCAACAAAATCTTAATAAAAACTTAACAAAACAAAATGTTTATGCTATAATCCGTTTTGTTGTGAAAACAACAGAATAACAATAAGGAGTGCAATTTATGAAAGAACGATTGCAAAAGCGATTTCATGATGTTACTACTTATGTTAAATTGAAGTGCAGAAGAACGTTAGGAGAATGTGCTATTGTGATTGTAGGAGCCATGATGATGGTTCTTGCATCCGTATCTACAGATTCTATGAATATTGAATCGAAGGTAGAAATGGAATCATTAGCGGAAACTGCGAAAGCATCAACAAACCTTACCAAACAGGAGGAACTGAAAAGAGAACAAAAAACAGAGAAACTTGTAGCCAGAGAGCAGACGGAGAATGCAATTTTGGCAAAAAAGGCTGTGGAAGAGAACGAACTTGCACGGCTGAAGGAGATCGCTTTTACAGAAATGAAAGCAAATGAGATTTCTATTCCGGAGGAAAATGCAACAGAAGAGATGAAAGAAACAGATTTCGTTTGTCGAAACGATGTTTCCGAATGTGTAAATGAGGATTTGGATAAGGAAGAATTGTCTGAGGAAGTCATTGATACAGAAGCAGAAGAGACACAAGCAACAGAAGCAGAAGCGGAAGAAACAGAAGATTTGGATGAGACGAAAAAACCGGAAGATGTCGCTGGAGAATTGACCGTTACCGAGAATCAGAGCATTTCAGAGGATGCTTTGGCAATCGTATCGGAGAATTCATTAACAGCGTTGGGCGCAGTAGTCAATGAAAGCCAGACAGTCGAGGAGACAATACTACTTGAAGAGACAGTACAGCTTGAAGAGATACCAGCCCAGTCAACAGAAGTATTGAGTGAAATTCCAGAAGAAGAAACAGCAACAGAGGTAGTGGAGGAAGTTATCGTAGTTGAAGAAGAAACTGCTACTACCGTGGAAGAAACGGATACTTCAAACAGCAATTACAATGGAATCTCTGCATCTGATTATGATGCATTATGCCGAATTGTTCAGGCAGAAGCAGGTACAGAAGGAGAGCAGGGAAAAATGATGGTTGCAAGTGTGGTGATTAACAGAGTGTTAAGTCCCTCTTTTCCATGCACAATTGAAGGAGTAATCCTTCAGGATGACCAGTTTAGTCCGGTAAGTAACGGAAGCTATCAGAGTAGCTGTCCGGATGCTGAGACGATTAATGCTGTGAATCGTGTCCTGGGTGGAGAGAATGCAGCAGTAGGTGCTTTATACTTCAAGTCTGTACGTTCCACATCAGATTGGAGCAGCAAGACATTGCTGTATGCCTATGGTAACCATAATTTCTATTATTGATTGTAACAAGTAATACAGTAATTCAATTTAACGTAGTTCATGAAAAAAGATTCCTCCATGACAGAGCATGGAGGTCTTTTTTTGTCAATTTCAACGAATGTTATACTCTTGTGGAGTGAAAGGTTTTATGCTATACTGAAATTCAAAAATTGAAAGTATGTGAGGAGATATCAGTCATGGATTTAATGTACCAAAGTACCAGAGATGAAAATGTCAAAATGAAGGCTTCCGAGGCAATACTAAAAGGTCTGTCAGCAGATGGGGGATTATTTGTACCCGAGAGTATACCAGAACTTTCTGTTACGCTTGATGAGCTTAAGGATATGACATATCAGGAGACAGCATATGTGGTAATGAAGGAGTACCTGACTGATTTTACAGAAGAAGAATTAAAGCATTGTATTGAGAGTGCTTATGACAGTAAGTTTGATACACAGGAGATGGCACCTCTTGTAAAGGCGGATGGGGCATATTATCTCGAGCTTTTTCATGGAGCAACCATTGCATTTAAGGATATGGCATTATCCATTCTTCCTCATTTCATGATAACAGCAGCTAGAAAGAATCAGATTAAGAATGACATTGTGATTCTCACAGCAACATCCGGAGATACAGGCAAAGCAGCTTTGGCCGGTTTTGCAGGAGTCAAGGGAACAAAGATTATTGTATTCTATCCCAAGGATGGGGTAAGTCCTATTCAGAAAAAGCAAATGGTTACACAGAAAGAAGACAATACTTTCGTCGTTGGTGTACATGGTAATTTTGATGATTGCCAAACTGGGGTGAAGAAAATTTTTGGAGATAAAGAGCTGGCAGAAGTGATGAATCAGAAGGGTTTCCAGTTCTCTTCGGCTAATTCGATCAACATTGGGCGTCTCGTACCTCAGATTGTTTATTATGTTTATGCATATGCAAAACTATATAAAGAAGGACAGATTGCTAAGAATGAGAAGATCAATGTGGTAGTTCCGACCGGTAACTTTGGAAATATACTTGCTGCATTTTACGCCAAGAATATGGGGCTTCCAATTGATAAGCTGATTTGTGCCTCGAATGAGAATAAGGTACTGTTTGATTTCTTCCAGTCAGGTACTTATGATCGAAATCGTGAATTTATACTTACAAGTTCTCCATCTATGGATATTCTGATATCCAGTAATCTGGAGAGACTGATTTACCGTATTTGTGGTAACGACTCCAAGAAAAATATGGAGTTGATGTCAGCTTTAAATGGAAAAGGTCAATATGAGATTACGGAGGAAATGAAGAGAGAGCTTGGCGATTTTGTTGGCATATATGCAACAGAAGACGAGGTATTTGGTAAAATACGGAGTCTTTATGAGAAGACAGGCTATGTCATTGATACGCATACCGCAGTAGCTGCTATTGCATACGATAAATACAAGGCAGCTTCTGGTGATGAGAATAAGTCAGTTATTGCTTCGACAGCGAGTCCATACAAATTCAGTCGAAGTGTTATGAAAGCAATTAAGGGTTCCAGTACAGAGATAAATACTATGGATGACTTTGCACTCATTGATCAGCTGTGTACGGTATCCGGAGTAGATGTTCCAAATGCAATTGAAGAAATAAGAAAAGCGCCGATTGTTCATAATAAAGTATGTGAAGTAAATGAAATGAAAGAAACAGTGAAAGGTTTTTTAGGAGTTTAGGGAGATAGTAAGGGGTAATAAAATGGAGAAAAAGGCTTTACGGCAGATTCTTGTAGTGGATGATAATATTACTAATCTAAAGTATTTGCAGGAGCAGCTAAAGGGTGAGTACCGTGTATCGATGGCAAAGTCAGGGGAACTGGCGCTGGAATTCCTGGTAAGGACCATACCGGATTTGATCTTATTGGATGTGGTTATGCCTGATATGGATGGATTTGAAACGTACGAAAGGATTTTGATGAATCCATACACGAAAGATATTCCGGTTATTTTTTTGACGGCATCAGGGGATACAGAAAGTGAACTACGTGGGTTCCGAATGGGAGCAATGGATTTTATTCGGAAACCTTTTGAATATGATATTATGCGCTCGAGAATATCCAGAATTATGGAATTGAGCGATCTAAAGCATGACCTTGAGTATCAGGTCAATAAGAAGACAGAGGAGACAGAACGCGTAACGGTTATGTCCATTTCTGCCATAGCAAGTCTTATTGATGCAAAGGATATTCATACCAAAGGGCATGCAATTCGTGTTGCACTCTGTTCGGAAGAGATTGCGAGACGTATGGGATTTACAGAAAATGAAGTCAATAATATTAAGTATGTGGCTTTATTACACGACATAGGAAAGATTGGAATTTCTGATTCGATATTGAGTAAGCCCGGAGGATTGACAGAGGAAGAATATGACGTTGTAAAGAGTCATACGATTGTAGGAGCAGACATTCTGAAGGATATCAATATGCTTGACTATGCATCGGATGGTGCAAGATTCCATCATGAGAGGTTTGATGGAACTGGTTATCCAAGCGGAATCTGCGGAGAAGACATTCCCTGTATTGCTCGAATCATTAGCGTAGCAGATGCTTATGATGCTATGAATTCAGAACGTTCCTATCGTAAGAAAAGATCACATAAGGAGATTGTTGAAGAATTCAGGAATGAAAGTGGTCACCAGTTTGATCCCGATATTGCTAAAATTATGCTTCAAATGATTAAAGAGAATGTTGTTTTTACAGAAGATGATTTTGAATTAAGTACATCGCCGGATTGTGTAGAGGAAGGTAGTGCACTTATTAAGAAGGTGCTGTCTGAATATACAAAAGAAATGAAGATAGTTTCGCAAAAGGACAATCTGACAGGCTTATGGAATCGCTCTTATCTGGAACAACAGGTCAATTCTTATTTGCGTAAACCAACAAGACGCGGAACTATGTTTATGCTTGATATTGATAATTTTAAAGCGGTAAATGATACATATGGACATATTATCGGGGATGCTGTATTAGTGAAGTTCTCTAAGATACTAATGCAGATGATTCGGGATGAGGATATTGCGTGCCGAATTGGTGGAGATGAATTTATCTTGTTTTTCCGTGGTAATATGAAGAGACAAACGGCAGAAAGCAAGGCACGTGAAATTATTGATGCAGCAGAGTGTGCATTTCGGGATATGAATACACTGGAAGCAGGAGCAGGAATTTCTATTGGAATATGTGTTAGTCCCAAGGATGGCTCTGAGTTTCTTACTTTGTATAAGAATGCCGATCGTGCTCTGTACTATGTAAAGCAGAATGGAAAGAGCGGTTTTCACTTCTATGGTGGGGAAGAGGATGATGAGTGTATCTCGAATATCGATACCGGTACTCATGTTGACTTGATTTATCTCAAGAAGTTTATGGAAGAGAGACAATTTGCGAATGGAGTTTATCAGGTAGAGTATGAAGGCTTTAAGAATATCTACCAGTTTGTTGCGCGCTGTATTGGAAGAACAAAACAGAATGTACAGACATTGCTTTTTACTCTGGAGGCTCAGAATAACGAGACTTTGGATGTAATACAGATGCAGGAAGCGATGGATATCCTCAAACAATCCATACATCTTTCCCTTCGTAGAGGAGATGTTGCGAATCATTTTAGCAATAGTCAGTTTATCGTAATTTTAATGGATACGACATTGGAGAATGGAGTGCTGGTAGCAGAAAGAATCGTAGATAATTTCTGCAGTATGAATGATAATCAGAAATTGTTGGTACGTTATGATATAGAAGAGATAGACAAGAAGAATTAGATTATCTTTCGGATAGAACAAAATTAATGAGACCAAATTCAAACTGAACCGGGATACGATACATAGTTCCTTCATAATCAGACAGCTTGTCCGGCGACATGCAGGGTGGCAGAAGAGAACACTCTAAGCCATGTTCGTTAGAAAGGTTAACAGTAAAAAGACCATTATGAAGATTTAAGAAGTCCGCAAGGACTTCTTTTGTTATATCATCAAAAGAATCTATATCAAATTTGGAATAGTGAATGGCAAAATCACAAAGTGCTTTCTCATCCCCATACACTGCCGTAAACGCGCAGTAATCCCCAATTACATTTTGAGATATGTAGCAATCTTTGGGCAGGTTGGATAGAACTTCAATTGGTTGGGCTTCTACTTCGGTTTCAACAAATCTATTAATATTTGCTATTAATTCAGTAAAAAAGACGTCCTTTTGGCTCATAGTAATCTCCATTCTTGCAAGTGAAAAGAAATTTCACATTATAGTATTTCTGCCGTTAATCTTCTGTAAGATGAGCAAGAATTACTTCCAACTGTTCTATGGTTGCAGGCTTTTGTAAAAAATCCTGTGCACCGGATCGAATGGCTTCTTTGAGATGACTCTGTGTACCAACAGAGGAAACCATGACGACATAGGCTTTGCTGTCGTACTCACATATTTCTTTCACCGCGGTGATCCCGTCTTTGACCGGCATAACAATATCTAAGAAAGTAATATCCGGTTGTTCTGCGCGATAAGTATTGATTGCGGCCTGCCCGTCAGAAACTTCGATTACATTTAAACATCCTAGAGATTTAAGATTCTCTCGAAGATTTTTCCTGGCCAGGATAGAATCATCACAAATCAATATTTTTAAATCTGCATTCTTCATTTTGAACTGCCTCCCCGAAGATAGAATTAACTATCGTATTAAAATTATTCTATAATAAAATCAATCCAAATGCAATATTTAAGTGAATAATCACACAATTATCATTTATTTGTAGAGAATTTTGTTAAAATGTGATAATCTAAAAGGGTAAATATTTTATCTTGGTGACGATTATTTATGAAATACTATTATGGGATGGAGGAAGTTATATGCATAAGCAAAGAGGGAGAAGAGTATTATCTATTATCATGACACTGGCCTTATGTTTAACTATGAATGTAGGGAACGTCTATGCAGGGCAGATGATAGAAGAAACAGAGTTATTGGATGTGTCGGATAAGAATGAAATTGTTACCGAAGAGACTATAGGAGGAGCGATTACAGAGGAATCCGTAATCGAAGAGATTTATGAGGGCGAATACTTTGAGGATGCTGTGACTCCTGAGACACCCAATGGAGCAGCAGGAACTGCACTCGCAGTTGACTTGACTAATCACGTAATCTATACGTCAGATAAGGAAATAACGATAAAGGAAACGGAAGGAAAGACGTTGCTTTATCATGGCGAAGATGAAGTGTCTTATACCGATTTGACTGGTAATCCAATTGTCACTGCATTAGATGGTGTTAGTAATTATGCGGTGATTGGAGGAAATAAACCGGGAGGAACATCTTGCGATGCTTCAATCAATATGGAATCAGGTTCTGTTCAGGCAATTTATGGGTCGCAAAATCCCAATGGAACAGGAGAATTAAAGATACGTATAAATGGGGGAACTATTTCAGGTGACGGAATTGCGTTAACAAAGGATAGTGGAAAAATCACAGGAAAATCAACGATACAATTAGGCGGCAATTGTCAGATAGGAAAGATAAATACAACAAATATGGTTGCGAGTGCTTATTGTATGGTTACGATGGAACAGGCATACGCAATTGCCATAACCGGAAGCAGTATTCACAATGATAGCTATATTATTCATAATCATACGGTATCCGGAGATGGACCGACTATGACGGATGTAGTTAATTACATTGACTTTAATGAAGTATCGGATAATAAAGTTATTGGAACCGTTTCAGGTAATCTGCATCTGTGTGGAACTTTGTCCATAAGTGAAAATGAAATACTTAAGATGACAAATAGTACACTTACAGGAACATCAGGATCCCAAATAGATAATAAAGGAACATTTGAGCTTTATCATGGCGCAGTTATGAGTAATCATGGAGATATTACGATTTCCGGAAACTCGCTTCTCCTAAAAGAGGCGGATTTCCTTACAAATCCCAGTATTACGGTACCATTGGATAACCTAGCCAATCAAATAGCTTCTATTTCGGAAGGTAATCTTCGGATGCTTGGAATATCGAAAACAGCAACAAGGCTTGTTGCACATGGATCGAAGGTATCTAATAACTCGATTACGGTTGATACAACGATGGAGGAAGGGAAAGGAGAGTATAGCTACACCTTTACATATGATCCGCTAAAGGATGGAATTGAATATGATCCTTCTATTGTTATGTATGATCAGATAACCGGAAGGGCTGTTTCTGGAAATATGGTTCCAAATGAAATCAAGGTGGAGAATAATAAGCTCTCATTAAAATATCAGCGATATGTAGGGGATAAAGCAGTTATTCTCCGACTGAATCGAGGAGGAGCTATCTATGATACCATTACGATTCCCTATGGTTCTCATGGCGAAGAGCTGGAACAATTGATAGCAAACACGACAGGTGGAAATCCCGAAATTGAAGGAAAGAATTTCCTTGGATGGTTTACAGTTGTAGATAATGAAGAGGTTTCGATATTGGATTCCGATTTTCGCGTAACAGCAAGCACACGCTTCTTATATGCCAAGTGGTACGAGGCTGATAGAGTGTTATTGGCTATTAGAGATTTTCGAGATGGAACACTTGTAAGAAAGATTTCCGTGTTTGGTGAAACATATCTTTCGGATACAGAAAGCATAAATTATGATAGAGATTACTATATACGAGATGGTAAAGATGTCTATAAAGCACAAATGACTTCAGATGATGATGATGGAGAAGCTTATTCGGGCACTACAAGAGTGACTTCAGTAATCAGCGTCAGCGAGAATACATATACGGTTTATGCCAAGTATAACTTTGAAGCGACTACATTCAACGATGAAGAAGGTTCCGATTTCTCCTTCCAATTCAAGAAAAAAGCAAAAATCCTGCCCGAAGGTGAAGAACCGGTTGTTTCCTATACCTATACCGGAAGAGAGCTTCAGCCGAAGGTTGTTGTTAAACATGGAAAATCTACGTTAGTAGAAAACGATGATTATGTTATAAGCTATGTCAATAATATTGAAGCCTCTGATCAGGAAGCAATTGCGCAAATAACAGGTATTGGAATATATAAAGGAACGGTAGAGCTGAAATTCACAATTCTTCCAAAGTCGATCAAAGGAGTAAACATCAAAGCATTTGGCAGCATACCGTTTGATGCAAGTGAAGATGATTATAGTGATATCATATCCGTAGTAGATAATGGTTTACTGGTAGACCCTTCGGATTATGTACTTACTTTCTACCCGAGAAAGGATAGCGAAGGCAATCCTCTTGTTGGAAAAGGAAAGATAAGGGTAACCGGATCGGGTGCAAACTATAGTGGTAATGAGAAGGAATATGTAGAGAAGAGCGTGAGATTCATTAATACAGAGGGAAAGACGAACCTCGCGGATGGTTTTACTACGAAAGTGATCCAACAGCAATATTCTTATACTGGTAACCTGATTCGTCCGAAGGCGATTGTTGGTAATCAGTCAGTAGAATTGATAGAGGGAGTTGATTATACTCTTGCATATCAGAACAATCGTAATGTTGGCGAGGAAGCAAAGGTAATTGCTGTGGGAAAAGGCCTTTATTATGGTAGAACAGAGGCGGCAGATTTTGAGATTACACCAAGAGAAATGAAAAGGGCGAAAATCAAAGCGATTGGCTCCGTCACATATACCGGAAACGTGATTTCAGATATCAAGCTTCGTGTGAAGGATGGAAAGAATATTCTGGTGGAAGGTGTAGATTATACGGTAAGCTTTAATCAAACAAGCAGCAATGTCATTGTTAGTCGTGGAAGTGAAAGAGCACAGGTGACAATTGAGGCTGTAAAGAATGAAGATGGTGATTATACCGGTAATTACCGAGGTATTAAGAATGGTTACTTTAAGATTAAAAGACGAAATATCAATAACAACAATGCTGTTAAGGTTTATACGGATGAATATCAATGGAGTTATTCCTATACAGGTAAACCAATCAAACCGGTGATTGGGCTTTCCTATGGTGGAGTTATGTTGGAAGAAGGAAAGGATTACACAGTCACGTACAAGAATAATGTGAAATCATTCTTATCAACCGGAAAGGTAGCATCCTTGACAATCAGGGGTAAGAATAATTTCAGCGGTTCTCGAACATTTATGTTTTTCATTTTCTAGATGATAGAAAGTAAATAGAATTCTAATAAAAAGGAGCTGTCATTTGGTTGACAGCTCCTTTGTTATCTCTTATTCATTGGAATATAAGATTCATCATGTCCGATAGGACGATAGGCAGGACGAATGATTTTTCCATTGTTTGTTAGCTCTTCAATACGGTGAGCACTCCATCCAACAATGCGGGCAATCGCAAAGATGGGAGTGTAGAGCTCAGTAGGAAGATCCAGCATGTTATAAACAAATCCGGAGTAGAAATCTACGTTACAACAAACCCCCTTATATATGGGCCGTTCACTGGAAATAATCTTCGGAGCAAGCTTCTCCACCAGTGAGTAAAGTGCAAATTCATCTTCCAGTCCCTTTTCTGCTGATAGCTTTTGAACAAAGCTCTTGAAAATCACTTCTCTGGGGTCGGATAATGAGTAAACAGCATGCCCCATACCATAAATCAATCCTTGGTGATCGAAGGCTTCTTTGTGAAGTAATGCATAAAGATAATTGGAAACCTCTTCTTCATCCTTCCAATCCTTTACATGAGCTTTTAAATCCTCAAACATGTGAACAACTTTGATATTGGCACCGCCGTGTCTGGGTCCTTTTAGTGAACCGAGAGAGGAAGCAACGGAGGAATACGTATCCGTACCGGAAGAGGAAACTACATGTGTAGTAAAGGTGGAATTATTACCGCCACCATGCTCCATATGAAGAACGAGAGCAATATCCAGAATCTTAGCTTCGAGAGGGGTATACTTACTGTCGGGACGAAGCAGATGAAGTATATTCTCTGCAGTAGAAAGCTTATCATCCGGTTGATGGATAAATAAGCTCTTGCCATCGTGATAATGACTATACGCCTGATAGCCATAAACGGATAATAAAGGGAACAAACTGATTAATTGAAGACTCTGGCGGAGTACGTTTGGTATTGATATATCATCTGCGCGGTCATCATAGGAATAAAGAGTCAAAACACTTCTTGCTAAAGTATTCATCATATCATGACTAGGTGCCTTCATAATGATATCACGTACAAAACCAGTTGGAAGAGTACGATAATGTGACAGAAGTGATTTGAAATCAATTAATTCCTGCTCGGTTGGCAGGTTGTCAAAAAGAAGTAAATAACTAACTTCCTCAAATCCAAAACGATTATCGTTCACAAATCCATCAACAAGAGATTCAACATTATAACCACGATAAAAAAGCTGTCCTTCAGCATTTACAATCTGGCCATCCAACATTTTAGTAGCGCGAACATCGGAAATGTCGGTTAATCCCGCAAGGACACCTTTACCATTTACATCACGCAGACCTCTTTTTACCTCGTACTTTGTATATAAATCGGGATTGATCACACAGCTTTGCTCACAGAGCTTGGAAAGTGCGATAATCTCCGGTGTAATTTCTGAATAGTCTACGTTGATATTGTTTACCATGAATGCCTCCTAATACAAAACCTGATTTTCCGAATACTTATCTATGATACCATATGTTTTTTGTCATAATCAATGAAATTGACCAAATTTATGAATATTTCACAAATGATTACGAATAATTGTCGAATGAGATAGATTTTTCTGCCTTCATAGTATAAAATAAGTAATACGTAAATGGGGGAATCAACTATGAGTAGGACATTTGCAGAAGAAAAATTTCTGGGAAATATGAAACTAGCTGTTCTAATAGCAATCGCAAGTTATTTCATGTCTATATTGGATTATGTATTGATTGGTCATTCACTTGGCGAGAATGCTTTGGAAGCCTTTGCTTTTGCAACTCCGTATTTGACCATTATCACATTTGCTTCCAGCATCGTATCAGCAGGTACTGCATATATGATAGCGCTGGAAGTAGGTAAGGGAAGCAGAGAAAAAGCAGATCATTACTATCAACAAGGAATCTTACTTGGAGCTGTATTCGGAGTTGTTCTAGGTGCTTTGTTTTTTATTGTTGGAAAGAATGTAGTTTTTGGTATGGACATGAATGATGAAGTAAAGGGTATGTTAGTGAATTATTTTCATTATGTTTGTTTTTTACCAATATTACAGATTATGAATACCTTGCTGTTTGGTATCATATGGAATGAGGGAGGAGACCGCTACTGTAATATTTCTTTGGGAATTCAAGTTCTATTAAAAGTGGGATTGTCAGTGATTCTTATGAAGTATATGAAATTGGCAGGGATAAGTGTTTCTTCTATCATCAGTTTTCTGGTTGCTGATTTGGTACTTGCTTTATATTTGCGTTCGGAGGAAAATGTATTTCATTGGCAATTCTACTGGAACTGGAGCGCTATTCGGGACATTTTTCGATTTAGTCAACGTGATTCTTTGCTTTACCTTTATGTAGCATTACTGCAATTTTTCATGAATCTCTTTTTGATGAGTCGATATGGTGGCAGTGCTGTTCTTATCTTCTCAGTTGTTATGAACATGGAGAATCTCTATTTTACGTTCTTTAATGTTCCGGCTAATGCAATTAGTGTTATATTAAATGTTTTTGTGGGTGAGAGAAATCGAAAGGGCATTTTAAGAGTTATGAAAACGGCTAGAAAGGTCTCTGTCATAGAAGGAATCTGCGTAATGGTAATTTTACTCGTTTTTGCGGAATGGATTCCAAGGGCATTTGGCATTGCATCAAGTGTAAATGTTGCCAGAGCTGCTTTTGCTATTCGCATTTTTGCGGTATTGGCGATTGTATTTCCTTTTATCATGTTATATTCCTTGTATTTTCTATCTATAAGGGAAATTCTTCTGTCGATTGGCTCTATGACAATGCAACTGTTAATTATGCCGTTACTGTGCAGTATCGTGTTCTCAAACATATGGGGGATGAATGGTGTATGGATAGGATTTGTAACAGGAAGTATTCTGATGTTCTTTGTCAGCATGTTTCGAATATGGAGAAGTTATCAGCACCGTACGTTTCCGCATTTGATGGATAAGGAGAAATTAGAGGAACAATTCAGCTATGATATTCCGATTTCAAAAGAAGATGTAATGGGACTTGTGGAACAAGTGCAGCAAGATTTGACAGAACGTGGCGTGGATAAGAGTAAGATGTACAAGATTATGTTAATGATTGAAGAAACAGAAATGCTTGTCGTTGAAAAAAATCAAGGAAAAAAGGGCAGAATTCAATGCGATATATATTTGGAGGATCCTATTCGTCTGGTCTTAAGGGACAGCGGACCGTTCAGTG
>CAYZUC010000056.1:0-17631 GCA_964481705.1 uncultured Lachnospiraceae bacterium
TACTGCCTGTCCTGCGTAAGACGGATCTGTGAGCACTTCCAGGTAACCTGCCATTGAAGTATTGAATACAATTTCGCTGATAATTTCCTTGTCAGCACCAATGTGTGTTCCTGTAAATACAGTTCCATCTTCCAAAATTAAAAATGCTTTCATAATCCACCTGTAATCCTTCCTGTCCTTTTATCTTAAATCGTTCTATTATACCATATTCAAACATTTTGAACAATGCTTAGTCCATAGGAAATTTTGCTGATTTTCTTCCCATAAAAGGAGCACCCATTGGCAGGTGCTCCAAAAATATCGTTACTATTTAAAATACTTCACACCAGATTCAAATATCTTGATATCCTGTTCTCCATAAATATTAATGGCAACTGCCTTATCTCTTCGCTCACTATGAGCCATTTTACCAAGACATCTTCCATCAGGAGAAGTAATTCCCTCAATAGACATATAGGAACCGTTGATGTTCCATTCTTCATCCATAGAGATATTACCATTGAAATCGCAGTACTGTGTAGCTACCTGACCATTTGCAAACAGCTTGTCAATCCATTCCTTGGATGCAACAAAACGTCCCTCTCCATGAGAGGCCGGATTTACATAGGTCTTTCCAAGTTCTGCAAGCTGAAGCCAAGGGGACTTGTTGGTAACCACCTTTGTATAAACCATCTTTGAGATATGACGGTTAATGGTATTAAATGTCAGTGTCGGTGAATCTGCCGTCTGTCCAACAATTTTGCCTTCCGGCACCAGTCCCAGCTTAATGAGAGCCTGAAAACCGTTACAGATTCCAAGAGCCAGTCCATCACGTTCATTTAACAGCTTCATAACTGCTTCTTTTATCTTGGCATTTTGGAAAGCAGTTGCAAAGAATTTTGCTGAGCCATCCGGCTCGTCACCCGCGGAGAAGCCTCCCGGGAACATAATAATCTGTGCCTTACCAATTGCCTTTTCAAATTCATCTACCGAATCACGAATATCACTTGCAGAAAGATTCTTAAATACCTTGGTAATCACCTCGGCACCTGCTCTTTCAAATGCTTTCAGGCTGTCATACTCGCAATTTGTTCCCGGAAATACTGGAATAAACACTGTGGGTTTTGCAACCTTATTCTTACATACATATACCTCTTTGGTATCGTACAGACGTGTCTCGATGGGGTCCTGATTCTTTACTGCCTTTGTTGGGAATACTTTTTCGAGTTTTCCTGTATAAGCCTTAAGTGCCTCTTCCATGGTAATCTTTTGTCCAGCCACTTCAAAGCAGGCTGAATCGGTCACTTCACCAATCATGGTATAAGCTGTCTTCACATCGCCAAGACGATCGGCCTCGATTTCAACAACGAGATTACCAAGATCCGGAGCAAACAACTCTTTTGCATCAAGACTGTCTGACACGCAAATACCCATACGATTACCAAATGCCATCTTGGACAAAGCTGCTGCAATACCGCTTCCATCCAGCGCATAAGCAGATTTGACTGCCCCACTTGCGATTAGCTTTGCAATCGCTTCGTATAACTCCATAACCTTTTGATAAACCGGAAGATCATATTCATCTTTATCAATAGTAAACTTAATCAGCTTATTTCCAGCCTTTTTCAATTCCGGAGTAATGATATTCTTATAGCTTGCCACATCCACAGCAAAGGATACCAATGTCGGAGGTACATCTATTTCATTGAAGGTTCCTGACATAGAATCTTTACCGCCGATAGAAGGGAGTCCAAATCCAATCTGAGCATCATACGCTCCTAACAATGCTGCAAAAGGCTGACTCCAACGCTTAGCATCCTCAGACATTCTGCGGAAATACTCCTGAAAAGTAAATCGTATCTTCTTGAAATCTCCGCCGGCTGCCACAATCTTAGCAACGGATTCACATACTGCATAAACAGAACCATGATATGGACTCCAGGAAGAAAGGTAAGGATCAAATCCATAGCTCATCATGGTAACCGTATCTGTCTTGCCCTTTAACATAGGAAGCTTAGCAACCATCGTCTGCGTCTCTGTCATCTGATACTTACCGCCATAAGGCATATAAACGCTGGCCGCTCCAATAGAAGCGTCAAACATTTCGACAAGTCCCTTTTGTGAGCAGACATTTAAATCACTTAAGGTGTCGATCCATTTCTGTTTAACATCCGTCACCGTAATCTCCTGACGGAAGTAGTTCTCTTTCTCATTTGGAACATCTACAGATACATTAGTTTCCTGATGAGCTCCGTTGGTATCAAGGAAGGCACGACTTAAATTAACAATGTCTTTGCCTCTCCAGTTGAGAACAAGTCTTGGTTCCTTTGTCACAACCGCAACCTCTACTGCCTCAATGTTCTCTTCCGCAGTATAAGCCAGGAATTCCTTAACGTGTGAAGGGTCGACAACTACTGCCATTCTCTCCTGAGACTCAGAAATAGCAAGTTCTGTTCCATCAAGACCAGCATACTTTTTGGGAACTTTATCAAGGTCAATCTGAAGGCCATCTGCCAGCTCTCCAATCGCAACAGAGACTCCGCCGGCACCAAAATCATTACACTTTTTAATTAATTTGCTTACTTCTTCACGACGGAATAATCTCTGAATCTTACGTTCTGTTGGAGCATTTCCTTTTTGTACTTCAGCTCCACATTCTTCCAACGATTTTGTTGTATGAACCTTGGAGGAACCAGTTGCTCCACCACAGCCATCTCTTCCGGTCCTGCCACCTAACAGAATAATGATATCTCCCGGATCGGAATTCTCACGAATGACATTTTTTCGAGGAGCAGCACCCATAACGGCTCCAATTTCCATCCTTTTAGCCACATAATTTGGATGGTATATTTCTTTTACCAAGCCGGTTGCAAGACCGATCTGATTACCATAGGAAGAATAACCATGCGCAGCACCACGAACAAGCTTCTTCTGAGACAATTTACCCTTTAATGTCTCAGAGCTTGGAACCGTAGGATCTGCAGCGCCGGTTACACGCATAGCCTGATATACATAAGCACGTCCGGAAAGCGGGTCACGAATCGCCCCACCAAGGCAGGTTGCTGCACCACCAAAAGGTTCGATTTCAGTTGGGTGGTTGTGTGTCTCATTCTTGAAGCATACCAGCCATTCTTCTGTCTTACAGCTTCCATCCTCTTCTTCGATTTCAACTGGAACCACAATGGAACAAGCATTAATCTCATCGGATTTCTCCATATCTTCCAATTTTCCATCTTTTTTCAGCTTACGCATAGCCATAAGAGCAAGATCCATCAGACATATGAACTTGTCTCCACCCTTTTCTGATACACGGTTTCCAAATACTTCATCTCGTGTCTTACAATAATTCTCATATGCCTGCGCAATTGGTTTCTTGTAGAATCCATCATCAAAGGTAACATTTTTAAGCTCCGTTGAAAATGTTGTATGACGACAGTGATCCGACCAATACGTATCCAATACACGAATCTCCGTCATAGATGGATCACGCTTCTCTTCTCCCGCAAAGTAGTTCTGAATATGGAGGAAATCCTTGAACGTCATAGCCAGTCCTAAAGAATCATATAATTCGCGTAATTCTGCTTCACCCATACAAGCAAATCCATTAAATACAATTACATCTGCAGGCTCTTTAAAATGATCCGCCAAAGTCTCCGGCTTAGGTTTATTCGTCTCACGAGAGTCTACCGGATTGATGCAGTAATTCTTAATCTTCTCAATCTCTTCCTCATTCAGATCACCGGTCAGGCAGTAAGTTACCGCTGTCTTTATGATCGGCTCCTCGTCCTCTTTTATAAATTTCACACATTGGATTGCAGAATCAGCTCTCTGGTCAAATTGACCCGGAAGAGATTCTACCGAAAAAACGATATCTCCATCTTTCTTATCAAAATCCTCGCGGTATAAAACATCAACTGGTGGTTCTGAAAATACCGTGATACAGGCTTTCTCAAACACTTCGTCTGAAACATTCTCAACGTCATAACGGATCAGTTCTCGAACTTGTTTCATGCCCTGAATCCCAAGATACCCCTTAATCTCCTCCTGCAGTTCTTTTGCCTTTACAGCAAAATCTGCCTTCTTTTCCACATAAATCCGCTTTACCATGTGTTCTCTCCTTTGGTCATATTGCATTATTCACGATTTTTTAACTGCAATTTTGTTACTTTTATATAATACCCCATATCATGAAGGTTTTACAACCCCTAAATACACGATATTGTGGTAATTTTTCCACCTGTACATTTTTCCCGAAAATCCTCATGTTTTCTGGTTAGAAATGCCCCTTGACACTATGACAACCGTGTCATATTATGGAAGCACACATAATTTACTTATATGTCATATTAATAGAAATGAGGACAGACATGGGAGAAAAATCGATACAGAAAAAACGTTTCATATTAGAAACAGCAAAACAAATCTTCATGGACAAAGGATATAAAAACGTTACCATGAAGGATATTGTAGAAGCCTGTGATATCAGCCGTGGAGGTCTTTACTTATACTTCGAAAGCACAAAAGACATCTTTCTGGAGGTTTTAAAGATGGAATCCGAGGATACCGACGACACCTTTGCTGATTCCATCAAGGAAGATTCTTCTATCACCGATATTCTGGGTTTGTTCCTGAAGGAGCAGAAAAAGGAAATCCTCCGCAAAAAGAATACCCTGGCAGTTGCAACCTATGAATTCTTCTTTGAAAACAAAGTATCCAAGAAGGAGAATCTCCTGCGTCATACCTTTGAAAAGGCTGTCAAGGTCTTAGCTGAACTGATTGGCGCCGGTGTGGAAAACGGAGAATTATATTGCGAGGACCCTACTGCAGCCGCACGTAATATTATGTTCCTTTTGGAAGGTCTAAAGGTTTCCGCTCAAACGATTGGCATCTCAGAGGAAGCTGTTGACCAACAGCTCTTATATATCATGGCCGGACTCATTATCGACGAAGAAGAAAGTGAGTAACAATAGAATTATAATACAAGAAATAAAAACTTCCCGAACATCGAGTACGCAATGTCCGGGAAGTTTCTTTTTAGTTTGTTCCGTTAAATACTCTGGCAAGTGGTGAATCTGCCGGTATAATTAAGGTTTTATTGTCGCCCTTCATACTTGCTTTTGCTGCATCCAGACTTCTTACAAAGCTATAGAAATCGCTCTTATTCTCATCGGAGTATGCATCCGATAAAATCTTCATATACTCTGCTTCACCCTCTGCAATCAGTTGCTCAGCTGTTGCTTCTGCTTCTGATTTCATGATGGAAACCTCTTTGTTCGTCGTATTTTGAATCATCTGTGCCTGTGACTGACCTTCTGCAGTATACTGCGCCGCAATATTCTCACGTTCGGATATCATGCGATTGTATACTGCCTGTTTATTATCATCCGGAAGATCCAGTTTCTTTACTTCTACTGTCTTAATCTCAATTCCGTACTGGTCACATACGTCGCCTAGGTGTTCCATGATCTCCTGAGTTAATGATTTGATTTCTACTGTTTCTGTTTTGGATACGGCATTACCTTCTTCATCCAAAACTAAGTCATTGGAACTGACAGAGGTCTCATCTGCTTCCACAGTTACTGTCATCTTACCGTCACGGCTTCGGATTACTTCATCCTGAGTCATATTGGAAATTGTATTTTTTGTGGCATTGTATACAACCGTATCGATTCTGTTTTCCGCATTAGCAATAGAATAGCTCAATGTCTGAGCAAACTTCAAAGGATCTGTGACACGCCAGATGACATAGCTGTCAACAATCATTGACTTCTTATCTGAGGTGATGACATCTGATGCCGGAAGATCATATAGCAAGACCTCCTTAGGAATTGTATCTACCGATTCCATAAGGGGAATCTTATAGGAAAGACCCGGTTCGGTAATAACTCTTTGTACCTTACCAAATTGACGTACCAGCTTATATTCATTTGCCTTTGTTACCACCAAACATGATAAAGCAATCCAAAGAACAAGAACTATCACGATCCATATTGGGAATTTAAAGCCTTTCTTCTTCTCGTGTACCGATTCGAAGGGACTTCCATCTGATTTAAACTGTTCCATTATCTATTCTCCTCCTCATCTGTGTTATCTGTTTCCTGACTCTTTTCATCTGAGGATTGTGAGTCTGTACCTGTACTGCTGTCAAAACCATCAAGCGGTAAAAATTCTGTCATAGTAGTCGTCGTTCCATCAGCCCCCTGAATGATAACTTTCATATCAGGAAGAATCTCTTCCATAGCCTCGTAAAACATACGCTGTTTTGTAATCTGAGGATACTTCACATACTCATCATACATGGAATTGAATCGCGCCACCTGACCGGTTGCTTCATTGATACGATTCTGCTTGGTTGCCTGTGCATCCTGAACAATCTTATCTGCTTCTGCCTTTGCCTTAGGAATCTGTTCATTCCGATATTTATTAGCATTATTCAGAGCCGTCTCCTTGCCCTGTTTTGCAGTCTCTACCGTCTTAAATGCGGAGCTTACTTCCTCTGTAGGCGGCTCTGCATCCTGAATGGTAATGTTTACAAGCTGAATACCAATATCGTAGGTCTCCAGCTTACGCATAATCATTTCCTTAATATTGGACTGAATCTCATTTTTTCCGGTAGTCAGCACAGAATCAACTGTATAAGAGCCAACTGTGGTACGAATACAGTTCTGGGCTATATTATTCAGTATCAGTACCGGATCCTCCGATGCATATACTGCTTTTACCGGTTCCGAAATCCGGTACTCCACATAGAAATCCACATGAATAAAGTTGTAATCTCCTGTAATCATCATAGCAGCATCGCCGTCGTTCTCAGAATTATAGCCAATCGGCATACCCTGAATAGTTGTATTTACCTTTTGAACCGTCTGAACAAAGGGGATCTTAAAGTGCAGACCCGGCTCCGTAACAGCATGTGGCTGTCCTAATGTACATACAACTGCCTGTTCTTCTTCCTTAATCGTATACCAGGAAGAGAAAAATACGATCAATACCAGTATTACACAAACAATTACCTTGACTACTGTCTTTGCAGTAGTCAAGGCCTTTTCACTTTTTTCTCTAAACATTCTTTAGTTCCTCTCCATCGTAATATCCTTTTTGTAGGCGCAACTCAAATTCTTCCATCGGTAACGGCTTGTCAAACAAAAATCCCTGTGCATTCTCACAATTAATTGCTTTGAGGAATTCTGCCTGTTCTCTCGTCTCAACACCCTCTGTGATAACCTGAATATCCATCTCCCTAACCATACGAACTACGTTGGAGATGATAACCCGCTCCTTTTCCGAAGCAGTCTGTGTATCCAGCAGGGACTTATCTATCTTAAGTACATCGACCGGCAATGTCTTGAGAAGACTCAGAGAAGAGAATCCGGTACCAAAATCGTCCATAGAAGTAGCAATTCCAAAGCTCTTTAAATACTCAACCGCCTTAACCAGGCTTTCTTTGTCCTGAAAATCAACTGTCTCTGTAAACTCAATCTCCACATACTTAGCCGGAACACGATACTTCTTAATTACCTCAACAATCTGCTCCGTAAAACGTGAATTGCTAAAATGTACCTTTGAAAAATTGCAGGAAATCGGAATCATATCTATGCCACGATCCAACCATTCCCTAATATTTCTGCAGACCTGATTCAAAACGTAAAAGTCAATATTGCAAATGAAGCCGTTTCGTTCAAACAAAGGCACGAACTCTACCGGTGGTATCACTCGGTCGCCATCCTTCCAGCGTACCAAAGCCTCTGCTCCATTCAGCTCATATGTATTCAAATCAATCTTCGGTTGATAATACACCAAAAATTCTTTATTTTCAAGTGCAAGCCGCATCTTACCTTCAATCTCTTTTTCACGAAGGATTCTCTTGTGAAGCTCCTCATCATAATAAACCGGTTCAAAACGGTCACGGTGTCTTGCCATAGAATACGCAACGGAGGAATTCTCCATAACAATGGACATATCATTGTCCGAATCCATAATCTTGTAGACCCCGATGAAAAAATTGAGACGAAGAAAAATCTCGCTGCCGTCATGACAAATCTGTAAATCATAATCAACGAGATGATCCAAAAATGCATCCAGATGATTATCCTTCACAAGGGCAACAAAATTATCGCCACCGAGTCTTCCAATCAATTGACCTTCACCTAAATCCTTCAGATATTGATTCAGATTCTTAGCAATCATTGTAAGAACTACATTGCCGATTTCATGTCCGTACATTTGATTAATCAATTTAAACTTACTGATATTCAGATAAAGGGCAGTATACTGTTGTCCCATACCTGAATCTATAATCTTCTGTCCTTCCATGACATAGCCAGTCGTATTATAAGCACCGCTCGCCTCGTCATGGGTAATTGCATTCAAATCCCTAAGGGCACGCTTGTATTTCGCAAGATGAAGAACCAAAATTCTTGACATCATACGCATAACATCAATCTCTTCCTCTTCACAGCGTTCCTTGGCATTAATCTTCCAAAACTGAAATACCATACTTCCATTATTGTCTAACGGAATCCGATCCTGAAAATCCGGGCTGTTCAATACCGCAGTATCATATCTCTGATAAAATGTATACTGACTGGTCTCTCCATCCTCTTCTTCCATATAAGCGTGAACCTGAACCAGAGATATCCTGTCAGCCAGAATGCCAATCGCACTCTGGATATTTCCATCCATTCTTCCATTTTCTTGCAAACTCTCAAGGAATTCAACAATATGTCTTGTTTCCATACGATTCTCCAATAGCTTTTATTTCCCTACTCATAAAACATTAAGAGCTCCTTCAACTTACAAAGGATATCCAGGAAAATACCATAAACCACTGCTTCTTGCCATTTTCCGGATTTCGTCATACCCCCAAGAACATACTTACTGAAAATCCCCTTTAGAACATCAATATCCTGTATCGTCGCAGAGGATATTTCCCTAATTTCATCCTCATGCGTTTTTATCTTTCTGCCACTATATGCATATGCATAATTTTTATCGATTAGTCGGGTCGTGCCTGCAAGCTTGATAAAGCTCATCAGAGTGCCATCATAGATTGGAAACGCTAAAGAGGACTGCCCCATCTCTCCATCGTAATTCCTAGATACCTTCTGTCCCCGCTTCTCAGTCAACCAGGGAATATACTCTGCCAGCTTGCGAATATCATCACGATATGTGTTACAAAACAACTTACCATTTGTCATTTCTTCTTCCATAGAAAACGACCCCTTTACATTATTCTGTAAACCAAATGTATTATATCATAAATCATCAAAATATAACAATATAATCCTCGATTTTTTCATTTTTTCTTCATCTTTTAACAAAATTTGTTTTCTTAAATTATTTATGTGATATAATTTTAGTACACGAATCCGGAAAGGCGGTACTTTATGAAAACGCTTCTCAAATTGAATCAATATTTTATTTCCAAATTTGGATCCGGTTTTTGTACCGTACTCAGTATCATGGCCTTTTTTCTTGTATGCAGTGGTCTGGTTACCGGACTGCTTGGACATGGATGGTTTGCCGCTTGGTTTCTTGTGATTCTTGGACTTATACTGGGCATTCTTCCTATAGTCGCACTCTACGAGAAAGCGTTTTTGACCACAGACGATTCCACACCGACCGAATCCACAGAAGAAGCCGTCTCTTCCTCTTATGAGCGTTCTGTGCCGCATGTAGAACTCGATGAAGCCACAAAAAAGGCAATTGAGCTAGAGGCTGCATTGATTCGAAAAAGGATATTAGAAAAAGAAGAAGCCCGAAAGCAGCACGAACGAGAACAGCAAGAGGCTGCGGAAAGAGAAGCGGCCAGACTTGCAGCACTTGAATATGCCAAAGAGCAGCGTAAGATTCAAGAGGCTCGCAGACGCGAGATGGAAAAAAAAGAAAAACAAGCCCGCTCGCAAAAGAATTTCAATCAGAACTACTTTCGCCAGAAACAATTTGGAAGTTCAATTCTCTCAACGCCTCAAAAGGCTTGCGTTTCAAGTGAGTTTTTCCGTGGTGTCAGTACCTCAGCTGAGCTGAAAAAGCGTTATCTGGACCTTATGAAGATTTATCATCCGGATAACGAAGCCGGAGATGCGGAGATTACACGAAAGCTGCAGACAGAATATCAGGAATTGACTCGCTTTTTCGATTCCTATGAAAAACACATATAACCAGGTAATTTCATGGATAAAATACTTTTCTTAAATTTATGTCAGGAATATGCAGAAGAAAATCGACTGAAAAATGGGATTGGCACACTCTCTGAAAAGACCATTCATGCGGTTTTAAAGGATTATATGGATGCAAACCCTGCTCATCAGGAACAGCCGCTCTCTCATTATGTGGCTGATATATATGATGGCTCTGCTGTTGTTGAGGTTCAGACACGTGCTTTCAACCGACTACGTGACAAATTAGACGCTTTTCTCATAAAAGAGCAGCTCCCCGTGACTATTGTACATCCCATCGCTCATATAAAATACTTACGTTGGATCAACGAAGAGACCGGTGAGATTTCGGAGCCACGTAAGTCACCCAAAAAAGGGAAACCTGTCGATGTTATGAGAGAATTGTACAAAATCAAACGTTATCTGAAAGACCCTAATCTACATCTGCATCTGTTTTTTCTGGATGTAGAGGAATATCGACTGCTGAACGGATGGAGTCACGACAAAAAAAGGGGATCTGTGCGTCAGGAACGCATACCAATTGATTTTTCGTACGAAATTACCATTGATTCACCGGAGGATTATACTATTTTTCTTCCCGAACATCTTCCAGAGGTATTTACGTCTAAAGATTTTCGTACTCTGTCCGGCACATCACTTTCCACTGCGCAGACAGCATTGAATATTTTAACATACATGGGTGTTGTAAAAAGAATCGGCAAAAAAGGAAATCTGATTCTTTATGAACGTTCAGCTCCACCAGTTCAAAAAAACAAATAGAAGGGACGATGAAAATGGGCGTTATTGATGTGGCAAAAGGGGATATATTGCATAGAATCGGCGATCGTGTCGGTACTTTGGATATTATTCTCAAGGGAAATGTAAAGATTTCAGCCCCCGTCGGAAGTATAACGCTTTCGAATGGAGGTATTCTGGGCATTACAGAGGCTCCTGGAGATTCCTATTCTCATGAATATGTTGCTCTTGAGGATACGAGTTTGTATGTTTCACCCTACAAAACACCTCAGGATATCAGCAAAGTAATCTTGTCAAATCCTAAAATCTCAAACATCCTGGCATCAACGGCAGTAAAAACAGTATGTGATGTATATGATTTTTATCAGACTCTTCTCACAGAGGCAGATACTTTTTTTCATTTCATAAAAAAGAATTATGAGGATTATACCAACCTATGTGGACGTTTTTCCGTTCCCTTACAATCCTTTGTTAACATTGAAGAGTTGGAAGCCTTCTCTTCTGAGGATGAGGTTCCTTCGTGGTTAGCAGATTATTATCACGCATTAAAAGCTGTGCCTTCTGCTCTGCGTAAAGAGTTCTACAGTTCTGACCCTATGGTCTGTGTTGGTACCATCTTACAGGCTGTTCAGGCAATTGAACTTCTGTCAAGCAGCTCAGAACAGATTGCAGACTATATGTACGAGACCACCTCTTTCCTCATCAATGAAGTTGGCGGGGATTTCTTCGATCTCTACTCCAATCTCGTATTCAAATCCTCTCAGAACCCCTTCAACGATACAACTCCGATTGAAGCAGCTGTCAGCAAGCTTATTATTTCTCTGGAAGGCAATAAATATCTTGATAAGGAGCTATTAGTACGCAGAATCGAGCAATACCGACAGGCACTCCGTGAAATGGAGGATCTGCTTTTACAGGATCCAGAAGAAAGTAATGCTGTCAACGCCTCCACATGCGAGGATATTACCGGTTCTCTGCAGACGATTCTTGACTACTCCGGTTATGATAAGAGTAAATGTAAAGAATTTATTGAGCTTGTCACCAAGTACAAGAATTTAACAGACCGCAACTCAACTGAGGACGACGCACGTTCTCTACGTCGACATATCAGCGATCATTTTTACGATATCTACGAAGCAGCGTTTCTCAAAAGTACAGAAGATACCAACGTTCCAACTGTACTGAAAATGTTCTTCTATTTTGGTTATATGGACGAAGAAATTGCAGGCAATGCAAATGCGACGCAGCTTTATGATCTTGCAAACAACATGAAGCCCGACGAAAAGGGTATTGCGATTCCTATGTATGACTGGCTATTAAAGGTTTACTACGGGGATGAGGAGCCTTCAAAGAACGAATTTGATTTGGATTATGCAGCCTCCTTACGCGAACGCCGTGCAAGTGGAAGCATTACCGTAGAACAAGAAAAAAGTCTGCTTTCGAATAAGAAAAGCAAACTTCATTTTGAAATTCAGAATATGTTTAAATTAACGAATCGAATCACCTTTGGTCGTGTTACTACATTTTGTCCGATTCTGTCCGAGCATAATATTTTACGTCCATTGAAGAATATCTACCTTACTTCCTCAACGCTGCATACTGTCTTTAACAAGATTCGTTCCATCGATTTCTCCTGTTTCTACCGTGAGACCGTGTATTCCGATACCTCAATTGGAATTACGAGAGAATATGTACAAAAGGAGGTCATGCCTCATGTTCTGTTGCTGCCGAATATTGGAACGCGTGGTTCTCTTTGGCAAGAGATTACCGGTTCGAGGCGAGATACTCCGGCACGTATGATGGTTTCGATCTTTCCTACAGAAGATATCTCAGATATCCTAATGCGCCTCTGTGGTGAGTTCCGTTGGGAATTATGCAAGAGAATTCAAGGTGTTCACTGGAATGACGTCACCGATCGTTCTCTTACCTCCGAATACTTTGATTACATCCAGTTCTATCGTAAAAATCATGAATTGTCACCAGAGACAAAGGACAAAATCAAAATTGCTCTTCAAAAGGCAAAGAACAGCTTCCGGGAAGTTTTTGTCATGGATTACATTGCATGGGTTAAATACGAAGGAAATGGTTCTCCAAGACTAAACAAATATGCTAGAAACATTATTTTTACCTATTGTCCATTCCCGAAAAAGTTGCGGGAAGAGCTTCACTCAAATCCTATGTATACTGACCTTTTTGATCGATATAAATTACGTTTAGGACAGAAAAAACACATGATGGATGTTCTCTATCAAAAGCTTAGTAACGCCGGCACTCCGGTTCCTGCAGAGATTGAAGATCAGAAGAGATTCCTTGATATGTAATGACTGACAGGCTGCAAGAGAGCTGCTTCACTATGTGATAATTCACCAGGAAGCAGCTCTTTTCTTATCTTTTCATCTTCTATAATTGTTTTAGCAGTTTATCTACATCGGCCTTTTGTCCAATTACCATAAGGTGTTCTTCCTGTGTAAATACATGATCAGCAAGAGGCATGAGGTTGGTATGCTCCCCCTTTTTCATTCCTAAAATGCTGATATGATATTTCTGACGGAAATTCACTTCACGAATGCTCTTTCCTATCCACTCTTTCTTTGGAGGTATCTCGTAGATGCCAAATTCATCGGTGAGCTCCACATAATCAAACACATGATTTGCACTCAGTCGTATAGCAAGACGTTCAGCAATATCGCGATCCGGGTAAATAACTTCATCTGCTCCATTTTTCAGAAGGAATTTCGCATGAATATCACGATTTGCTTTACTGATGACCTTCTTGCCTCCCATTTCCTTTACAAGACTGGTGATCTCCAAACTACTCTGAAAATTGGTGCCGATACATACAAAGCAAAGATCAAAGTTATCAATTCCCAAGCTCTTAAGGACATCAGGATTCGTACAATCTCCAATTTTCGCGCTTGTTACAATAGGAATCAGGTCTTCCATTACTTCCTCTTTTTCATCTACAATCATAACCTCATTCCCCAAGTCTACCATATTGGTGCATAAATGATGCCCAAATCTTCCCATTCCAATAATTAAAACTGATTTCATGTTCTCACCTTTCTACGTATAACTCTGTTTTTTCTTTTCTACATCCTTTTGCATATCTATTCTTATGTCTGTCAACCGACTGTAATTTTTCCAACGGGCATCTGTACAGGTGCTGATACCTTCTTCTGTTTAAAGGATAATGCAAATGTCATACTTCCAATTCGTCCTGCGTACATGAGAAGAATAAGTATAATCCTTGGTGCAGTCAGTAACTCTCTTGTAATTCCGCTGCTCATACCAACGGTACCTATTGCCGAAAATACTTCTAACAGTACATCAATGGCAGGCAGCTTTTGAATTGCCAGAATCGCAATTACTGCACTGACTGCCAAACTAAGATTTATCATAAATACGGTACCAGCTTTTTTTACCGTATCGTCGGATATTCTTCTTCCAAAAATAGTGCAGCTCTTTTCGTTCCGAAGGTTTGCATGTACATATAACAGCATGACAACAAAGGTCGTCGTCTTAATACCACCGGCTGTAGAACCGGGATTACCTCCAATAAACATGAAAACAACACTTAATAATTTGGAACTATCCTGCATCGATGCAATATCAATCGTATTAAAGCCTGCCGTACGTGGTGTGACCGATGCAAAAAGACTCGAAAGAACACAACCAATCGGACTTGCATCCTGAAGGATATGATTTCTTTCAAACAGATAAAACAATACAGCACCACTTATCGTCAAGATAAGTGTTGCCAGCAAAACAATCTTCGTGTGAAGCTCATACGAATGAAAATGCAGCTTTTTCTGTGATAAGTCCTGCCACACAATAAAGCCAATGCCACCTGTGATAATCAGACTCATAATTACAACGTTTACCATAAAATCCGCCTGATAACGTACCAAGGAAGAGTATTCCTCGTATTGACCCATCAAGTCAAATCCAGCATTACAGAAAGCCGATATGGAATGAAAGATACCATTGTAAAGTCCTTTCCAGAATCCCATCTGTGGAATGAAACGAATCGAAAGCAATAGTGCACCTGTGCCCTCAAGAAATAAGGTACCACGTATGATTTTTTTTACAAGCTTAACCATACCACCAATCTGCAGTGCATTAACACTTTCCTGCATCAAGCCTCTTGCCTTCAGACCAACATTTCGACGAAAGAATATAGAGAAAAAGATTCCGATTGTAACAAATCCCAATCCTCCAATCTGAATTAGTATTAGAATAACAATCTGTCCAAATAATGACCAATGCTGATAGGTATCTACAACAGCCAACCCCGTCACACAGGAGGCGCTGGTTGCTGTAAATAAACACGATAAAAGATCTGTCATTTTTCCATCTCGAGCCGCCCATGGTGTCATCAATAAAGCAGTTCCCAATAATATCATAATAAAGAAACCCAACGCAATAAATCTGGTCTGCGTCATGGCCTGTCTTTTTTTCTTCAATTCAAATCCTCCAAGATTGTTCTTTACGCAAGCATGGTATCTATTACATCCAGATAGGTACCTGATGTCCAGTCTTCCCTTCCACCGGCAAGTTCTTCCTTCATTTTTGATGCACACTTCGGCGAAATGGGTAGGTATGTCGAAAGTTGACTTATATAGTCATTACTAAAGTATTCCGAACTGCCCAAAACCCCGGTAATTATCAACATATAGGAACTTCGAAGCAGGAAATCCTTCATATTGTGGTTTTGGAACCTATGGTCATGAAATAAATCATGCAAAAAATATAGTATACGGTTTACTGCACGTTCTACTGACTCTGTTGATAAATCATAAGTAAATAACGTTTGGTTCCCCTTTTTACTATCATCCGCAATATCCTGAAGATCATCTGCAAGCTGTAGATAAAAACCAAATCCAAGATAAAAGAAATAGTCATCGCTCGTCAGCTCCCGATTAACCAAATAACGGTCAATCAATACCGACAGGCCTCCCTTATAGGTAGATATGTCCAATCTCTCCTCATAAGATAGATTGCTACGTACCTTTTGCTGTGTCAGGCTAAGTTCCTGCGCATTCAGCATCATAAGAAGTAATGTATAGATGGTTTCATCCTTTTCTCTTGGGTATTCTTCCTCAATATAACGTAAAAGTGCTACTGTCTGTGCATCGTATTCCGTCTGCACTTTTGCCTCTCGTCCGGCAATCTCGTCGAAAATCAATTGATTGTAGAGATTTTTTTCCTCCATCGTACGATTTTCCTGATCAATGAAATTATCCGTAACCGGATACAGCATACTGTAACCGAAGCTCGCCGAACTGCATTTTTGTGGGCATCCTTCTAATTCATTAAAAACTGCATGTACTGTATAATTTCGAATTGCCTGTCCCAAATCCTCTGAACTCATGTCTGGAGCAAACTGACGTGCCCGTCTTAAAAAGGCTTTGATTTCCTCTTCAAAGCTCTTCATCGTATCCTTATCCATGGCTTCGTGGACACCAAGAACGGTCTCCTCCATTAGAATGTTCTGAATCCCATCTTCAAACATTTCCCGTTGCTTCGCTGTCAATGTACTTTTCTTTGCCGCATTGGTAAATTTACTCAATATTTTTTGTTTTTGATTTATATAAGATTCATTTTTATCCCGAATTTCCTTTGACACCGGTGTCAGGAATTCTGGAAATGTGTCTTTGCTGTTCTTCCACATGGTTCGAATTTCAGGAAGAAACTCTTCCATTATTTTTGCTTGAATCAATTCCATAGCTAATCCTCATCTTTGGTATTTCCTGTTCATTTCTTTCTACTATTTCATAACTATTGCGAGCGTCTACTTCTCTGGCAAACGGTTTCGAAATACCTCAATCATCTCATTTGTAAGACTCAGATGTGATTGCAAAATCGGTATCTCATCTCTGTGAAACCAGGTTGCCTCAGCCAGTTCGTCCTCCTGAAGCGTGATCTCATCGGAACCATCTAATTCTGCAAAATATCCCATAAGAAAAGTGTCGGATATCGGCCACGGCTGACTCTTGTAATAGGTAATATTCTTTACTCGAAGACCTACCTCCTCCATGACCTCTCGCATCACGGTTTGTTCCATGCTCTCTCCGACCTCTGCATAACCTGCCACCAAAGAGTATTTTCGGTAATTACCTCTTGCATACTTTGTCATTAGAATTCTGTCTCCATCCCAGATTCCTACAATGACAGATGGCGGGATTGCCGGAAAAATCAACTGCTCACATGTCGGGCAATACATAGCGCGATCTTTTTTATCATGTACCGTCCTGCTGCCACAATGTCCACAAAACAGATTTTTTTGATACCATCTATTTAATTGAGCTCCTACCGTACAAGCAAATGCGATCCACATTGGCTCATAGCCACGTAGGTCTTTGATATCAATATACTCCCATTTTTCATTTACTTGAAATATATTTCTTACATATGGTGTATCAAATGTTGGCGTATAAGTTGGATAATCTTCATATAAAAAAGAATAACACGATTCGCTTAATATATAATTTGCTATATCATATATTTTTTTATTTGTTATTTTTTTATATATGTACAAGCTAGGAGATTGATGACTAAAATTACTTATAAATAATGTCTTATTTAAAATATCTCTTATTCCATAAGTATGATAAGGGTTTGCCATAATCGGATTAGTAATGCAGTGAGTCCCAGATGAATCAGCAAATAGTAGATTGCTATTTTCATCATATAACTCACTATTACTTTTATTGTAATAATCAAAATTTTTCTCATCTAG
>CAYZUC010000057.1:0-16303 GCA_964481705.1 uncultured Lachnospiraceae bacterium
TTTCAACAGCCAGGGAATCGAACCCGTGGGTTCAGAATCTCGGATGTCGGACTAATGTATTTCAACAGCCAGGGAATCGAACCCGTGGGTTCAGAATCTCGGATGTCGGACTAACGTATTTCAACAGCCAGGGAATCGAACCCGTGGGTTCAGAATTTCGGATGTTTGAATCTATAATTCAATTATAAAATGTGGTAAAATGAAACGAGTATAAAATTACTTCGTCATTTTGTATGATACGAATAGGATTACCTAAGAGGAATTGTAAACACTTCTTGCCATTCCATCTTGTCAATATACTACGAAAGGAATCAAAAGAGAATGAGAAAACTAATCAAATTACTTTACTATGTTCCCTTTATTATAAGTTTTGTTTTCTATGGATTAATTTCAATTTCGGGAGGAATGGGAATGATTCATCCATTTGCATGGGTTGCTATTTTACTTCTTCTGCTTGCGGGGATTCTATTGGACAAAGGGATCATGTGGGGTGCTTTATTTGGAACGGCAATAGGCGTTTTATTAATATATATGGGATCAAGGGAGACGAATCAGATTGTTAAGGAGACACCCTTTGGAACTTTTTTATGTGGTTATTATCTGATTTGTACTTTGATTTCCTATCATAGTAATAAGAAATCTTAGACAAGGAGATTCATGAACAAGTTTTATACCGTGCTTGTCATTTCCTAATGAAACTAGTACAATGATGATACATAAGTGGATTCTTAAAGGGGGTAGATATCTATGGAAGAACAAATCAAAGGTATTGATATGTTTCAGGGTTTGGCAAATGTCGCAGGAGATAAAGAAACATATCGTATGGTTTTGGAGGTGTATCTTGAAGAGGGAGAAGAGAAAATACCTCAACTACTAGATGCGAAGGATAAGGATATTAAATTATTTACCATTCATATTCATGCAGTAAAGAGTGCAAGTAACAATATTGGAGCTGTAGAGCTGGGGGAAAAGGCTCGACTATTGGAAATGGCAGGTAAAGAGGAAGATACTGCATATATTGAAGATAATTTTGCTTCGTTTTTAGATGAATTTAAATGTCTATTAAAGGCTGTGAAGGAGTATTTGAGCAATTGAGTTTTGATGTAACTTGTGAGAATAATACAAGAAAAAAAATATTGATTTACTTAGGAGCTTTTATATTTCCGGCAATCATGATGTTAATCGTAATGATTGTCCTGGGGATATACCCCTTTGGGGAACGTTCTATTTTGGTCAGCGATCTGGATATTCAGTTTGTTGACTATTTTTCGTATTTAAAAACAATTTTGACAGGAAATAATGATTTTATTTATACTTTCAGCAAGAATCTAGGTGGGGACATGGTTGGATTCAGTGCATACTATCTGCAGAATCCATTGTTGCTGCTATTGGCTGTTTTTCCGGTTAAATGGATGCCTTTGGGCATTATGGTGATCATCATACTTCAGGTATCACTCAGCGGACTTTCTTTTTCCTATTTTATCAATCAAATCTACAAACCTTTGTATTCTTCCTTACTATTCTCAACAGCATATGCGTTTATGGGTTTCTTCTTTGCCTATATCTCATTACCCATATATTTCTCCAATTTGGCATTGTTACCCATTGTATTATTGGGATTAACAAGAATCGTTCAAAATGAAAAGGATTGGAAACTATATGTATTTTCACTGGCAGTCTATATATTTATGAACTACTACCTGGGATTTATGATGTGTATTTTTAGTACTTTGTATTTTGGTTATTTGCTATTGATTCAGGCAGGAAAGCTATCCGAGATTCGGTGTTATACGAAGAATATAATTACCTTTGTGGTCTCATCGATAACGGCAGTTTTATTAATTGTATTTGATCTTGTTATGACGGCGTTGTCTCTAAAGGGTCAGAAGGATGGTTTGTTAAAGGAAAATCTATCTTTTTATCGACAGTTTCGATTATTAGATTTGTTTTCAAAGCTTTACACGGGTTCGGATAAAAATCATGAACTTCCTATTATCTATTGCAGTGTACTGGCAGTTGTCTTTCTCATTCTGTATTTTGTATGTAAGAGGTACTCTATTCGGGAGAAGATTTATTCTGCATGTTTTTTACTTCTTATGATGGTTTGTTTTCAGATTCATACTTTAAATGTATTGTGGCATGGATTTCAGGATCCAGTAGGATTTGCTTATCGTTATGCATACTTCTTTAGTTTTCTTGTATTATTTCTTGGATATCGTGGTTTTGTTGGCCTGGAATATAAGATACATTTCAAGCAAATACTGACAGTAGGAATTATTTTTATAGTGTACTCCTTATATTTGATGGTACGTAGAAATGGCTATGTCGGAGGAAAGGATATCCTGATTAACGGAGTAATTCTTTTTTCCGTATTGATTTGTTACTGGTTTCTATGTAAATACAATCAAAAAAAGAGTTGTGTCGCTCTGTTGGCTTTGATGGGAGTGATACAGATCACGGACCTTACATCCAATGCTGTTCGTGCGATACGTTTTTATCCTGAGAATACAATGTCGTCTTATTCCGATACCGTCGAGAGAGTAGGAAGTGTAATTGATGAGATTAAAGAGAAGGATAATGGCTTTTATCGTTTGGAAAAGGACTTTATGAAAGATGTAAATGACAGTATGCAGTATAATTATGCAGGTCTGTCTCATTCCAGCTCTTGTGAAAAGGATTATGTAAAAGCCTTTATCGGTAAAATGGGATATCGAAATAATATACTATGGGCATACTATCATAATGGTAGTACGACCTTTGCGGATTGCTTTTTAGGAGTAAAGTACTTTATATCTAAGTTTGATTCTACCGATAAGCCCTTTACGCCTATTATGCAAAAAAATGATTGCTATGTATATGAGAATCCTTACGCACTTCCGCTTGCATTTTGCGTTACCAATCAGATGGAAGAAGTTTCAATGGAAACGGATGATTTATTCGACATTCAAAATCGGATCGCTTCGGGCTTTGGTCTAGATGAGAAGATGTATATTGCATCCGATGTAATTCAGGTAAACACAAGCAATCTGGAAGAGAAGACAGTAGACGGAGTAACCGTATATTCAAGAATAAATCCAGATGAAGATGCACAGATCGATTATGAGGTAGAAGCGAATCAAGAGGGTATCCTATATTTCTATTTTAACGCACCACATACACAGGGAGCTGATTTGTTTGTGGACGGTGATTCCTATGACAAGTATTTTGCGGATACGGATTGGAGCATTATAAAAGCAGGAGAGCACAAGCCTGGGGATAAAGTTAAGGTGACACTAAAATTGAAGGAAGCAGAGCTTTCAGTTACAAATGCACTTTTCTATCAGGAGAAACAGGAAGTATTGGAACAATGGTATGCCGACACAGTAAATGGTCAAGCAGAGTTACAGAAGATAACAAGTTCCCATCTGAAGGGTACGGTGAATGTTCCAGAAGGAAAAGAGTTTCTTATGTTCTCGATTCCTTATGAGAAAGATTGGAAAATAAAGATTGATGGACAACCTGTTTCACAGATAGAGGTTTTGGACGCATTGATGGCTGTGAAAGTTACACCTGGTTCCCATTCCATTGATATGCAATACGTTCCAAGAGGTTTCTTCCCGTTTATTGTTATTTCCTTAATTACGGCACTCGTCTTGATGTTTATTATGATAAATGGTAAAATAAAGGGTACTGGATGTAGACGACAGGAAAGGAATTACTTATGAAATATATCATTTTGGGCGCAGGTCCGGCTGGATTAACGGTAGCGAACAGGCTCTTGCAGAATGGGGAATCTGATTTCCTGGTACTGGAACAAGAAGAAGAGGCTGGTGGATTATGTCGCAGTAAACAAATAGACGGAAGCCCTTTGGATATTGGAGGAGGTCATTTTCTGGATGTCAGAAGACCAGCGGTGGATGAGTTTCTCTTTCGCTTTATGGATCAGACGGAATGGGATTTGTATGAAAGAGATTCTAAGATAGTAGTAAAGGATAACGTAATCAATAGCCCAATAGAAGCAAATATCTGGCAGATGAAGCTGGAGGACCAGGTGGAATATCTAAAGTCTATTGCCGTAGCCGGTTGCAATTTGGGTGATGAGATCCCAGAGAAGTTTGTGGAATGGATTTACTGGAAGCTTGGTAGTAAGGTAGCTGAAGATTATATGATTCCATACAATCAGAAAATGTTTGGTGAGGAACTGGATGAATTAGGTACCTATTGGCTTGATAAATTACCAAATGTATCGTTTGAAGAGACTCTTATGAGCTGTCTGACAAAGAAAGCATATGGTACACAGCCGGGACATGCATCGTTCTACTATCCCAAAAAGTATGGTTATGGTGAATTGTGGCTTCGCATGGCAGATGCACTTGGAGATAGAATTCAATATAAGGTTAAGGCGGATAAGATTGATTTCGAAAAGAAGACGGTAAATGATACGTATCAGGCAGATGTAATTATCAATACAGTACCATGGACGAGTTTCCGTGAGTTAGTGGGGATGCCTGAGCCTTTGAAGGCTATTGTTGGTTCTTTGAAAAAGAGCTCTATCGTCATTGATTACTATTCGGATCATTTGGACACGAAATCACAGTGGATTTATTATCCGGATCCAAGGCTCTCTTACCACAGAATATTAGTACGTGAGAATTTCTGTCCGAATTCTAAGGGATATTGGACGGAGACGAATCTTACCAGGATGGAGGATCCCGGAAAACAGGAGTACCGTTATATTAATGAGTACGCCTATCCGTTGAATACCGTTGGTAAGCAGGAACATATGCAGGAGCTTCTTAATTGGACGAATGGAAAAGGTGTCATCGGACTTGGCCGATGGGGTGAATGGCAGCACTATAACTCAGATCTTGTTGTTGAACTTGGTATGAGACTTGGTGATGAGATTTCAATGGTATAAATTTTTATGCGTATGCGACACACGCAAGAATGGAGATAGAGATGAAAGTATTGGTAACCGGTGGAACCGGAATGGTTGGCTCACATTTCATGGATAGCTTTCGCGAGGACGGAGCAGAGGTATATGGAATAGCCAGAAACAGTGCATCCAGCAGGCTTGCTGCAGTACAGGATACATCAATTATTCGATGCGATATCCTGGAAAGAGATGCTCTTATGAGAATTATGAAGGAGATGAAACCGGATATTATTGTACACATGGCAGCTCAAGCCTTTAACGGCGATTCCTGGAACATGGAGTATGTAACACATAATACCAATTATATCGGTACCTTGAATGTGTTATACTGTGCCAGAGAGCTGGATTATGATGTGAAGGTGCTACTTGCCTGCTCGAGTGCAGAGTATGGAAATATTACGCCTGAGGATTGTCCCCTTGTAGAGGAGAGGCTGTTAACCCCTTGGACTCCCTATGGAGTGTCAAAGGTTGGTGTAGAGATGTTGGGTAGACAATACTATCTTAATTTTGGTCTGAAAGTATTTTTACCGCGTATGTTTATCCATGTAGGAACAGGACATCCGCCGGCAACTGCAATCCAGAATTTTGCAAGGCAGCTGGCACTGATAAAAAAAGGAGTCTTGGAGCCGGAGATACATGTTGGCAACCTGACAAGTGCAAGAGACTTTATAGATGTTCGTGATGGTGTTGCTGCTATGCGCATTTTGCTGGATAAAGGAAATCCGGGAGAGCCGGTGAATATCTGTACCGGAAAAGCATATAAGATTCAAGAGATTCTTGATATGTTGGTTGAGATTTCGGGAACGAATGCCAAGGTTATTTCCGATAAGGCTTTGTTCCGTGTAGCAGATGAACCCCTTCTTTTGGGTGACGACACGAAAATCAAGGCATTAGGATTTGTACCAAAATATACGATGTATCAGACACTTGAAGATGTTTTTGCAGATTGGATGAGTAGAATATAGTGGCAGAGAAATTTAGAAACGTTACAATTTTGCTTCCTGCGATGGATGAAACCTATTCGCTGGAGGAGACCGTCAATACAATTGCGGCTACTTGCAAAAAGGCAGATTTGGCGGAGTTTATCTTTCTTTTATGTGACAGAACCTCCAAAGAGTCAGTAGAGACTGCGGAGAAGCTTGTTCGTGAATACGATGGAAAGATACCCACAAAGATTCATTATCAGACGCTGCCTTTTGTTGGAGGAGCGATCCGTGAGGGCTTTGAGATAGCAACCGGTTCTCATGTTGTTTTGATGTCTTCTGATCTCGAGACGGATCCAAATGTGATTCAGGAATTCATTTCTCAGGCGAAAAAGCATCCGGGTCGTATTATTACTGCTTCCAGATGGAGAAGAGGCGGAGGTTTTGAAAAGTATAACAAAGTAAAACTGGTGTGTAACCTCATTTTTGAGCGTATGATCGGTTTGTTTTACTTTGTAAATCTTACGGATATTACGTATGCATTTCGTATTTTCCCAACAGAATTGATGCGCAGTATAGAATGGACAGAATTAAAGCATCCCTTCTTTTTGGAGACGGCTTTAAAACCGATTCGTCTTGGTGTCAAATTCATTGAGATTCCGGCACATTGGGCTGCCAGAACAGAGGGAGTCTCGCAGAATTCTTTTTTTGCGAACTTCAAGTATTTTAAGACAGCTTGGGATAATCGATTCCTGAAAAAGGAACAGATAGTAAAGGATGGCAGGAGTCATAAATGAGCAAGAAAAAAGTATCTCTGCAATTTAAAAATGAAATAGATAAAGTACGTTTCATTACATTACTGATTTTCTTAGGCGTCATTACATTGCTCGCTTGGCAAAGTGATGATGCATATCATGGTTATGTAATGGCGAAGCATTTGGTTGAGGGAAATGGGTTTGTTTACAATATTGGCGAACGTTCCTCGGCAAGCTCCTGTCCGTTATTTACTCTGGTAATAGCATTTTTTTATTTCTTTACCAGGGAGATGTTCTTTACCTCTATTTTTGTATGTGTTGCTTTTTCAACGGGAGCGTATGCGCTTGTAGTCTATAAATTATGTAAGACAAAGGAACAGGTTTTCCTTGCTTTTGCAGCAATGGTCGGAAGTACTGCGTTCGTGACTTATACAACATCTGGTCTGGAAAATAGTATGCTATTCTTCTTGAGTGCATGGTTCTTAGTTCTTTATTATAAAAAGGACAAATTTTCCGGTAAGGAAATGCTGATTTTGGCGCTTGTCTTCTCCACGATTGCGCTTACAAGAATGGATGCTGTATTAATGTTTGTTCCGATGATTTGCTACGTTTTTCTTGCTAAGAGAGAAAGGACGACTTTTATTGGAGCTGTTGGAATTGGACTTCTGGGACTTATGCCCTTTCTGTTATGGGAAGTTTTTTCCGTATTTTATTTTGGTTTTCCTTTTCCCAACACAGCCTATGTAAAGCTGGGAACAGATATTGCATTAAGTGAGTATTTGAAAAGAGGGTTCTGGTATGCCATATTTACAGCACTGAACGATATCATGGTCTTACTTGTACCTGCAGCTGTTGTAATATTTTCCGTAATTACGAAAAAAGCAAAGTATATTTATACGGCAGTAGGAGTTTTTCTTTACTTCCTTTATGTTATGTATATTGGTGGAGATTTTATGATGGGACGTCATTTTACCGTCTTATTGATGATTTCTATCTGCTGTTATACCTCCATGCAGAATCAGATTGCGGATAAAATAAGCCTGACTCGGAAGTTTCGCAGTATTTATACATGTATCGTAATGGGTGCTATTGTTTATTCACTTACGTTTGTGCCAGTGATTGGTTCTCAGTATTTATTTGGTCATAAGTACAGTTCTTCGATTTCCGATGAAAGAGAAGTATATTCTAAGACAACCGGACTATATAATAATATAGTTGCATTGTTACAGACAGGAGACCTATGCATTGAGGACACTTGGAATTATCAGTCGACAGATGAGATTCGTGAGAATGAACAGATTGGTAATATTACTGAGAATAGCCCTGGAATTTTGGTTTATTACAATTCTGACCTTTACCTGAATGATACTTACGGGTTAGGAGACCCATTTTTATCAAAGCTTCCTGCAATTCCCGATCCAAATTGGCGTGTAGGTCATTTAAAAAGGGAGATACCGATTGGCTATCGTGAAAGTATTCAGCAGAATGAAAATTTGATTGAAAATGAAGATATTGCTGAGTACTATGATGTAATCCATTTGATTACGAGAGGGGATCTATTTTCCGGTGAAAGAATCCAGACAATCATAAATTGGAATCTTGGAAAATATGATTATTTGATTGATCGTTATGAAGAATCAATAAGTAAGTAAAAAATAGTTGTAGGTGGATAGAGGATGTTTATTCAAAAAAAAGCGTATGATGAGGATAAAACGGGCTCGATAGGGAAATTTGTATTGCTTTTTCTTGTTGGACTTATTGTAGTTGTATACTTTGGTTTTGTGGCCTTTTTTTCGGGTCACTATTATTTTCGTACCTATATTAATGAGATAAAGTGTGAAGGGAAATCCATTCATTCCATACATGATACTTTGATTGAGAAATCGAAATCATATGTGCTGAAGATAAACGGACGTGAGGGAATGTCGGACGAGATTACCTCTTCGGAAATAGAATTGGTTCCGGAATTTGGTGAAGAATTCAAAAGGGTGTTGAACTCTCAGAATCCATTCCTGTGGCCGATTTCGATTTTCCGTGACAGTCATTACGAGATTGACACAGTCGCTAATTACTCGGAGGACTTATTAAAGGACAAGATAAAAAGCTTGACTTTCTTTGACCACATGAATATTCGTGCACCAAAGGATGCGTATCTTGGAGACCCTGCTGCGACCGGGTATGAGATTGTACCAGAGTATCCCGGTACGACCTTGAATAGAGAAATGACAGAGGAAAAGATTCGGGATGCAGTAGATGGTCTGGTATCAGATCTGGATCTTGATTCAGAGGGATGCTATCGTGAAGCAAAGATAAAAAGTGATGATAAAGAGCTGAAAGCTCTTTGTGATAACCTGAATCAATACGCGAAAACAGAAATCACATATGTGTTTGGAAATGATACAGAAGTAGTAAATGGTGACATTATTAAGGATTGGCTTGAGGTGGAGGGAACCAGCGTATCCATGAACGCAGAGGCAGTACGTGGCTATGTAAATGGTTTGTCTCGTAAATACGATACCTGGGGCATGAAAAGAGAATTCCAGACAACAAGTGATAACACTATTACATTGGCTCCCGGTGCGTATGGCTGGTGGATTGACCGCCCCAAGGAGACGGAGGAATTAATTGAAGCAATCAAAACAGGACAGAGTGGAATAAGAACTCCCGTATATCGTGCTATGGCCGCGCAATATGGAGACCCGGATTACGGTGACAGCTACGTGGAGATTAATCTGACCAGACAACATCTGTGGGTATACAAGGATGGTGAGATAGTGGTGGAATCTGACTTTGTATCTGGTAATGTAAATAAGGGGAATGGCACACCAACCGGTATTTATGCGATTACGTATAAAGAGAGAGATGCAACACTGAAGGGTGAGAATTATAGTTCAGATGTAAGCTTTTGGATGCCATTTAACGGAAATGTAGGAATGCATGATGCGTCTTGGAGAGGATCCTTTGGAGAAGAAATCTATCTTACGAATGGCTCTCATGGCTGCATTAATCTGCCAGTAGAAAAGGCGAAGGAAATCTATAATATTGTCGAGAAGAATGAAGCAGTTATTGTATATGGAGGAAAAGCGCCGACTCCGACGTTAACACCGGAACAACAATTAGCACTTCTGATTCAAGCCGGTGTATTAAATCCGGACGGTACACCCGCAGGAGATGGTACAGGACAATGAAACAAAAGAACCTTAATCCAAAGATAAAAGAATACGGGAAAGATGTACTGAAGTCAGATTCCTTTCGGAGCATGAAGGAATTTAAACAGCATGGAGATGTCAGTGTGCTGTCACATAGCCTTCGTGTAGCGGAAAGAAGTTTGAAGTTTTCGAATGCCTTACAGAAGCTGCATATTGAGCTTGATGAAAAGGCAATTGTACGTGGTGCATTGCTCCATGATTACTTTTTATATGATTGGCACGAGAAAAATGTGTACCACAGACTTCATGGCTTTACACACGCAAGAACTGCGTTGCGAAATGCAGAGCGGGAGTATAGCTTAACGCCGATGGAAAGAGAAATCATTGTAAAGCATATGTTTCCGTTGAATATTAAGCCTCCTACATGTAAGGAAGCATGGATCGTGAATTTGGCAGATACCTATTGCTCTACAGGAGAGACTCTCTTAGGAAGAAAACCACACGAGGTACGACGAGAGAGAATTATTCGTAAATCACAGAAAAGAAGAGAGAGAATGCATAAAAAGGGATAGGAAGAACATGGGCAGACTGAGTGATCGTTTAAATGAATATGCGAAATCAGATGTTTACCCGTTTCATATGCCCGGACATAAAAGGAATATGAAAGGCTTTTGTTTTGAGGAAGCCTTTTCACAGGATATTACGGAGATAGAAGGATTTGATAATCTCCATGACGCACAGGATGTGATACTCTCTGTCGAGCAGTCGGCAGCAGAATTGTATGGTTCTGAGGAAACGCATCTTCTTGTGAACGGAAGTACGGTAGGAATTCTTTGCGCGGTGGCGGGATGTGTATCAAAAGGAGGCACTCTGCTGCTTGCCAGAAACAGCCACAAGGCTGTCTATAATGCCCTCTATTTAAATGAATTGAAGGGCATTTTTGTTTATCCGGAAATATTGGAACCCTATGGTATTGCTGGAAGTATTTCGCCCAAAGACGTCAAAGAGAGTCTGGATCAGCATCCAGAAACACAAGCTGTATTTATTACATCACCAACCTATGATGGAGTAATATCTAATATCCAAGAGATAGCTGAGGTCTCGCATCAGAAGGGTGTGCCTCTTATCGTGGATGAAGCACACGGCGCACATTTGGGATTCTACAAGCCATATCAGACGCAATATCATATGGAAAGTGCTATACGTGCTGGTGCAGATATTGTGATTCAGAGCCTTCATAAGACCTTGCCTTCTTTTACACAAACTTCTTTGATACATATAAATGGAACATTGGTAAATCGGGAGAAAATAAGGAATTACCTTCGTATCTATCAAAGCAGCAGTCCATCTTATGTATTTATGGCCGGCATGGATCAGTGCTTTGATCTCATTCGGGATAGTGGGGAGAGACGTTTTTCCACTCTTGCGTCGAATCTCGAGGGCTTTAATCAGAAGGTATTAAAATGTCAACATATCAACGTTATTATGCCTAACCAGCTAATGCAGGCAGGAGCGTATGGAGCAGATCCTGGAAAGCTTCTGATCTCGGCAAGGAATTGCGATTGTAACGGAAAACAGCTTTATGATACATTACGAGAGAAGTACCATATTCAGATGGAGATGGCAGCAGGTGATTATTGCTTGGGGATTGCGACCATTATGGATACTGAAGAGGGATTTCGACGATTGGCTGACGCGTTGAACGATATGGATGACCATTTGGCAGGACGAAATCTTAAATGTGGGATGTTTCATTTTGAAAAAGCAGATAAGGTGATGGAGATTGCAGAGGCGGTGTCCATGGACGAAAGCAGGAAGGAGACGATACTCTTAAAGGACAGTGCAAATAGGATGGCATGCGATTATGTCTATGTATATCCTCCGGGGATACCAATGATAGCTCCGGGTGAAAGAATCAGTGAATCCATCGTTCATTCCGTGGGGGAAATGAACCAAATGGGTCTGAATATAGCAGGGTTACGAGAAGGAAAAATTACAGTAGGGAGGAAGTAAAGTCGATGAGAGAATATGTAATGGCATTAGATCAGGGTACCACAAGCTCCAGATGTATTATTTTTGACAAACAAGGCAATATGGTAAGTTCCGCGCAGAAGGAGTTTCCGCAGTACTATCCGAATCCGGGATGGGTTGAACACAATCCGATGGAGATTTGGTCTTCACAGCTTTCTGTAGCGGCAGAGGCTATGGGAAAAATAGGTGTTACGGCACATAATATTGCGACGATTGGAATTACCAACCAAAGAGAGACAACAATTGTATGGAATAAGAAGACGGGTATTCCTATTTACAATGCAATCTGCTGGCAATGTAGAAGAACGTCCGATATGATAGATGAATTAAAGCAAAAAGGGATGGAAGATGCGATTCGGGAAAAGACAGGCTTGATTCCGGATGCCTATTTTTCCGGAACAAAGCTAAAATGGATTCTCGATCATGTTCCGAATGCAAGAAAGCAGGCAGAAGCAGGCGAATTACTGTTTGGAACCGTAGATTCCTGGCTGATTTGGAACCTGACAAAGGGAAGTGAGCATGTTACGGATTATACAAATGCGTCCAGAACCATGCTTTTTGATATTCATAAATTACAATGGGATGAGGAAATATGCAAGGAATTAGATATTCCTATGATTATGCTGCCGGAAGTAAAGCCCTCCAGTATGATTTATGGTGTAACCGATGAGAGTGTTATTGGTGGTGCTATTATTATTTCGGGAATTGCCGGAGATCAGCAGGCAGCTTTGTTTGGTCAATGTTGCTTTGAAGCCGGTGAAGTGAAGAATACGTATGGAACCGGTTGCTTTTTATTGATGAATACCGGTAAAGAAGCGATTCGTTCCAAGAATGGATTAATCACCACGATAGCTGCAAGCTTCGAGGGCGAAGTGCAATACGCACTAGAAGGAAGTGTTTTTGTGGCAGGAGCTGCTTTACAATGGCTTCGTGATGAGCTGCGTATGTTGAAAAGCGCTCCTCAGTCCGAAGAATACGCAGAACACGTATCGGATACAAACGGAATGTATGTGGTCCCTGCATTTACGGGATTGGGAGCACCTTACTGGGATCAGTATGCAAGAGGATGTATTGTTGGTCTTACCAGAGGCTGCAATAAAGAACACTTTATCCGTGCAACTCTGGAATCTCTTGCTTATCAGACAACCGATGTGCTACGTGCGATGGAAAAGGACTCCGGTATTAATTTAAAAGGTCTGAAGGTAGATGGCGGAGCCTGTGCAAATAACTTTCTCATGCAATTTCAGGCGGATATTCTTGATACTATGGTATTACGCCCGGAATGTATCGAGACGACTGCATTGGGAGCAGCATATCTGGCAGGAATAGCAGTGGGATATTGGGAGAATCAAGAGGATATTAAGTCCAATTGGGCCTTATCCAGAACCTTCATGCCAGAAATGGAAGGCAAGTACCGTGAGAAGCTGTTGAAGGGCTGGAACAAAGCAGTCAAATGTGCTTTCAATTGGGCAGCTGAGGATTAACAAGGAGAATTAGATGAACAAGATATTCTGTATCATGGGGAAAAGCTCCTGTGGAAAAGATACGATATATAAAGAACTATTGAAGGATTCCAATTTGGGTTTAAGCAAGCTGGTTCCCTATACAACACGCCCGATTCGAGCAGGAGAAAAGGATGGACAGGAATATTTTTTCCTGAGTGAGGAGAGGTATGAGGAAATCAAGAGCGCAGGCAAAATTATCGAAGAACGTGCTTATCATACCGTACACGGTCTGTGGAGATATCTGACAGTTAATGACGAACAACTGCAGAATACACAGCGAAACTATCTGGTGATAGGTACTCTGGAATCGTATCTTTCTACGAAGGATTACTTTGGAGAGGAACGAGTGATTCCGATTCTGGTTGATTTGGAAGATGGAGAAAGACTCACGAGAGCCTTAAACCGTGAAAAAAAACAAAAAGAACCCAAATACCAAGAGCTTTGCAGGCGCTTTCTGGCCGATTCTGAGGATTTTTCTGAGGAGCATATTGGGGAAGCCGGAATAGAGATGCGATTTGAGAACAAAAACCTGTCAACCTGTATTGGGGAAATATCGAAATATATACAAATGAATCAGTGAATTGTGTTATAATATATTTGGGGAACTTCGTAATTGATGCTTTGAAATGGAGACGACGATGGATATTAAGGTCAACCAGACACCAAAAGTAACTCCAACAGAACAAACACAACCGGTTTCAACAGGTGACGATAGCTTCAAATTTGCTTTAATTAGTCATATTGAGGAGCAGGAGCTACAGGCACGGCTTGGTATGCTGATGGAGGAGATTACACAGCAGGGGAACCGACTCACCAAACGTATGGATGTACGTGATATGAAGAAGTATCGTTCATTAATTAAAGAATTCTTGAACGAAGTGCTTTCACGCTCTCATGAATTTTCCAGAGAGAATTTTCTGGACCGTAAGGGCAGACATAGAGTTTATGGTATTATCAAACTTGTAGATAAAAATCTGGATGCGCTCGCAGAGGCACTGGTAAAAGATGAGAAGGATCATATTTCTATCTTGAATATGGTGGGAGAGATACGAGGATTACTATTGGATATTTTCACATAGGGGGGTGAGGATGTTATGGCAGAATTTAAGGATATCATAGGACAAGAGCATATCAAAGAACATCTACAAAATGCGATTCTCCGCAATAAAGTATCCCATGCCTATATCATCAATGGAGAAAGAAGTTCCGGAAAAGAGTTTATTGCGAAGATTTTTGCAATGACACTCCAGTGTGAAAAGCAGGGGACAGAACCATGTAATGAATGTCATTCCTGTAAACAGGCCCTATCCAAGAATCAGCCGGACATCATACGGATTACACATGAAAAGCCAAATACTATTGGTGTGGAGGACATTCGTGATCAGTTAAATGGTGATGTGAGTATCAAGCCATACAGCAGTCCACGTAAAATCTACATTATGAACGATGCAGAGAAAATGACGGTTCAGGCACAGAATGCATTATTGAAAACCCTGGAAGAGCCGCCATCATATGTAGTCATCATTTTGCTTACCACCAATGCGGAAGCACTTTTGCCCACACTTTTATCCAGATGTGTTATGTTGTCTATGCGTCCGGTGGAAAATAAGCTTGTCCGTAAATATCTGATGGAGGAGATGGAGGTACCTGATTATCAAGCCGACATCTGCGTTGCATTTGCAAAAGGGAATATTGGGAAAGCAAAAGCTTTGGCCTCCAGTGAAGATTTTGATAATATTAAGGATGAAGCAATCCGAGTCTTAAAGTATATCAAGAATATGGAGATAGGCGAGCTTACTGCAGCCATTAAGAAAATCTCAGAGTATAAGGTTGAAATTAATGATTATCTTGATATTCTGGTAATTTGGTATCGAGACGTGTTATTATACAAAGCGACACATGACGTAAATGATTTGACATTTAAGGACGAACTCAAGTATATTAAGAAGCAGGCAAATGAAAGTTCCTATGAAGGAATTGAGAAGATTGTTCAGGCAATCGATAAAACAAAATCCAGACTAAAGGCAAATGTGAATTTCGATTTATCCATGGAATTACTTTTGCTTACGATAAAGGAGAATTAGGAGATAAGTATGACAAAGGTTATAGGCGTGCGTTTTCGGACAGCAGGAAAGATTTATTTCTTTGCACCAGGAAAATATGAAGTAAAAAGAGGTCAGGGCGTTATTGTTGAGACAGCTCGTGGCGTAGAATTTGGAACGGTAGTATCACCGGTTACCGAGGTAGAAGACAGCAAAATCGTTCCTCCGCTAAAGACGGTATTACGTGTAGCAACGGAAGAGGACTTTAAAACAGAAGAGAAGAACAGAGAGAAGGAAAAGGAAGCATTTCGAATCTGTCTGGAGAAAATCAAGAAACATAACCTGGAAATGAAGCTCATTGACGCAGAGTACACATTTGACAACAACAAGGTGCTCTTTTACTTTACAGCAGATGGAAGAATTGATTTCCGTGAACTTGTAAAAGATTTGGCGTCTGTATTTAAGACCAGAATTGAGCTTCGTCAGATTGGAGTACGTGATGAGACAAAGATAGTGGGTGGTGTTGGAATCTGTGGCAGAGTATTATGCTGTCATAGCTATTTGTCCGAATTTGCACCGGTTTCTATCAAAATGGCTAAGGAGCAGAATCTTTCCTTGAATCCGACCAAGATTTCCGGAACCTGTGGAAGACTGATGTGCTGTTTGAAAAACGAGGAAGAGACATATGAGGAGCTGAACAGTCGTCTTCCTAACATTGGCGATTTTGTAACCACCGATGATGGTTTAAAGGGAGATGTTCAGAGTGTGAATGTCCTTCGACAGCTTGTCAAAGTAATCGTTCAAGTTGATGATGAAAAGGAAATCCACGAATACAAGGTAGAGCAGCTGAAATTTAAGCCGAAAAGAAGAAAAGGTGAGAAGGTTGAGCTGTCCGATAAGGAATTAAAGCAACTGGAGATGTTGGAGAAGAAAGATGTCAAATCCAAACTTGACGACGATTGAGTTAAAAGAAAATGAGCGGT
>CAYZUC010000057.1:16313-17447 GCA_964481705.1 uncultured Lachnospiraceae bacterium
GATTCGTTGGACCGCAATGGATACGAGATTATACAGAACCCGGAGAAATTCTGCTTTGGTATGGATGCAGTATTACTATCGGGTTTTGCCTGTGTTAAGGAGAAGGAAAATGTCCTGGATCTTGGTACCGGAACCGGTATCATTCCTATTTTATTGGAAGCTAAGACAAGTGGAATGCACTTTACGGGTCTCGAAATACAGGAAGAAAGTGTGGATATGGCGAGGCGAAGCGTTATTCATAACAATCTCACAGAGAAAATTGATATGATACAGGGAGATATAAAAGAGGCAGAGCAGATTTTTCACGCTGCTTCTTTTGATGTAGTTACTTGCAATCCTCCTTACATGATTGGAAATCACGGTATTCAAAATCCGGACGGCCCGAAAGCAATTGCACGTCACGAAATCCTATGTACCCTCGAGGATGTCATTCATGCAGCAACGACATTGTTAAAGCCGGGAGGTCGTTTTTATCTCGTCCATCGACCGTTTCGATTGGCCGAGATCATCACTACCATGAGCAAGTACAAGCTCGAACCCAAACGAATGCAGCTGGTCTACCCGTTTGTGGATAAAGAACCCAACATGGTTCTGCTCGAGGGTGTGCGCGGCGGAAAATCCCGTATGACAGTCGAAAAACCTCTAATCGTCTACAAGGAACCAGGCGTCTATATGCCCGAAATCTACGACATCTACGGCTATTGAAGGTGATACGTCTAGCCCCGAATCTTCGGGACGGCCCCACACTCTGGTCGTACCTTAAGTCAGCTGGTCATCTCTTTTCGCGATAATGGTGTCTGGAAACACAAGTTTTATGGATTACCCAAGCTTTGCTCGTATTTTGTGTCCGACGCCGGCTTCGACTGATGGGTGCCTTTGTTCGCCTTTCTTACACAATAAAAGTAGTATCTTCTGCTGTTATTTTGGAGCAGTGGCCATCCGTCTCTTTTCGCGAAAATCAGGTGCTGGAATCACTGAATTTTATAGATTGCCCAAGCTTTGCTCGTATTTTGTGTCCGACGCCGGCTTCGACTGACGGGACCATAGTGTACGTCTATCGCACACATTCAGAGAACTTGGCTTCTGCCCTACTAATGGGGCATCTTAGCGATTATGATTAACAGACTGCGGGCA
>CAYZUC010000058.1:0-2582 GCA_964481705.1 uncultured Lachnospiraceae bacterium
TGCCGGAATCAAAGAAATGGTACATCAGGATCAATATTCACTGGAACGTAAGATCAAGGCTTTGACGGACCAGATCTCAGAGATTACTCTGGAAGCGGATGAAATAGAGAGAAATATTCGTTTGGGTAATGTCACCGATCAAATGGTCATGCGTAAGCAGCATTTGATGCGTGTCAAAATACAAAAGGATTGTGCACTAAAGGAGACAAAGCTGGAAATGGACGAGGTTGGCCGAAGAATGCAGGGAGGCGTAGCAGCGCGAGTTACCGTTGATGGAAATGTCTATGCAGGAAGCGTGATTCAGATTGATGAACAGCAGATATATATTGACCGTAACAAGAATTATGTCGAATTTTTGAAGGATTCTGAGGATAACATGATTATTAAAAATATTTATTGATTTTTTTAAAGAATCTGTTTATTATGATTATATTGCGATGGGTATGCGTTTGCATAAGTATCGTTTACGATTTGAGAAATCATTTGATGAAAAGTACAATAAGAAAAGTATGAGATAGAGTACGATATACATTTTTCGGAAATAGATAATTTGGATTTGGCATGTATACATGCAGATAGGAATCGTTATGATAAATTTTGAAGAAGAATTAAAAAAATTTCATCCCAGTCTTGAAGTAGAGGACGCAGAGGATGCGATATACAATCATGATCTGTCAGATATGACAGATGTTTTAGTGACCATGTTTAAAGAGGCAAAGGACAGCGACGAAAGGTGAGATAACCATGAAGTGTTATAACTGTGGATGTACTTTGTCTGAGAATGATTTTTGTACCGGATGTGGTGCGGATGTCAGAGTCTATAAAAGGATTATGCATCTATCCGATATGTATTATAATGATGGGTTGAAAAAGGCACAGGTGCGTGATTTATCTGGAGCCGTTGCTAGTCTCAGACAGAGTTTGAAGTGCTATAAAGGTAATATTGAGGCCAGAAATTTATTAGGGTTAGTTTATTTTGAGATGGGAGAAGCGGTTTCGGCTCTGAGTGAGTGGGTAATCAGTAAGAATCTTCGTCCCAAGAAGAACATTGCGGATGACTTTATCAATCAGATTCAGAGTAATCCCTCCAAATTAGATTCTATCAATCAGACGATTAAGAAATTTAATCAGGCTTTGGCATATTGTGGACAGGGCAGTCTGGATCTTGCGATTATTCAACTGAAGAAGGTATTGTCTTTGAACCCTAATATGGTAAAGGCTTATCAGCTTCTTACTCTGCTGTATATGAATGCAGAGGAATGGGATAAAGCAAAGAAGACCATTATGAAAGCTGTGAAGATCGATTCGAGCAATACAACGACTTTATATTACATTCGTGAAATCGATCATATGATAGATGCGAAGGATGAATCCACGGAGTTCTTAAAAAAGAAGAATCCTGTCAAGGTAAAAGAGGATGTCATTACGTATCAGAGTGGGAATGAGACCATTATTCAGCCTTTAAATAATCCGGAGAAGTCAGGAAGCGCAACCGTGGTCAATATTATCATTGGTGTGTTGATTGGTCTTGGAATCATGTGGTTTCTTGTCGTACCTGCGAAAGTACAGGCGGAGAAAACGGACATTAATAAGAGTCTGGTAGATGTTAGCGATCAGCTCACTGCAAAATCCGCAAGCATAGATGAATTAGAGAAGCGTGTAGAAGCACTCCAGAAGGAAAATACGGATCTTCAGTCGCAGCTTGATGGCTATACCGGTAATGACGGTGTACTAAAAGCAAATGATAGTCTGATGCAGGCCTGTCAGAAGTATATGTCTGAGCCGGAAGCTGTTTTAGAGACAGCAGATATTCTGAAGAATATTGATGAGACATACATCAATGGAAAAGATACATCAGAGGATTTCAAGAGCTTGTATGAGTTTCTTCATTCAGAAGTCAGTGTTAAGGCAGCAGGTGAGTATTTAAAATCTGGTTTATCAGCACTGAAAAAGAATGATTTCGCTACTGCGATTTCAGACTTGACGAAATCCTATGAAACAGATAACACCAACGTAGAAGCACTATATAATCTGGCGCATGCATATCGCAAATCAGAGAATGTTTCAAAAGCAGATGAGCTTTATAATGAGGTAATCACAAAGTTCCCAGACACAGACTATGCGGCAAATGCCAAAGGTTATATCTCAGAGGAAGGACAAGCAGAAGCAGAAGAATAATAAAATACCAAAGAGAACATAGCAAAATGCTATGTTCTTTTTTTATGAAAAAAAAGTGGAAAGCGTAAAGAATTACGCAGATAGGAGCAGATTATGGAAGAGTTTGAAATCATTAATTCGTATTTATGTGTTCGTATGCCGAAGGAGCTGGATCATCATGCGGCCACGAAAATTCGAGAGACCGCGGACAAATATATTGAGGGGGAACGTGTGGAACACGTGGTGTTTGATTTCCAATACACGAATTTTATGGACAGCTCAGGAATAGGAGTCATTATGGGGAGGTATAAGAAGATGAAGACACTTGGCGGCAAAGTTTTTGCCATACATACAAACGAGAGAATACGCAAGATTTTTCAGATGTCCGGTCTCACAAAAATGATTGAGACCATTGATGAGGAGGA
>CAYZUC010000058.1:2592-4680 GCA_964481705.1 uncultured Lachnospiraceae bacterium
GAACGGTTATGAAGAATAGAATGAAACTTGTTTTTGATAGTTACTCCGGAAATGAAAGCTTTGCGAGAGTCACAGTGGCGGCATTTTTATGCCATTTGAATCCTACGCTGGAGGAGCTTGCAGACATCAAGACAGCGGTATCAGAGGCGGTAACCAACTGTACAATACATGGGTATGGAGACCGAATCGGGAAAATCTACTTGTCCTGTGAGACGGATGGGAATGAGATATCGATCGAGGTTTCTGACAAGGGTGTCGGAATTGACTGTATTGCGAAAGCAATGGAACCCATGTATACCACACGTCCCGATTTGGAACGCTCCGGAATGGGATTCGCATTTATGGAGGCCTTTATGGACTCCCTTGAGGTGGAATCAGTTCCAGGTGAGGGATGCCAGGTAAGAATGAAGAAAAGAGTAGGAGTACTCCAAAATGACCGATACCATTGTTTTGATTGAGCAGGCACACAATGGAGATAATAAAGCAAGAGAGGTACTTGTGGAAGAAAATCTCGGACTTGTCCATCATATTGTTCGTAGATTTAAGGGAAGGGGATACGATTTGGAGGACCTTTTTCAAGTAGGCAGCATTGGTTTGATGAAAGCAATTGACCATTTTGATACCTCTTATGAGGTACGCTTTTCAACCTACGCGGTGCCAATGATTGTCGGTGAAGTTCGAAGATTCTTGCGTGATGATGGGATGATCAAGGTGAGTCGTTCACTCAAGGAAAATGCCTATCGAATTGCAAAGGCGACAAATGAGTTATGCAGAAATCTTGGGAGAATGCCTACTTTTCAGGAGATCGTATTGGAAACCGGACTGGAAGAAGAGGATATTATTATGTCCATGGAAGCCAATCTGGAGGTGGAGTCTATTTACAAAACGGTCTACCAAAGCGATGGTAACGATATTCTGCTTCTGGATACGATAGAGGATGAGGGAGAGAAAAATCAAGAGGTGTTACTTAATAGAATGCTCCTGCATCAGCTCCTGGGAGAGCTATCTGAACAGGAAAGAAATTTGATTGAAATGCGATATTTTGGAGAGAAGACACAGACACAGGTCGCAGATATTCTTGGAGTTACACAAGTACAGGTGAGCCGTATGGAAAAGAAAATCCTTTTGAGGATGAAACAAAAAATCTGTAGTTGAGGGGGTGATGGATTCAGGAGCTGTTTAGGATTGAGAAAAGAAAGTAGATAAGGTATAATCAAATACAGATTCATTCGCGTAGTATCGTAATGAGGTCTGAATGAAAATCCATGTGAAAGCAGGCAGATGGGAACAAGCATGATGAATAGAATGAGTAAGAAACTGATATCCGAGAAGTGGTTCACTGTTATACTTATAATCGTAATCTGTACGGTACCATTGTTTTGCTATGAGGTCCATAGTCCAAGAAGATTTGTCGCGATGGAGTTTCTGCTGATTGTGATGTGGATGGGTGCTGGTTTGTATCTGGCCCGTAAGAAGTCGGAGTCTGTTTATTTACTGGGCGTCATTGGGATTGCATTCCTGCTTAGAGCCGGCTATGTGATGTATACACCTACATGGATCCGTCAACATGATGTAATCGGTTTTGGCAATGATTTTGGACAGGCTGCATTTATAGAGTATTTCTATCGTAATTTCAAACTGATTGATTTTGATCCAAGAAATTATTGGGGGTTTTTTCAGCCCCCGCTTCATCATATGCTTGCAGCACTATTTCTTCGAGTCCAGGTAATATTGGGCTTTGCTTACGGGAGAGCATGCGAAAACACACAGGTTTTGACACTCTTGTATAGCTGTTTGATGACTGTGGTATCGGTAAAGATATTTCGATTATTTCAAATAGAGGGGAAAATGCTTGCAGTAACTACCGGAATTGCGGCTATCCATCCTTGCTATATCTTATTAGCGGGAAGCATTAATAATGATATGCTTTGCATCCTTTTACAGGTATGCGCAGTCTATTTCACAATCCTATGGTATAAGAAGCCGGAATGGAAATCCATTCTGCCTCTTGCATTGTGCGTGGGTGGCTCTATGATGGCAAAGCTATCCGGAGTATTGATTGCTCCGGCGATAGCAGTTACCTTCCTC
>CAYZUC010000058.1:4690-17359 GCA_964481705.1 uncultured Lachnospiraceae bacterium
GGAAAACCTATATCGTACAGTACCTTACTTTTGGAATGATAAGTATTCCTATTGGCATCTGGTCTCCAATCCGCAATCTAATAAAGTTTGGAGTGCCGTTGAATTTCACACCTGAGGTTGGAGAACCAGTTGCATCATTTGGCCTCATTCGAAGGCTCTTTGATGTCAGGACAGCGACTCCATTTACCTGTATGATTGTAAATGGTGACAGCTACGATGAGTTTAATGTGCTGCTGGCATTGTTTAAGACCTCTCTTTTTGGTGAGTATAATTACGGAGAAATTGCTGCGATTACTCCATTCGCATGGATATTACTTTTTTCAGGTATTCTTCTCGGAGTATTTGCATTTACATGCATGATTTACTATCTCTTTGGGAAGAAATCCAAGCTTTCCATGTGCGCCAGACTATTTCTTGGTATTTATTATTTGACATCCATGCTCTTCTTTTTGAACCTGTGTTTCTCTATTCCTAATTTCAGTTCACAGGATTTTCGCTATATTGCGTATTTGATTATCATTGAGGTAATCTTTCTGGGATTGTATCTGTGTGAAAAGAGAGAGGATCGGTTTTACGTATGGAGTAAGCGGATTCTTCTTGTGACCTCAATGGCCTTTATGATTTCATCCGGAACGGTTTATCTGCTTCTTGGACTAGTTCAATACAAATAGGCTAGAGTGCTTCTAATACAAGTCCATGTGCGATTCCGGGTACACTTTTTCCTTCGTTAAACGAAATGGTAGAGAGGAGTGCACCCGTAGGAAGAAAAAGGATTCGTTTCCATTCTCCTTTCTTGAGCTGGCTCTGCAAATACGTACTTAAAACAAGAGCAGAACAACCGCATCCACTCCCTCCAGCATCTACCTTCTGATTTTCAGAATCGTAGATTAGCATCCCACAATCCAGGTATTGCTTTGCGATATCATATCCCTTTTCCTTTAACAGGTTTAGGAGAAGTTCACGCCCAACGGTTCCCAGGTCACCTGTAATAATGCGATCATAATCCTCTGGTCTTCGATCATAATCCTTTAGATGCCATTCAATCAAATCTGCTGCAGCAGGAGCCATTGCAGCTCCCATATTCATAGAGTCCTTAATTCCAGCATCCATGATTTTTCCGGTTGTGATTCCGGTAATCTTCAGGAGTGCTTTTTCACTCCTCACAGCAGACAATACAAAGGCAGCACTTCCTGTAACTGTCCACGTTGCAGAGGCCGGTCGTTGATTTCCGTACTCCAAGGGAAAACGAAATTGCTTTTCTGCACTGGCAAAATGACTGGATGTTACACAGAGGACATGTTCTGCAAATCCTCCTGCAATTGTCATACTTCCAAGAGATAGACTCTCTCCACAGGTGGAGCAGGCTCCATACAGACCAAAGAAGGGAATTTCCAGTTCCTGTAGTCCAAAGGTTGAAGCAATCAACTGACCAAGCAGATCACCGGCGAACAGATAACGGATTCCAGAGGGCTGTAGTCCGGATTTCTTTATGGCAAGGGATGCAGTTTTTTGCTGCATTTGACTCTCAGCCTCTTCCCATGTTTTGCATACCGGATCATTTTCCTTCTGTACAAGATCGAGGTGTTTGCCAAAGGGCCCCTCTGCTTCTTTTTTTCCTCCTATGGAAGCACAACTAATCATGTATACCGGGTTTTCAAATCGTAAGCTTTGTTTACCAATAATCGCTGTCATATTTTCTCCATTCCAAACCATCAATAAGGATAGTTCTAAACTATATTTTCGATCAGAATCCTTTTATAGAAATTACAGATTTAAAACAAAGTAGTAATATAGTAAATGACTCCAAGGAACCATGAAACAAGAATCCCGTACAGAATGACAGGTCCTGCAATGGTAAAAATCTTGCAACCGATTCCAAAGATTTGTCCTTCTTTTTTAAATTCAATTGCTGCGGCTGATACAGAATTGGCAAATCCAGTGATGGGTACAAGAGCGCCGGCTCCCGCAAATCCAGCAAGCTTAGGATAGATATTTGCACCAGTTAAAACTACGCTTGCGAGAATCAGTATGATAGAGCACCAGGAAGCAGATTCTTCCGGTGATAGTCCAAGCGATGCCATATACTCCAGGATCAACTGACCAATCACACAGATAATTCCTCCAACGACAAAAGCCTTCCCTAATTGAAGGGGAAAATTCTTTGCCGGTGTCATATTTGTTACTTTATTTTGATATTGTTTTTTCTTGATTTCGTCCATTTCTATCTCCTCTGCAGCACATTGAATTATGCATTTCAGGTTTGCACAAAACACTTCGGTGCTATATATTATGGTGATAGCTTATCCAAATCACACAGGAAATATACAAGCGAACCAACGAGTTTGCCGAAGGCGACTGCAAAAATGACAGGACGCAAATTGTCGTGAAATTGCATGCGACGTGCGAATATGGGAACGGCATTCAGCATCTCTGATACGGCAAGAGCCAGACAGCCTACAAAGCAACCTGCGAATAATCCATAACAGCCTAAAAAAAGCAAAGACAGTATTTGCGGAATGTTGGGGAGTGATGGATAGTTGAGGCTGTAGATGCCGCCGATTATGGTTCCTGCAACCACCATCTCTTCATAAATAAGAAGATAACGAAAGGTTCTGGTAGCTTGGATAAATCGTGGAATTAAGCCAACCGAAGTCAAAACGGTGAACACTCCGGCAGAGGAAAGCAAACCAAAGGATATACCTAAAACAATAAGAAGCAGATTACTCCACATCCAGAGTATTTCCCTCCTTTTCACAGACTGTTTTCAGCGTAGTAAGTATTTCTTCTTCGTAGGAACGCATCTCTACTTCAGCAGGAGTTGGATCCATGGAAAATTTTTTTAGACAGAAATGATTGAAGAAAAGAATGATACCAACAGCAAGTCCAATGGAATAAGATACTTCAAGGAGAGTCAGTGCAAAAGAGGTCTGTCCGGAGATACTCTTACATAGATTTTCAAAAAGGTCGGAAATACTGATATCGTTATGAAAAGCCATGATTGTAAATGCTGTTCCAAAGAAACTGATGGCACATACGAGGAATAACCGCAAAGCCTCTAACCCCTTGGAGATTTTCTTTGTGGGAAGAACTTCAACAAAGACCTCGCTTGCTCCGATGGAAACAATAGTTGTCTGAGGATAGTGCAGATGAATGAGTTCTATAATCTTAATCGTATGGATGACATAGTGGTGAATCTGGAAATCCGGTGCAAATAGAACGAGCTGTCTCATCGGTTCCAATAATTCGGATTTTGCACCTGCAACTTTACAGACATCGCATACGCGTATAACATTCGAATTTAGCTTGACCTTATTATTTATCTGCACGTAGACCGTTTCCAGACTATCATTTTCTTTCATTGATATGCTTCCTCCATTGGGCTCCGTTTTCGCTCAGAGATATATTGTCCAGTATCATCTGAAATTATCCGAAGCTGGCAGTAATTCAGAAATGGACATCGTGGAGGTTTTGGTATAAAATGAGATTTGCGTGTAAGGCAATGATTTGACCGAAATAGAAGGAATAGAATGAGGATGCCTATGAATTTGTTGACGATAAATGGATTGACAAAATCCTATACAGATAAAGTATTACTGGATGATGTGGACTTTCGAATTGATGATGGTGATAAAATTGGCATTATTGGAATTAATGGAACCGGAAAATCGACACTTTTAAAAATAATATCCGGTTTGGAACTGTCTGAGAGAGGAGAGGTCATTAAGGGGAATAAGGTACACATTCGCTACCTCCCTCAGAATCCTGAATTTCCGGAGGGGATTTCCATTTTTGACTACGTGATCACACGTAATAGAAGTTTGGGAAATGAGTGGACGATAGAGGGAGATGCAAAAACAGTTCTGAATCGGCTTGGATTCTCGGATTATGATCAGTGTGTGGATGTTCTCTCCGGCGGACAGAGAAAGCGAGTGGCTCTGGCAGCGGCACTTATGGCGGAATGTGAGATTCTGGTTATGGATGAGCCTACGAATCATCTGGATAATGATATGACAGTATGGTTGGAAAACTATTTGATTTCCAGAAAGGGTGCATTGGTCCTGGTGACACATGACCGTTATTTCCTGGATCGTGTGACGAATGCGATTGTGGAGGTGGATAAAGGTAAGCTATATCGTTATGATACAAATTACTCGGGCTTTCTGTCCCGTAAGGCAGAACGGGAAAATATCGAGGATGCGACGGAGAGAAAAAGACAGAGTATTCTCAGAACTGAAATAGAGTGGATGCAACGTGGGGCAAGAGCCCGCAGCACAAAGCAGAAGGCGCATATAGCCAGATATGAGCAGCTACGTGATCAAACAGCTCCTGTTCGTGACTCGGAAGTTGAGATTCGCTCTGCATCGACACGAATGGGCAGATCTACCATTGAGCTTTCGGATATCACGAAAGCTTATGAGGGCCATACCTATATCTCACATTTTGATTATATTTTTCTGAAAAGTGATAGAGTAGGGTTTATTGGTCCAAATGGTTGTGGAAAATCGACACTGATGAAGATTATTACCGGAAAGCTGAAACCGGACAGTGGTAGCGTATCGGTCGGGTCGACTATTAAAATCGGTTATTTTTCACAAGAGAATGAATACATGGATGAAGCCTTACGTGTCATAGATTACATTCGTGAAACGGCAGAGTTTATCGATACCGGAGATGGGAAGCTTTCTGCATCAAAAATGCTTGAACGGTTCTTATTTGACAGTACTCTGCAGTATCAGGTAATTGAAAAACTTTCCGGCGGAGAGAAGCGACGTCTTTATTTATTGAAGGTGCTGATGGAGGCGCCCAATGTTATCGTGCTGGATGAACCCACAAATGATTTAGATATCCAGACATTGATGATTTTGGAAGACTATTTACGTACCTTTTCCGGTATTGTAATTACGGTATCACATGATCGCTATTTTTTGGATTGTGTTGTAAATCGTATATTTGCTTTTGAAGAAGGTGGTGTACTCCGACAGTATGAGGGAGGTTATTCCGATTATGTTGAACAGCACGGACAATCTTTTGATGCAGAGGAAGAAAAAGAGGAAGTGAACGATACTGCAGCTTCGATTCGTACCTGGAAGCAAAGAGAGAAAAAGAAGAAATTTACGTATCAGGAGCAAAAGGATTATGACGTAATTGATAGCCAGATAGCAGAGCTGGAGGATAAAATAAAGACACTGGAGTCAGCCATTCTGGCTTCGGCTACTGACTTTGAAGAGCTTTCCAGGTTAACACAGGAGAAAGAAGAGACAGAACTGCTTTTAAACGAGAAAATGGAACGGTGGATGTATTTATCAGAGCTTGCGGAACAAATCGAGGGGGATGAGTCATGACTTCAGAGGAAGAACTTCAGAAGAAACGTTTTATAGAGCTTGCAGATCGTTCCTATCAGAATGGGAGCTACGAATTTACAGGATTCTTAAACGAAAATGAAATCAGTCTGTTCTTCGAACTCGAGAGGGAGCTCTCTTATGCAGGCTATCAGCTGGAGGGCGGATATGCGGGAGCAGACCGACGGGTACTTCGTTTCGGTAATTCGGAGGAGCTGGGATATGAGGAGCCTTTTCCCATTTGCTGCTTAAAGGTAGAACCACTCATTCAGAAGTTTTCTGATACCTTTACGCATCGTGATTTCCTTGGAGCAATCATGAATCTGGGAGTCGAACGAAGCAACATCGGTGATATTGTACTGAGAGACAATTGTGCTTATGTTTTTGTACTCGATAAAATGGCTGATTATCTGATGGAACAGCTGAATCAGGTGAAGCATACACATGTGTCGGTCAAGCGGTTTGAGGAGACCCTTACTGAATTTGAGAAGAGTCGAAGTATAGAAGAAATCCAATGTTCTTCAGAAAGACTCGACGGTGTAATTGCAAAGGTATATCGGTTATCCAGAAATGAAAGCCTGCAATTGTTTCGGAGTCAGAAGATTTTTGTTAATGGAAGACAGATGGAAAACAACAGCTATCTCCCCAAGGAGAACGATACGATTTCCGTACGTGGCTATGGAAAGTTTAACTTCTGTAAAGTGACCGGTGTAACAAAAAAGGGAAAGCAAAATATAAGAATAGAGAGGTTTACAAATTGAAAAATATTATTTTAATTGGAATGCCCGGTGTGGGTAAAAGTACGATTGGAGTCATTTTAGCGAAGGTACTTGGCTACTCTTTTGTGGATTCGGATCTTCTGATTCAGGAGAAGGAAAAGAAGCGTCTTTCTGAAATTATCGAGAAACGAGGTATGGATGGATTCTTGAAGGTAGAGAGTCAGGTGAACTGCGGTATAGAGGTAAATCATACGGTAGTTGCGACTGGTGGAAGTGCTGTATACAGCGAGGAAGCAATGAAACATTTTCGCGCTCTGGGTACGGTATTATATCTGGAAGAAAGCTTCGATGTGATTCAGTCCAGGCTGCGTGACATAAAAGGACGGGGCGTTATCCTTCATGAGGGACAGGACCTAAAGGCTGTCTATGAAGAACGCACCCCGCTTTATGAGAAATATGCGCATCTCATCATCCACGAAAAAGGACGTGGTTCGGAAGATACCTTAGAAGAGATTTTAAAGAAATTATAGTTTCAGATTCTTAAATAAGTCACCTAAAGAGGTGCCAACTGCTTCGGATTCGGGAAGTTCAATTGTTTCTTCTACGATTTCTTCAGCCGCTACATCGTTCAGAGCTTTCATGCTGAGACTGAGCTTTCCGTCCTTAATGGCAATGACCTTTACCTTTACTTTTTCGCCTTCTTTTAAGACTGCGCCAGGATGTTTGATTCTCTTTTCACAGATTTGAGAGATATGCACGAGACCGGAAATACCATTTCCGAGATCGATAAACGCACCATATTTTTGCAGACTTTCTACGGTTCCTTCTGTTACCAGACCAACTTCAATATTGGAAATCTTATTGGAACGTTCTTTATCAGCATCTTCTTTTAAGATATCCTTTGCAGACAAAACAAGCTTCTGTTCACTTTCGTCTATGGTAATGATTCGGACAAGTAGTTCCTTTCCCTTGAAGGACTCCAAATCAGCTTCTTCTACATAGGAAAGAGACAATTTGGAGGCTGGGATAAAACCACGAATGCCTTCCAGATATGCGACCACCCCACCTTTGACAATATCAGAAACCTTTACCATACAATTCTTATTTTCGTTCTTGGCGAGCTTCAGCTTGTCCCAAGCGAGAAGATCATTTGCCTCTTTGCGGGAAAGCAGGATATTGCCGTGACCGTCGTCCGAACGGATCACAGTAGCCTCTACCTCGTCCCCTATCTGAACTTCGGTCTGTACCGAAAAATCAGGGTCATTGGAATAGTCCTCTACCTTAATAACTCCCTCTGCATAATACTTTAAATCCAGAGTAACCTCTGTCTCTGAGATTCCAATTACAGTACCTGTCAGGATATCTCCTTCTCGTACCTTACGATAGGAGGATTCGAGTTCTGCAGAGTAGTCCTCCATGGTCTCGGTAGTCCCCTGTACTCTGGGGTCTTTGCTGTTTTCTGTTACTTCATCACTCATAATGTACTCCCTTCAAAATTCATTCTTCAAAATTACAGTTTGGAACCGGCATACAGCCAATCACAATACTAAGTATAATGAGAAAAGGAAAAAAGAACAAGTATAGAACATTACAAATTGGATAAAATATTGGTAATGTGACTAGAGGAGGAATTATTTTGAGTTATATAAATGCGTTCTGGGTAGGAGGATTGGTTTGTCTGCTCGTACAAATCCTGATGGAAAAGACAAAATTAATGCCGGGCAGAATCATGGTGCTTTTGGTAGTACTCGGTGCTGTATTGGGGGCTTTGCGCCTGTTTGAGCCCATAAAACAGTTTGCTGGGGCAGGCATCAGCGTTCCTTTGATTGGATTTGGAAATGTGTTGTGGGAAGGTGTGAAAGAAGCTGTAGATGAAAATGGAATATTGGGCTTGTTTATGGGAGGTTTTCAGGCTGGAGCAGTTGGAACGTCCGCCGCTTTAATCTTTGGATATCTGGCAAGTCTTGTGTGTAATCCCAAAATGCCAAGCTAAGGACAAGCTCTATGGCTCTTCAAAGGGAATGGAAGAAGCAGTAAAGAATTTCTTAACCATGGAATCCCAGGATTGTTCCAGTGATTTATCCATGGAAAAGAGCGATAGCGAGGTTCCTGTGGTGCATTGAATATTGCTTCCATCAAAGCGAACAGATAAAACAAGAGCATGAACATCCAAAATAGTAAAGGATGATTGCGTTTGTTGTAATAGCTTTTCTGTATTCGACGGAGACAGATGGAATACGAATTTAAAGTTGAGTGGTGTATTCTTACCACGGATAATCTGGTAACAAAGCGGTCTCATTTCTCCCCAAAGAGAGAGTGTGAGACTGTTTTCACTTTCCTCTTTGTAAAAATCGTGGTTGACATGTCCGTCTATATGGAAGGTGTTGAACGTGGTAATGGTGCATTCCTCCAGGAGAAAGGCATCAAATACATTACTGGTTAAGAGCTTTGCCATAAAGTTTTTGGTTTCTGTTATTTTCAGTGCAATCATATGTTTCCTATCTGCGTGACCTACGCGAAATACTCTCTATTTAGTATAATCAATTTTCTCCCGGATTACCACACTCAATTTTTAGCCTAAAAAAATGACGAAAAAAGCAAACAGTTCTTGAGTTGGTATTAAATGTATGCTAAGATGTCGTTATTGAAACTACGTGTTATAGAAGGAGAAATGATGAGCTATAAAGTTGTTGTAGACAGTTGTTGCGAGTTGCCTGAGGATTTTCGAAGTACAACAAATTATGAAATTGTCCCATTGATGATACAGGTAGAGGATCATCATATTGTAGATGATGATACCTTTGATCAGAAAGACTTATTGGATAGAATGGCAGCAAGTAAGCAATGCCCGAAATCTTCCTGCCCATCTCCTGAGAAGTATATGGATGCATATAAGGATTCGGCAGATAATATCTATGTCATTACTCTGTCTGCGGAGTTATCTGGTTCTTACAACAGTGCAGTACTGGGAAAGAATCTCTATTTAGAGGAGAATCCCCATAAGAATATCTATATTTTCAACTCAAGGACTGCGTCCGGTGGGGAATCTCAGATAGCGTTCTGGGTTCGTCAGTTTGAGGAGGCAGGATTATCCTTTGAAGAAGTAGTTGAGAAGACAGAAGCGTGTATCAGTCAGCTGCATACCTATTTTGTACTCGATAGTCTTGAGGCATTAAGGAAGAATGGACGTTTATCCAACATTAAGGCTCTCGTTGCCAATACACTTAATATCAAGCCTATTATGGCAGGTACCAGAACAGGTACGATTGTCCAGCTGGGACAGGCAAGAGGGATTGATAAAGCATTAAAGAAAATGGTAGAGTATACACTGAGTGAAGTCGTAGACCCGGAAGAAAAGACACTTGTGATTTCTCATTGCAACTGTGCGAAACGTGCAGAAGAGGTCTTGGCATTATATCTTGAAAAACAAAAGTTTAAGAATACGCGAATTATGGATACCAGAGGTATCAGCAGTCTGTACGCAAGTGACGGAGGAATTATCGTTACCGTATAGTTACTTATTCCTTCGATAGTTGTCGTAGTATTGTTGGATTCGGTTCTGATCAAAAAATGAATAGGAAATCAACTCTTGATCCGTCATAGTGAAGGCACGTCGTTCTACAGCAACGACGTGATCCAGATTTATGGCGGTATTTTTATTGACCTGTAAGAAATTAGGAGAGTCATCCACCATCATGAAGAACTCGTAGATATTCCCCAAGACATGAGGAATACGGTTGTTGGTAAGTGTAATAGCAAGAAAACCTTCGGACTCCTTTGCATAGAGAATCTCATCATTTGTGACATAATAAGTCGTACGTTTTTCACGTAATTCGATTCGTGGAACACGATGTTCACGTATTTGAATGGCTTCGTCAATGATGTGAGAAAGGACCTCTTTTTTTATGGGTTTTGATAGGCAGGTGTAATCCTTGCCTGCAATCTCCTGTTCCAGGAAATCCGGAGTAGAAGAACACAGAACTATAGGTGAGCTGACTCCCAGTGCCCGCAGATCGTCAGCAACCACAATGCTATCCTTTATCGATGCCGATTGGTCAATGAAAAATAAATCGTAATGGATAGGAGAAGTAAACAGTGCTTCCCTGCTACCAAAGGAATCGATATATAGGACTCCGGTATTGTGAATCCTTGCGTCCGATTCTCTCGAAAGCAGTCTTTCCGTTTGCTTACGATCAGCAATATTGTCATCGCAGACAGCAACATATAGAGCCATGAAGAGATACCTCCGAATTTATTTTACATCATAGTAAAGGTAAAAGGTGACAGATAACAGAACCAGATATAGATTCCTATCTGCACAACAAGAATAGCAGGCATGCCATAGACAAATTTCGGATGGAGCGTTTTATGACGGAACAGATACATACCAAGAATAGAACCGACAGAGCCACCAATAATCGCAGTTAGAAACAAAATGGATTCTGGAACGCGAAAAAAACGTCTTTTGGCACACAGCTTGTCAATTCCCATGAGAGCTAATCCTAAGATATTAGCAATAAGCAGGTAAATGATAAAAATGTTCAACGTCGCACCTCTTTTCTTTGTGGTTATCTTATCATAGGTTTCAGTTGATTTCAATTGTGGGTTCAACTATAATATATAGTAGAACAGAAAAAATATATCGGGAAGAGGTATTCTATGGCACCGATTTTTTCAGTTATACTTATCCTATTGGGGATAATGGAAATTTGTCTTGGTCTTCTTGTATATGCCCATGATGGCAGACAGACCAGACAGAACAATCTCTTTTTCCTGACCTGTATGACAGGGTTTATCTGGGCAGTTGGAAGGGGAGTTATGATGGTAGCGCCCACGGATCAATTCGCTTATGTTTTTCGAGCAATTGGTTTGGCTGGTAGCCTTACTTATTGTTGCCATTTGGTCAATTATATTCTGAGTATCACCGGGAACCCTTTTCGAACAAAAAAGGTAATTCCTGTCTATATTCTGGTTGGATCCATTTTCTGTCTTCTGTTGTTACTATTTCCGACTAAGGTTATTTATATTGAGACAAATATTGGGAAGGAATGCTATTCCAATGATCACTGGATTTGGGTGATTCAGCTTGTTTACTTTCTCTCTTTGATTTTTATATGGCTTTATTCTGTAATTAAGTGGATGAATAGCAATCCCTATCGCAGAGAGATCCAACAAGGAAGGATTATGCTGGTCGCCCTGGTGTTCTTTGTCACAGGTATATTATGGGATTCTGGTGCGACTTTTATGAAGAAGTCATCGTATGAGGCGGGTGCGGTATTATCCTTTGTTACGGTTTGCATCTTATATCAGGTTCTGCGTAAGTATAACTCATTTCAGATTACAGACGGCAAGATGTCCGGCTACATATACAACAAAGTAAATACGCCAGTCATGTTACTCTATTCTGACTATTCGGTTGCGGATTGCAATGAGAGCGCCTGCAGATTGCTGCAGGAGAAGAAAGAAAATCTGGTTTTTCGTGATATCTTCAGCTTTCTTAAGGAAGAGAGTGTGGCGGAACGGCAAAAGGTTCGAGCTCAGATAGCAAATAAGGAATCGGAGTTCACTTTAAATGTTGTAACCATGGCGACCGGCTCCATTTGTACGGTAGATGGCTCGGTATTATACGATAAGTATCGTGATGTATTGTGTATTATATGTATGTTCCATGATGTCACACAGATGCGTAAGGTTATGGACGAATTGGAGGCAAGCCGTCAGGAAGCAGCAAAAGCAAATGAAGCCAAGACAGCATTCCTGTCGAATATGAGTCATGAGATTCGTACGCCTTTGAATTCCATTATAGGTATGTGTGATATTTTAAGCTACAAGGACTTGTCCGACGATATTCAGAGTGATGTGAATGTCATTCAGACAGCTGGAAAGGGCTTATTAAATGTAATCAATGATATTTTGGATATATCCAAAATCGAATCCGGAAAGGTTGAGATTCAGGAGCGTACCTATGACATGAAGAGCCTTCTGGAAGAGATTGTGAATATGATTGCGGTACGTACCTTGGAGAAGAAGATTAAATTCTTGACGGTAATCAATCCGAATCTTCCGCGAAAGCTTATAGGTGATGGTGGAAGAGTGAGACAGGTATTGATCAACATTCTCTCTAACGCAGTGAAGTATACAAATGAAGGATACATAGTTCTTGATATTGATTATGAGCTTGTCTTTGGAAAGATTACCTTGATCATAAAGGTTTCTGATACGGGAATCGGCATACGTCCGGAGGATAAGGAGAAGATTTTTGGAAGCTTCAATCAAGTAGATACCATAAAAAACAGAAATATCGTTGGTACTGGTTTGGGACTCACTATTTGCCGCAACATTGCAAGAATACTGGGCGGTGATGTGACGGTAGAGAGTACGTATGGTGAGGGTTCTGTATTTACAATCCGTCTGAATCAGAGGGTAGAGGATGAGCAACCCATGGTTCCTTATATGAAGTATAAGAATCCGATTCTTCTTATGGAAATTGACCCGAAAGCGAGAGGATTGCATGCTAAGATTCTGGATGCGCTTCATGTGCCCTATTATCTGGCCGCCAATTCCATGGAAGCAGAACAGCTTCTTCTGGAAACGAGAATACCAACTCTTTA
>CAYZUC010000059.1:0-10015 GCA_964481705.1 uncultured Lachnospiraceae bacterium
TCTGGAATCCATCGGTGTCGTGGATTTATTAATTAACACCAGTTTATGACCGCGATAGTAATCAATAAGTCCTGCTGCCGGATAGACCGCCAGAGATGTACCTCCTATAATCAATACATCCGCTGCAGAAATAAAGGAAACAGCTTCCTGTAAGGTATTATTGTCAAGTCCTTCTTCATATAATACAACGTCCGGTTTGATAATACCACCACAGTCGCACATCGGTACTCCCTCAGATTCGAGTATCTTCTCGATACCGAAAAATTTATGACACCGGGTACAGTAATTACGAAGTACCGAGCCATGAAGCTCTAAAACCTTCTTACTTCCGGCTTTCTGGTGAAGTCCATCTATATTTTGGGTAATCACTGCACGCAGCTTACCCCTTTCCTCTAACTCAGCGAGCTTCTTATGAGCTTTATTCGGTTCTGCATCAGGACACAACATTTTATCATGATAAAAACGAAAGAACTCCTCCGTCTGTCTCTGATAAAAAGTATGGCTCAGAATCGTCTCAGGCGGATAATCATACTTCTGATTGTATAATCCATCCACACTACGGAAATCCGGTATCCCGCTCTCCGTCGACACTCCTGCGCCACCAAAGAAAACAATATTGTCACTGCCTGTAATAATCTCCTGTAACCTTTCTACCTCGTTCATAAGAGCCTCCTCTCTTAATCCAGTAATCCAATCTGCATATTTGCTTTGGATACCTTCTCGCCATCCTGGTTACGAATTGTTGCCTTGACTTGAATCAAATGGTAGGTATCATTCTTCTCTACGACCTTTCCCTCAATCGTAAGTGTATCTCCTACATAAACCGGTTTTAAGAACTTTGTCTCAACACTGTGAATCAAACTCCGTTCCCCCGGCAAATATACTCCTGCAAGAGTCGAATAGTAGGAAGCAGTCAACATGCCAAATACAACATGCTCCCGATAGCCACGCTCTATGGCAAATGCATCTCCCTTATGAAGAGGATTCTCGTCCCCGGTAATCTTACGAAATGCTGCCTGATCTTCCTCCGTAATCGTAACCGTAAATGATTTTGTAAGACCAACTTCTATTTCGTCATAGGAATACTCGTTCATCGATTATTGTAATCTCCTCTCGATTAAGTCAATCATCTCTCCAACATCCTTCAATGTACCGACTTCCTTAATGTCAAATTTGAGATTGAATTTCTTTTCCATAGCAACCACCAAATTAATATGCTCTAAAGAATCCCAATCCTCAATATCATCCGAATTCGTACTGTCACTAATTGTAAGCTCCTCATCATCAAAAACCGTCTGAAAAATTAATTGAACCTCGTCAAAAATCTCCTGTCTGCTCATTCCTTAATCTCCATATACTTATTTTTCTCTACATAATTCTCTGGAATGGAATACTCCCAGATACCATGTTCTTCGTCACGTTCCATCTCCGAGAAACCAAGTGTCTTGTAGAATTCCTCCACAAGAACATTCTTTTTTGTCTTGTAGTAATAGCCTCGAAGTGTTGTAACTCCTTTATTTTGACATATACGGACCAATTCGTCAAACATCGCAAGTTCCAAATCTCTCTTAAAAACACGACAGCTCATCAGCCACAAGCTGATATCTGCCACATTTTGCTTTACCTCTGCCATTAATACCGTAACAATCCCATTATCTCCATATTTATCGAATAACTGACCACAAAAGGAAATCGTTGCAGAATCTGCTACATATGCCTGCACTTCTTCCATAGTATAGCGTCTCGTTGTTAAATTAAACTGATTTGTCTTATTGATCAACTGCGTGACGCGCTGAATATTCTCGACTCCCAGATGACTAATCTGACAAACCATGGACAGTGATTTGAGATACTCCCCATAATCACGGAAATTCTCTACCTCTGATGCTCTCTTCAGATTGTTGCGATAGTACTGGTTTCTCTTCTTATCCTCCTCCGAAAGCTGCGTGCACTCAAAATAACCGGAATGATCAAGAATCCTTACATAAGACTCCGGAGAAGTTACCGGAAGAACCACAGCCTCAGTATGCTCTTCTACAATCCCACGTTCCATGGGATTATCGTCTATAAATACAATAGCATCCTCTCCAATATTCATCTCCGATGCTATTTTGTGAATATTCTCATCTTTGTTATCCCAATTGACCTTCTTGATAATAAAATCATCCTCAGTTAATACAGTTGCACTGTGAGAAAATCCCGCCTTGTACAATTCCTCATCATTTTTGGAACAGATATTTAATGACACTCCTGTCATAGAAAGTCTTTTCAAATACTGTTGAAATTCAGAATACGCCATACCTTCCGGGGTCTCGATTCCAAGCTGGATATTCTCTACACCGTCATCTCCGATAATGCCTCCCCAAAGAGTATTATCAAGATCTAGCGCCAGAGACTTTTTATTCTTTCCCAAGATAGACTTCATGATGTTCGACAGATTAAATGCAACCATAGGAATTGCTTCCACAGCAAATGGATACTTATATAAATACCACTTGGAGTCGTCGAACCATCTCTCCATACCATACATGCTTGCTTCATAGCCCAAATCATTAACATAAAAGTCTTTATGAGTCGAAGCATACTCACACAACTGCTGATTCATCCTCTGAATCATCGCCAACGAACCACTTTTCTCATAGATATCACAATTACCCAAGACACGGTAAGGTAACATTTCAAAGGTATTCTGAATAACAGGACAATGGAATTTCTCATGAGCTGCCTTCCATACCTGCTGAAAACGACCTATTTCCTCATGGAAAACTGCATCGCAGACATCGGTATCACTTCCCGGATAAGGAAAATTACGAATATTCTTTACACTGGTATGAAGATAGATCATATCAGGCTTAAAATTCACCAGCTCTTCATTTTCGAATACAATATCCTCGTAAAACCGATCGTACTCTCCTACATAAAACTCTGCACGAATCCCCTCCTGTAATAAAAACAGCTCCAGGATATTCTTCATCTCTCCAATCGTGGAACCACTTAAAAGAGCGACCTTCTTTTCAATAAAAGAATCGCCCTCCATCAATTTCCGACGTAAGGATTTCTTATGTTGTAAAATATAATCACTATCAAAAGGATATTGTAGTTCTTTCATAGAATCTCCTTATGCTTATTTCACTTACTGTACCACTTCAAAAAGCTCCACTTCCAGAAGCTTGTCCACTAATCCAATCAGCTCCTCCATTGGCGCTCCAATGCGGTCGCTTATGTCAAGCAAATCATTCCTGCCATCTGCATAAGCAAGCAGATCCTTAAGATGAAGTGTTTGCTTGTACGTTTCTTTACTGCTAAAGGTCGGAACCAATCCTCTTTTTCCAAGCTGTGGCTCGCAAAAGCAGGTAACCTTGTATTTTCGATTATATTCCAAAGCCTCAAGACACTGTACCATGACATCAAAGGCTCCCTGAAACCCTTCTTCTGACACAAGTGTCATGTCGTCAGCTGAGGTATGATATTCCGGATACTCATGATATTTACTACGGCAAAATCCCACCAATGGGATATCAACCCCCGGTGCCTGATACTGTCGCTCATCCGATCCACGATGAAGAAAAGAGTAATCGCAAAAGTCCGGTGCATGGAACTTCAATACATTTTCCAAAACACGATCAGCAAGTGTATCTCCATAGCGTGAATGTACAATCGAATACGTACGATTATCACCAACACAGGAAAGGTTAAAGCCGGCTATTACTTTCTCCTGCATCTCCTTCATATGCGATGATAAATACGTAATTGCACCGATGGTCTCGGGCGCAAAAACAATTCGATAACTATATCTTCTGTGCTGCTTACCAGCCAGATAATTTGCGAGGCTGATTGCTAAAGAAGGTCCGGAACACTCATTATTCGCCATCGATGGGTGACAGATATAGGTCGAAATAAAGACTTCCTCCTGTGTCTCTCCCGGAATCAAAATCTCACCATAGGTCAAATGTCCATCTTCCAATGTGCTGTCAATCACCGCATGATACTTACCAGGCTTCAGACTCTGCAGCTGCCTATGTGTTAAGGCAAATCCCCAACGTTCTTTATAACAGGAGGTCACATACGGAATATAGTCGGGTTGGTCTTCCAAGGTATAGAGATGTTCCTTCAGCTCCTCCAAATCCAATGTCACATCAATCGGAGTCGAATAACCCAGAACATGAAGATTGGTTTCCTTGAAATCAATTATCCTCTTTCCATCTGGATCCTCCACGTAGGCATCACGGATATTCCATTCCTTCGGTATTGTCCAATCGAAAACCCTGGTACCGGAAGGAACCTCTGTCAGCTGGATATCCGGGTAGTACTTCTGCAAAATCTCAAACGTACGGCGGACCCCATCCCCTGTCAAGCTCCTGCAAATCGGAAAGAGCTCTCCACAAAGCTCGTACATTCTCTTACCTTCACTGCTCATCTGGTCAATCCTCCTGCCCGGTATACGTACATAATCGTCGGCTGCGGTTATTCTTTACATCCTCCGCGATAATGGGATATGATTTTCCCATCTCCACTACTTTATAATCAATGTCATTAATTTGAAAACGACGTGATACACCCTTTGCCACAAATTCCTCTTCAAAGGGATAAATCGTAATAAAAATATCCTTATCCAAATCGCGTACATTCATCGAGTACGTTCGTTCCGATTCTATCCCATTCTCATCGATATAAGGAACTGTAAAATCCTTGAGATATCGATAGCTGATGCCAACCTGCTCCTCCACATAATGAACAAAAGTAAACGAATGCTGGCATTCCACATCAATAAAATAATTCTTTACATTATGATCCTTACAATAGGTAAATGGTGAATCAGCTCCAAAAGCACTTTTATTCTCCAACCCGCAGAGTTCATCCATTCCCTTGCCCCATACTGCAAATGAATAGATCGGGTGTTTTGTTCTTCGAAAATCTTTCCTCTTTAATGCTGCCTTACCAATACTTCCGGTCTTGCAGGGCGTTTTATGATAATCAAAGGTCTTTCCCTTACAATAATCCCAGTTAAAGGTTGGTATCAATATCGTGCCATTTGGTCCAATGATATCAATAACCGCATCCAACAACACATTCATATCGGTATCATCTTCTCTCGTAACGCAATCGTACAGCAGTCTTTTAACGTCCGATGAAATCATGACCTCATCTCCCGCTTTCAAGCCCCAGTACTTTGCATTATCCTTCAAGCAAATATAGTTACTCATGTGATTTTACTCTTTTCCATTCCAACAGTATGTGCATAATTTACTCGGGTCGATACCAACAGATTCTACCATATCATCGAGACGATGATAGCGAAGAGAGGTGAAATTTAATTTCTTACGTATCTTCTCAAGCATTGTATTGTAACGCTCGGAATCCGGTGTTGCATAATCCTCCAAAATAGTTCTCTCCACATCTTCACCCTCAATCTCCTTAATTACCTGTCTCGTAATTAAATCCATCTCCGAGGTCGAACGTGAGAAATTGATGTACTTACATCCAAATAATAATGGTGGACAAGCCGGTCGTATATGAACTTCCTTTGCACCACTCTGATACAAGAATTCCGTCGTCTCACGAAGCTGTGTTCCACGTACAATGGAATCGTCAATCAATAACAGACTCTTATGTTCAATCAGGTCATGAACCGGAATCAGTTTCATCTTTGCTATAAGGTTTCTCTTACTCTGCATCGTTGGCATAAAAGAACGAGGCCAAGTGGGTGTGTATTTAATAAATGGTCTTGAAAAAGGGATGCCGGACTCATTGGCATATCCGATTGCATGTGCTGTTCCGGAATCCGGTACTCCTGCAACGATATCCGGTTTAACATTATCTCTTTTCGCCAAAAGAGAACCGCAATTATATCTCATCTGCTCAACACTTACACCCTCATAGGAAGAAGAAGGATATCCATAGTATACCCACAGAAAAGTACAAATCTTCATATCACTTCCCGGTTTTACTAACGTAGTCACCGCTTCCGGTGTCATAACGACAATCTCACCAGGTCCCAATTCACGGTAATCTGTATAACCAAGATTCAAATACGCAAAGGACTCAAAAGAAGCGCAAAACGCATTATCCTTTCGTCCAATGGCTACCGGAGTCCTGCCCATCTTATCTCTGGCTGCATAAATACCCTTCGCGGTCAGAAGAAGCAACGTCATAGAGCCATCAATCAATTCAAGTGCATATTGGATACCCTCTACAATATTATCCTTCTGATTGATAATAGAAGCAACCAGCTCCGTGGCATTGATGTCTCCACCACTCATCTCGAGAAAATGCGTATTACCCTTCTTGAAAATCAAGTTTGTAATCTCCTCGATGTTATTGATCTTACCAACTGTTGTGATCGCATAAGTGCCATGGTGGGAGCGTACAATCAATGGCTGTGGCTCATAATCAGAAATACATCCGATTCCCATTTCCCCTTTCATCTCATTAACATCCTTCTCAAACTTTGTACGGAAAGGAGAATTCTCAATATTATGTATGGAACGATTAAATCCCTCTTTACCAAAAACAGCCATTCCTCCTCTTCTGGTTCCTAAGTGAGAATGGTAATCCGTTCCAAAAAACAAATCAAATACGCAATCTTCCTTTGACGCTACCGCAAAAAATCCACCCATGACAATTCCTCCGTTAACAAATTAATAATATTCTTCATCATAGCACAATTCCTGCCTGTTAACAATTACTCACAAAAAAATACGCCAGATTTCATAAAAAACCCTCCTGGAAGACAAAAGAAATCATCCAAGAGGGGCTTCACATTTTCTCTATTCGCTTAGCAATTATTGCGTTTTCAAATTAGCAAGCTCTGTAGCCGCCGAAGGACTATATAAGCTGCTGAAGTTGTAGATGAAATATCCATCCCAACCTTTTGACTTTGCAGTAATTACCTGAGACTGCAAGTTGTTGCTGGCCAGTGCCCAGCCCGGATCCGAGGAGATTGCCTGACCTGCGCGATAAGAAGCAAGACCTACATACAACGGAATATTAGCAGTATCAAGTGCTGTCCACTGAGCCAGACGGTTACTGAACATCGATACGTTACCTGCTGCTCCATAACGATCTGTCCAATAAATCTGAGGACATAAATAATCCACATATCCCGGAGTCGATAACCATGTACGGACATCCGCTCCCATTGCTACGTTATTCTCAATATTACCCTGTGGGCTGATACCAAATACCTTACCTGCCGAATGAGCAGTCGCATATACCTGCTGAATCATAGCATTATGTGCTGCAGCCCCAATCGGCGGAAAATAATCATCAAAGTGGATTCCGTCAACCGGATATGTATTCACAATCTCAGCAACTCCGGCTACAATATTGGCCTGAGTGGCAAGTGCTGCATTACCTGCATAAGCTCCATTACGATAACCATAAGGATTAATCCATGCATGGAACTGTAATCCCTTGGAATGAGCGGTGCTTACCATAATACTCACTGGATCATAACCCGGATTGCCACCCGTCATCATGGTACTCCAAGGATAAATCTTAGATGGGTAAATCGCATCATTATGAGAACGAACATGGACAATTAATGCATTACAACCTTGCGCAAGTGCCTTATCACACATACCGCTGAAGGTCGATGTAAAGGATGCCTGATCCTTTCCCTTTAAATAGGTCTGATAATCAAGAAATGAAATCCATACACCCTTCATCTGAGAAGGCTGAACTGCCAAGCTTGCTGTTGCTGCAAACGCTGGAGCACTCATGCTCGTGCACAGAACCATTGCTGTAAGTAACGCTGCTAAAAATTTTTTCAATCTTTACTCCTCCTAATTCACAATTTGTAATAATTATACAACATTTTCAACCAATTTATCAACTACTTTCCAGTTAAGTTTTTCTTAAAATCCTCGTACATTTGAAATGCCATCGTATAGGTTCCAATTACTTCTTATAAAAATAATATACATCTGTGAATTTCCAGTTATACAGCTTCTCATAAGAATCAACACCCTCGCACTGCTCCAGGATACGGTCAGCCATTCTTTCCGTATCGTCGCTGATTGCCATATATGTCACAAAACTGTCGTCTGTTTGCGCAACCTCCGTATTCTTGAAATGAGATAATGCCTGCGCAGGTACAAATGTAGTACTTCTATACTTCGGAAGCTGTCCATAATGACGGTCTGCCTGCCACATACCATCATCAAAGATAAAGACGCAATCATTGGATGCATATTCGTCACATATCTTTATGATATCTCCCTTATTCTTAAATGAATACTCCCAGCCACCAAGAATGTTGCTTCCAATCACCATGAATACAACCACTATCGCAATCACTCTCTTCTGCTTTTGTTCTGGAAATCCTCTCTTTACCGCAGCCATGACGACGGATAATACAATTAAAATCACACAAGGGTAAACCGGTGATATATAACGCGGCTCAATATATGCCGCAGATTTTGCTACCACTAATAAGTAGAAAAAGGTGGGGGCAATAAGAACCAGATATCTCTCATTTTTCCACGAAATCCTTCTTCTCTTCATAATGATTACTACACCAATGATAATCGGAATCAGCATAAGTGACGTAATCTTCGTATCAAGCATGGAAAAGAAAGCGACTGCCCGATAAATCGGACTTCCACCTACATGCACCATATTATGAAATGCTTCCTCTCCTCGGTAGCTTGTGAAAATATGAAAAATCATTGGAGGGAAGAGACCATCACTAATCACTCCCGCTACTACCATAACTATAGAAAAAATGGCCGCTTTCTTATAGTACTTACGGAAAAGCTGGATTAGACCATACTCAATAGAAAACAGTACAACAAACACAATAAAATAGTAATGCGTCAATGCTCCTGCAACCGTTATCAGGAACAACCATAAATATTGGATCGGCTTGATTTTCTCCGAGTAGATATTTTTTAATACCCATCTTAAGAAAAGTAAGCACATACACATCAGCATCATATACATTCTTAAGAACATATTGATTTCCATTACAGCAGGACAAATAGCAAAAAAGCCTGTAATCACCAACGCTTTTGTACGATCCTTTTGGAATTCATACGCGCATTGATACATAAGCAGTATACACATCAGCATGAAAAACAGATTTACACCGAGACCCATCCATATATTAAACTGCTCCGGGAAAAGTGAGCTTATGGTATGAATGATGGAATAATAAAGGGGCGGATGTACATCCAGCTTTTGGTTGACCCATACCATTCCATAGTTAAATCCCTGACCATTATGTACCGTCATAGCCTGTGAGAAGATATCTCCTGCATTTACCTTCTCAAAGTATTCCGTCGAAAGAACTCCATCCGTAGTGGAATTGGCCAGACAGAATGTCATCACCTCATCCTCATGAAATAGTAGTTTCTGAGTCGACTGAAATACAAACCAAAGGGATGAAACAAGCATAATAACGAACAGAATCCATTTGTAATTTTTATTTATTTTCTCCATTTTCTTCTCCTTTTGCGTACCCAACACATTAAACATAATTTTAGATTAATTATCTCGCTGTGTCATGTTATTTCTTGCTATTTTATGGAATTAAGAAAACCTTAAAAGAAAATAAATAAAACACTCATGAATTCGTATTTACCGATTGGATTCATCCATTCCACAGAATGTCATGACAAATTCCAACGGCTGACGAATGTCGATCAGATATTCCGGATGGGTTTTAGAACCCCAGGCATCGTCTCCTCCAACGCCCATCTGATTAAGAGAAGCACGGATTACCGTGTACTGTATCCTGGGGAGCTCATTCGGATGCATTGCATTCTCCAGCTCATGGGGCGTGTAGGGTAATGCTGAAAAATTCATTCCACTGCTTCTCAGCAGCAATCCAAATCCAGCCGCATCTGTAATCTTGGCATAGCGAACGCCTGTCTTGTTTCCGCACTCCTGAGGAACAAGATAATCTGACATATTGTCCTTAACAAGATTGCGATAGATTCCAAGTCTGGCTCCGGATTGTCGATCACAGTAGGTTTCTTCCGGACCATTTCCATACCATTCCAGATGGTCATAA
>CAYZUC010000059.1:10025-17306 GCA_964481705.1 uncultured Lachnospiraceae bacterium
GGCATCCATTTTGAATTGAATACCAAATTCCGGCATATCTCCAAGAGCTGGCACCGGATCGTAATACAATCTTGACTCCACGGTCCCGTCTCCATAGACCGTATAAGTATGCTTACAGATACTGGCGGGATTCGTAGGAAGATACCAGGTATATTCCAACACAGCGCAGTTTTCCTTCTCCGTCAGAACTACATTATTCAAATCTGTGATATTCTCAGGATTCACAAGACTTCCATACATGGAAGCGATTTTCCACTGCGCATAACGTATTGGCATGAAATTACCGATATCGTCATCAACAGGTGCTCTCCAGAAGTTAGGACGTGGGCTTCCTTTTATTAGCTCCCTTCCCTTGTAGCGATAAGAAACCAAACCAAATCTTCTACGATCGAACAATACTTCAAAATCATTGCCACGAACACCAATATGGCTGACTCCATCAACAACCGTTACTGGCAGCGTACAGATTGTCTCAGGCGCATCGATTTTATAGACGCCCTGACCAAATGCAATTTCATGTCCCTTTTTTGCATACTTTGTACTTTGCCTAAGTAGGAAGGAAACCGTAACAACATATTCTCCCGGCATCGTCTCCCTGGCAAAAGGAATCGGATAATCCATACTTTGCTGTGGCGGTACATCTGTCTTCATCTCTTCGCTTTTTAGCAAAACTCCATCCTTATATAGCGATACCACACAATAAAAATTCTGTGTCCCCAGAAACAAAAACTTATTCCAGACCGTAAACTTGTCCTTGTCCACGATTATTTTCAAATTCTGATATATGTATTTGATCTCCTGCATTTTGGGAGATAATCTTCTATCTGCATAAACAATCCCATTTCCACTGAAATTATACCCATTGGGATGCTCGTCGAAGTCTCCTCCATATGCATACATGGGATCGCCATACCGATCCTTCTTGGAAATAGTCTGGTCAACAAAGTCCCAAATAAAGCCTCCCTGAAACTGTGGCTCACGTTCGGTAAGATCGATGTACTTATATACCGCTCCATTCGCATTGCCCATAGAATGCATGAATTCACAGCAGATAAATGGTTTGTCTTTGTTTGTTTTCAGATACTGTTCAATGTCGGCAGCCGGTGTGTACATCTGACTCTCAACATCACTTGTGGCGTTATATCTGCGATCCGCATGAATTCCTTCGTAATGAACAAGACGTGTCGTGTCCATTTTTCGAAAATACTCTGCTATCATATAGAGGTTTTTTCCTCCAAAGGATTCATTTCCGCACGACCACATCAAAATAGAGGTATGATTTTTATCTCTTTCATACATATTCTCCGCCCTTTTCAAGACAGCCCTCGTCCAATCGGTTCTGTCACCCGGTACGATATCAGAATACGACATTTTTCCCATTATACATGCATCCCAAAGACCATGTGTCTCCAGATTTGTCTCATCTATGACATAGATTCCATACTCGTCGCACAGCTCGTACATATAAGAGGAATTCGGATAATGACTCATACGGAGAGCATTGATATTATTCTGTTTCATAATTTCAATATCCCTAATCATCAGCTCCCTGGAAACGACACGACCTGTATCCGCACAAAATTCATGTCGATTTGTTCCATGAAAGACAATGCGCTTTCCATTTAAAAGCATCAAACCGTTCTTTATCTCGAAACGACGGAACCCTATGTATTGCTCCACAATCTCACATAACTGATTATCCTTGTCAAATACTTCAATCAACACGAGATAACGGTTGGGAATCTCAGCACTCCATAGATGTGGAGCGTTGACAACGACGGAAAGACGGACCACTTCATCCGAAATGGCCGTCTCCTTGTAAATGGACTCCTGTCCCTCTGTCTTTAGTGTTACCTTCACCGTTCCGCTATTCGGATTACAGAGCTCTTGCGTACTACGTAGCTTCAAAGTAAGATTCAATTCGCCCTGACTCAGCGTCTCGTCCAACGCAGGTACTGCTTTCAGGTCAAAAACATGAATACGGGGAATCGTATACAGATAAACATCACGGAAAATACCGGAGAAACGATAAAAGTCCTGATCCTCTGTCCAGCTGCCTGACGACCATTGAAATACCTGAACAGCCAGCTTGTTTTCGCCCTGACACAGATAAGGCGTCAGCTCAAACTCCGATGGCGTAAAGGAATCCTCGCTATATCCCACATATTTGCCATTGCACCACAACGCAAACGCGCTCTCCACACCCTGAAAGGAGAGAAACAGGGGACCGCCCTGCATGGATTTGGGTAATTCAAAGTACTTTACATATTCAGCTGTCGGATTATAGTGAGTCGGAATCTCTCCGGGTATGATTGCTTCGTGTCCATCCCACGGATATTCGGCTGTCACATAGGCCGGTACTCCATATCCCTCCATCTGGATATGTGCCGGTACCTTAATCTCCTTCCATTCATGGCAGTCATAGGTAACGGATTCAAATCCCTTTACCGATTCCTTATAATTTCTTGCATAGGAGAACTTCCACATACCATTTAAACTGACACGCATCAACATTTTTCCCGCATGATATTCTGCCGCGGAGCCATAGTATACATGATCTGAATGTGCAGGAATACATCCCTCTGAAAAAAATTCGGGATTCTTCACCTGATTGTAATCAAATATCTGCATATATATCCTCTCTTCTACTTCACAGCTCCGGTAATACCCTCTGCAAAGCTTTTTTGTAAAATAAAGAAAATGATAATTGTAGGTATGGTACACATTAAAACTGCTAACATCAACATTCCATAGTCCGTTACATATCCCTCCTTGAGGTTCGCAACCAGCATGGGCATCGTAATACTTGCATTATCCTGCATGATAACCTTGGGCCATAAATAAGAATTCCACGCATTCATAAAAGTTATGGTCATAGCCGCCGCATAGGTAGAACGCATCGTAGGGAAGAACATGCGGAAGAAAATACCAATCTCACTTAATCCATCGATTCTGGAAGCTTCAATAATATCATGGGGAAACGAACGGGCACTCTGTCGAAAAAGCATAATTAAAAAAGGTGTTGATATCGTAGGCAAAACAAATCCCATGGTAGAATTTAATAATTGCGCCTTGGAGAACATTTGAAACAACGGAATCATAGTTGCTGCAAAAGGAACCATCATAGCCAACAGTAAAATCGACATTACGCCATCCTTCGCTCTATCATGGAATATTTCAAATCCATAGCCTGCCAAAGAACAGATCAGAAGTGACGCAAGTGTCAGAATGATCGAATATTTAAAAGAGTTGATCATAGCAGCGGCTACATTCTGGCTTTCGATTAGATTCCGGAAATTTGTGATAAGATTAGTTCCCGGAATTAAGCTTCCTGCCATAACGTCCACACTGGTATTGGTTGCTGAGATCGCCATCCATACTAATGGAAAAATAGAAATTAATGAAACGATTGTCAAAAATGTATATTGCGCAAATCTTCTTACCTTAATCACGCTTATCACCTACTTTCATTTGGAAGAACGCAAGCATTGCTACGAGAATCAAAATCAGGTACGACATAGCAGCCGCATATCCGAAGTTGGGAACATATTTAAAGGACATATTGAATATGTAATGTGACATTGTAACCGTTGCATTCGCAGGTCCTCCATTTGTCAGATTCATAGACTCATCAAACAATTGCAGCGTTCCATTTGTTGACATGATTGCTGTCAGCAGTATCGTAGGCTTGAGTAGAGGAACCGTGATTTTCCGAAATGCCTGAAAGGGTGATGCTCCATCAATTTTGGCTGCCTCATATACAGAATACTCAATATTCTGCAGTCCGGAAAGATAGAATACCATGTTATAACCCGTCCATCTCCAGACCAGTGCAATAATAATGATTATTCTGGCACTGTTTGGATGAGCAAGGAAATTGTATCCTGTATTTAGAAAACCAAACTTAATTAATATGGCATTTACAAATCCATCTACTGCAAATAGCGAACGAAAAATGATGGAATAGGAAACGAGGGAGGTCGCACATGGTAAGAAAATTGCAGTACGAAATAACCCTTTGAATTTCAAGTTCTTATCATTAAGCATCGATGCGAGGATAAGAGCAAGTACCAGCATGATCGGTACCTGAATAATCAGATACAGAAAATTGTTTTTCAACGCCTGCATGAAAATCCCATCCTGAAACATACGAACATAATTAGTAGTGCCAACCCACTGCATCTTCGTTCCAACTCCCGACTTAAATGATAGAACGAATGCACGAATCATTGGATAGAAACTCATTGCTGCAATCAGCAATGTCGCCGGCGTTAAAAATGCCCAACCAACCAGATTGTGCTTCTGGTTTAAGGAAAGCTTACTCTTTGGCTTACTCACGAAAATACCTCCTTTAATACCTTGACAATTTCGGGGAACTCCTGTTTCCAGGAAGTCCCCCTCCATTTTCTCTTATTTAAATTATGTAACGATTAATTCCCCATTGCAAAGTTTACCGTATCCTCTGCCGTCTTCAGCTCTGCATCGATATCAGAACCTGCTACTACATTTGTAATTGCAACTGCAACCGCATCTCTGGCTTCATAGTAGTAAACGCCTGTATTGTTGCTCGGAATCTTACCAGCAAAATCTGTAATTGTTGCAAATACCGGTTCTCCGCTAAAGAATTCCTGTGGCTCTGCATATACATCGCTGTCAGCAGCCGGAAGATAGGTTGCTAATGCACCTGACTTTGGTAGAATTGTCTCATAGAACTCTGTGCTTCCTGCAAAAGTCTTTGCAAAGAAATCAAACGCAAGCTCTGTGTTTTTGCAATTTGCCGTAACTGCCCAGCTGGATCCACCATTATTAGAGTAATTGGTAGCATTTGCTGCATTATCAAGCTTTGGCATATTTGTAATTGCCCACTGACCAGACTGTTCCGGTACTGTCTGGATTGTCGCCATAATCCAGCATCCATTAATGGTACCTGCTACAGTAGAATTGGTAATGGAACCAACATACTGATCCCAATCATTCACTTCAACAAGAACACCAGAAGATACAAGTTCTGCGTAAGTAGCCATTACCTCCTTTAAAATATCATTATCGATCATGCTTGGATTTCCCTGCTCATCAAACAAAGAGCCTCCAGCCGACTGAAGCATCATCATGATAACATCTGACTCTCCTGCCTGACAGGAAAGTAGTGGTTTGCCTGTCTTCTCGAGAATTTTCTTACCCTTTTCAATGTAATCAGACCATGAGATATCTGTGAAATCATCTACTGTATAGCCTGCCTCTTCTAATACATCCGTTCTGTAGCAGGCAATTACTGCACCATTATCAAACGGAACACCATAATTTTTGCCATCTACTACAGAATATGCAACCTTAGATGCACCAAACTGTGAGTAATCGATTCCGGAACTTGTCAAATCGGTAAAAGCATCCGGAAATGAAATAACATTCTTTTGAAATGCATTATCCTGCATTAATATAATATCCGGTAATGTACTGATATCTCCTGATGATGCTGCTGTTGTAACCTTGGTCTGTACATCCTCCCAAGGAGTCTCAACAATATTCAATTTGAAATCAGGGTTTGTCTTCTGATACTCTTTCTCTGCTTCTTCCATTGCATACATATTAAATGCCGGATCCCAGCACCAAACTGTTAATGAATTATCGCCTGTTGCCTCTGCTGCAGGCGCTTCGCTGCCAGCCTCAGTAGCCTTCTCTGTAGCAGCCTCTGTTGCGGGAGCTGCTGCTGGTTCAGCACTTGTAGCCGGTGCCTGTGCACTTCCACATCCAACCAAAGATAACACCATGGTAGCTGTCAATAGTAATGATAATGCTTTCTTTTTCATTCTCTTTATATCCTCCTGTTGAAATACCATTTTCCATACAACTCTTTCCTTGTGGCCTCAAGGCTAATTGTACACCATCCCATATTTCGTCACGAAATCTGAAGCTCTCCTATTTGGATTAAACACATTATATCATGACCTTATTTTTAGATGTTTTCATAAACAATTAGAAAACACGCAATTTCGACCATTCGGCACAATATGCGTGTTTTCTTACTTTTCGTCAATATGACGGAACTTACCATCCTTTCAGTGCAGAAATCCTGTAATTTAACAGTTTTCCCTCATAATTCTCAGGATGTATCTTCCAATGATATGGCGATAATCCAACAATCTTCTTAAAATTCCTGTTAAATGTGGATACTGTCTCAAATCCTACAATTCGCGCAATTTCTTCCATTGAGCTACTCGTCTTCTTCATCAACTCACATGCTGCCTGAATACGCACCAGATTAATATACTCTACAACTGACATATTCATGTTCTCTTTGAATACGCGTCGAAAATGTGTCTCACTGATATGACATGCCTGAGCCAGGTCCCCAACCTTCATTTCTTCCTGATAATTCTTACTGATATAATCAAGTGCCTGTGCAATCATCGCTCCTCTTGCTGAGACATCCTTGACCCCATGTACTCTCTTTGCATTAATTCGAAATATCTGTATCATTAACGTTTTTAACAAACCTTCTACACTATCCGCATAAAATTCATTTTTGGATTTCATCTCTGTAAAAATTGCCTGAATCGTACTTGCAACCTCAGGATTCTCAGACACATGCATAAAATGCCCTTCACGATTGACTTGATCCATAAACTCTTTTGCAAATAAAGGATCTCCATGGAAAATCTTACGAATTACGAGGTCTGCATCAATAAATAAGTACTCCCAGAATCCAAAGACATTCTCATCACTGTTGGTGGTATGCTGAAGGTTCTTGGGTATAATTGAGAAAGTTTCACCCTCAAACCGCGAGTTCGTATGATTAATAATCAATTCTCCCTGTCCAAAATGGCAAAATCCTATCTCCATCAAATTATGAAAATGAAGCTTCTTAATTCCTTTGCCGTAGCACTGTACCCATTTCTCACCGGTAAGAGCTAATACCGGTTCGTTCTGTGGTATCTCATAATAGCGAAATTCTAACTCTTCCTTTTTCTTCGGCATAACCATCGCCTCCAGCTTCCCTAACTTATGGAATTAAAGCACAATATATGAATGTTCTGCTTTTCGTTAATTCTATCAATATATATTGGTAACGTCAATATTGGCTGGTACTATTTTCCATTACGCAAAAAAAGAGTATCGATAAATCGATACTCTCTTAGAGGTGCCAACCAGATTTGAACTGGTGATAGAGGTGTTGCAGACCTTTGCCTTACCACTTGGCTATGGCACCATTTCGTATTAATAATACGATGACTCCGACGGGAATTGAACCCGTGTTACCGCCGTGAAAGGGCGATGTCTTAA
>CAYZUC010000060.1:0-16840 GCA_964481705.1 uncultured Lachnospiraceae bacterium
TGCTTCTTCTCTGCGGGTCACCCCATGACAGGCACCAACCTCAGATCCACATACGTGATTTTTCGTCAACTTCGACATTTTAACATAAAACCCCTGCAAAAGCAAGGGTTTTACGAAGTTTTCTATTCATTTGACAATAGTTTTCCAATCTCCTCCATCGTAGCATTGGGAGGAATGGTATGTGTGCCGACTGTCAGCTTCCGATCATAGCCTTCCCTACAAAAATAGGAATCCAGCTCTGATGCATTTTCCACTAGTCCTGCTTTCTCACAAGCTTTTGCAACACTAAGAGAGCTCTGCCCTCTTGATATAGTTATGTCAACCGAACCTTTTTGAGTATCTTTGTTCTCTTTCACCGAAGATGAAGATGTCTTGGTCCTTTTTGCTTGTCCATCTTCTTGCTCATCTTCCTTTGTTCCAATATCCGGAGTTTTATCACTCTTAGTTGATGAGGACGATTTCGTTGATGAAGAAGTTTTTTCTGATACTGCATCTGTCGACACGTTACTCTCCGATACCGTGTTGCCCGATGGCCCATTGTCAGATACCGTTTTGTCCGATCCCGCATTCCCTGATACCGCGTTCTCTGATACCGCATTCCCTGATACTGCGTTCTCTGATACCGCGTTCTCTGACGCAGCTTTCGACGCAGCTTCCTTCTTATCTAATATCTCCTGTGCACGCATTTGTGCCTCTTTTTCATCTGCTGCATTTTCCGATGCCCGCTTTGTTTCGGATAACAATGTTCCTTCTTCTACCATTCCAAGTGCTTTTGCACGTGTCCGTACTTCCTCATCTGTAAGCGATTCTTTTCCACCGTTTGCAATACTCAATAGCAAGGCAGTTACAACAATCCCGATTCCCAATCCGCGCAGATAATATTTTAGTTTCATACTCCTGCTCCTTCAAACAAATCGATGACCAGCTTTACTTCACCAACTCCCAGTCCAAGTTCTTTTGCTATTGCCACGTTTGATTTTCCCTCTTTGTGAAGTCCCAGAATTCGTTCATTTTTATTACCGGCCTTTTCTTCTTCATAGGAAACCTGCATTGCTTCCTGCTCAACAGGTTCTACTACTCTGGCCTCATTTACATGTACTTTTCTCGCATTTAATCCTTCATCAAATCTCGTTTCTTCTACTGTGACTGGTGTTTTCGCCTTCACCTTTCTCTGAGGATTCAATTCTTCCTGTGTAATTGTCCCTCTTGATAATCTTTCTAACGCAGAAACAGGTCTGGATTCTGATGCGGCCATTTTAACTTCAGCAGCTTGTACAATCTCTTTCGTATCCTTCTTTGTCTGCTCCGCTTTTCTGACCGTATTCTTCAAATCGACCTGTTTATCACTTAACATATCATATAAAAATAGAACTTCCTTATGATTTTTATTAATTTCCTCAAGAACAGTATCGGAATATTCATTTACCGCCATTATTTTCTCGTTAGAGAGACGATCCAAAGAACGTTCAGTCTTCTCAACTGCGTATTCCACCGTTTCCTCGACGACTCCCTCGATCTTTGTCCTTGCCTCTTCAACTTGATCTCCTACAAGCTTCTTCACGGTCTCCTCATCTAATGTCGATGGTATATTTTCACTGCTTCTCATCTCAGGAACAACAAAGCTTGCAATAAACGCAATAATTCCCATGATCAGAAGAGAAATTTCCAATGCTGTCATTTGTTACTCTCCTCCATATCAAAACCTCTCTGAATCCTTTATCTTTCAGATCTTAATATCAAAGCTGCTCTGCGATTTGATGACGACCTTTCCATCCGAAGGTTCTTCCTGTTTTTGCTTTCTATGACTACCGCCATCACCTGTATACTCGCCGTTTCCTTTTTCTTTGGCATCAAATTTCCAGGATGATTTATCGGTATCATCCTGCTTTTGCACGGTATTAACGTTTCGTTCTATTTTTTGTTCTACCTTATGGTGCATATTTGCACTATCAAGATTGGCCTTATTATCCTCGTTTTGCTTGATTGCACTGAAATCCTGGGTCCTGCCAACCATTCCATTCATTACAATTGGACTTACTCCCATTTAACTCACCCCCTGACAACTCTTTCGTCGCCAAAACACATGCTTCTCCTTACATGGCCGCCATTACGACTTCTCCTTCTTCTCGGATAAATCGGCAATAATGATACATCTCATGAAGTACCAAGCTGGATTCCGAAATAATAATTCTCGTTCCGGGATATGCTTCTCCCATGACACGTACCACCGCTTCTGTATCTTTATCAAACGCAACGGATAACTCATTCATTTCCATGGTATCGTTCTTTAATTGTTCCTTCTGCGCCAGAAGATTCTGTGATAATACCTTCATCCTTGACAATCTCTCTCCATTTGCTATCTTTTGACCCACTGCAACCAAAACCGGTTCTGTTGTAGCAATCATTTTCTTGGTCTCCATAACACGTCCTTGTAATAAAGCGAGTCTCTCCTTTTGCTCCGGATCTGTTCCAACTTCAATCACGGTATCTACTCCCATCGCGGAGCCTAATGTTTTTGCCTCAACGACTTCACCTGCCCGCACCGTTCCGCCGGTAATAAATCCTCTTCTTCCTTGTACCGTCACACGCGTAAATGCAGACACTTTGCTGTGTAGAATACAATCGGTTTCCACAAAACCACCCGCACTCACAGTGGCATTCTCGATAAATTTCGAGATAATATTTCCTTTTGCGGTCAATTTCCCCCTGGACATTCCATTCACTCCACGACTTAGGGTGATGTTGCCTCCAGCCTCAAGAATGGCGCCCTCTACTACTCCTTTGACTTCAATATTACCATTTGTTTTAACAGAAAAGCCCGTCATGACATTTCCCTGAATTACAATGTCTCCATCATAATCAAGATTGCCGGTCGAAGGATCCACATTCTGAATCTCAAGTACACCGGACACAAATACTTTTCCATCAATCAATTGAACGTGACCATCAATTTCTGCTGATATCTCCAGCCGGTCCTCCGAGAGTACAATATTACGCCCGTAGGACAAGGTCTCTTTCTTTACCTCTCTTGGCGATTTTTTCTCGCCCATAACATTACTGCCAGCTTCTCCGGGGTCTTCTTTAATCAACCTTGCCAACACCTGACCCTTTGCACAGTGACATACCGCATTCAAATGGAAAAAGTCTACACTGCCATCTTCGTTAAGTGTCGGCTTCGTATCCAGCTCCGTATCAAAAAGATACTCTACAAATCCATTTCTGCCTTCACGTACCGGAATCCCTTCTGCAATTAAAATATCTGTACAATACAAACGATCAGCCACAAATTGCCTGATCACATCTTCCTTTATTCCTACTGTTACTTTCTTCAGATTCAAATCACGGATAATTTCATCATAGCTCATAACGTCTCCGTCATTCGACGGAGCATAGAAACGAGCGTACGCTTTCATCCCATCTTCCTTTAGTACAACCTTCAGCATCTCCTGTTCTGGAAAGATCTTGGGATTGTTGACTTCTACAAATTCCTCTTTTCTAGTGGATATTGCACGATTGAGGTCTGTAATACTGAAATTATAGCTTTTATTCGTAAGATAATCAGACACCTCTGAAGTGGATACAGATTTTCCTCCATCCACAGGTGGAATAATTCTTACTTTTGCATTCCCATCCTCAAAAATCAACTGAAAATATCCATTTCTCTCTGCCATACTACTCTCCATTCCCGTCGACTAAATATGTCATCAACTTTCCGTCAGGTATCCCATATATTTACCAAGTTTGGTTTTCATCTTTTGTAATGCCTTGGTGTGAAGCTGTGAAATACGTGATTCTGAAACTTCCAAGATATTGGCAATTTCCTTTAGAGTTAATTCTTCATAGTAATAAAGCAGAATAACTTTCTTTTCTTTCTCCGTAAGCAGTTCAAGAGAATCCGCCAGCGTCTTCTTTAACTCGCTCTGTTCAACAACCTCCTCCGGTGCATCAAAACGATTGGGTGCACTTTTATCTGTAGGTACTTCTGTCCCCTGTTCCATGAACTCATTTAGAGATACAACATTGGTCACCATCATTTGCTGCTGCCATTCAGAATACTCTTCGTCCGATATTCCAATGGTCGAGGCAATCTCTTCATCTGTCGCATTTCTGCCCTGAGCGGCTTCCACTTCTTTAACAGCAGAATCTATTCTCTTCTGCTTCTGTCGAATCGTACGCGGAATCCAATCCATCTTGCGAATCTGATCCAAAATGGCTCCACGGATACGAAGACTGGCATAAGTCTCAAACTTAACCGCCTTACTGTTATCAAATTTGTCAATGGCATCAATCAAGCCAAATACACCGTATCCAACAAGATCATCATACTCAACGTTGTAACCAAGGTACATAGAAAGACGACCTGCCACCACCTTCACAAGAGGTGCATACTCGATAATAATCTGTTCCCTCAACTCCGGTGTTCTATTTTTGGCGTATTCATCCCACATCTTTTTTCTTGCATTTTCGTCCATAAACGCCTCCGATTATTTTATGGTGTTTCTTCCGGAGTCTTCTCCTGTGCTGCCGGCTTTTCTTCCGTCGAAGTTTTCTCGGTCGCAGTGCCATCAGCATTCTCAGCCGCCTCATCAGCTGATTTTTCAATTACTTCCCCATCTTCCCCTACTGCCTTATCGTCCGGCAACTCGATTCGATTCAAAATAGCTCTAACAATATATCCCAATATCAGAAATACAATGAGCGCTAGCAATATCCATAATAACGAATCTTTTAGGGTATACCTATTAACGAAGGTAACAATTGATGTTACCAGTCCTCCGAGCAACATAACGATTGCCGGAATTGTCTTTGTTTTCAATTTTCTCACTTGAAACCACCTGACTTATATCGTTTTCTGCGGCTTTCCTACCGATTTAATCAGAAAATCACCGGTCTCCGGATAAAATTCAACCGTACGACCATAGGTGGAACCGGTATCTTCTGCAAGAATAGGAATCTTAAGTTCCTTCAATTTCTTCTTTGCTGCTTCTACATTCCGCTCTCCAACGCGTACTAAATCAGAGTTATTCTGAAAAGCGAACATCTGCGCCCCTCCCGCAATCTTTGCTACCATGGATGGTCTTTTCGCTCCTGCAGCAACCATAATCTTAACAAGCTCCTCGATTCCGGTATCGGCGAATTTTGCAATATTACTATTGTTTCTAATCTGTGTGCTGTCGGGCAGCATAACATGTGCCAAACCACCAATCTTTGTCTTTGTATCCCGAATCGCAATTCCAACACAGGAGCCAAGTCCCAGCGTTGTAATACTGTCCGGACTTACACACAGTTTTAAGTCTGCCATTCCAACTTTTATCATTTCACTCATGTTCTCTCCAACTAACTATATTATCCCTAATGATCTCAGTAATTTTTCATATGAGTCCAAAGTAGGAACTAGAATAAAGTATCCATTTAGTTCTACGTCATCTGTAAAAGCAGTCTGAATCATTAATATCTTATCACTTACAACACCAAACTCTATAGCCGGAACACTTAAGATGGCGGCTGCCATATCAATGCACAAATCAGGAATTGATTCATCAATTTTCATGTTTGTCAGACCGGCTAGTGCAGATAAATATGAACCCGTAATGATGTTACCAATTTCCTTTAACGCTGATATTTCTATTTCGTCAAATTCCTTGTTCTCCACCATCTCACTCATCATGAGCTTTGACACAAGTACATGAGCAGAACGCTCATCCAGAAGAAACATAATACTTCCAGCAATGTCACCACTAACACTCAGATAAATACCTGCCATGATCTGCTCTTCGCCTCCCATGGCTGCACCCACATCTTTAAAGTCAAGAAGCTCAACCTTGGGAACCATCATATCTACCTTGCTTTGCAATAGCTGCGCTAACGAGGTTGCTGCATTTCCGGCTCCAATATTTCCCACTTCTCTCAGGACATCAAAGACCATACCATCCATATTATTTAAATCAAAGTTTCCCATAAGACTTCCTCTCTAGACGTTCTCCTTCTCCCCCAGAACTGCATTGAGTTCTAATAAAGAAATCAAACCTCCATTACTCTTTCCAACGCCGTGGATAAAATTCTGCTTTTCTTCTTTGGAATCATATCCTACCTTTTCAATGTTGGATTCGTCCAACGTTACAACTTCCTTCACTTCATCAACAATAATTCCGACTGCTGCACCGGATTCCATCTTGATGATGATAATTCGTGTACTGTTGGTTACTTCATCATCCGGAAGTCCCATCTTAAGACGAATACTCATTACCGGAATAACCTCACCACGTAAGTTGATAACACCCTTAAAATAAGTCTGAACCTTCGGAACTCTTGTAATATGCTGCATACGAACAATATTATCTATATACTTGATATTAATGCCATATTGTTCATCACCAAGCCGTACTACAATAAACTGCGTAGTATCAAACTCACTCTGACCTTCGATTAATTTATTATCTGCCATGCGTCTGTCCCCCCTATATCAATGTGTTCGCATCCAGAATCAATGCAACCTCGCCATCACCAAGGATGGTAGCACCGCTGATAATCCTGCTGCAATTAATATATTTGCCAAGAGATTTGATAACAATTTCCTGCTGTCCCATTAATTCATCAACAACAAGACCTGCCTGACTGTCACCCTTTTTCACAATAACGACGGTCAGATTCTCATCCGCACCCCTAGCTGATTCGACCTCTAATACATTATTCAAACGAATAAGAGGAATAACACTTCCACGAAGCTGAATAACTTCCTTCGCCTGAACAAGTTTAACCTCAGATGCCGGAATATCCTCGATGGTCTGAATAGAACCCAGGGAAATCGCATACTTCTCGTGTCCTACTTCAACCATAAGTGCCTGAATAATCGCCAGTGTCAATGGAAGTCTTACCGTAAAGGTACTTCCTTCTCCAAGCTTGGTCTTAACCTCTACATCACCACCAAGTGCTTCAATCTTGGATTTCACAACATCGAGTCCTACACCACGTCCGGAAACATCAGAAACCACCTTAGCTGTAGAGAAGCTTGGAAGGAATAGCAAATCAATCACTTCCTTATCGCTCATTATCTCTGCCTGATCCGGAGTAATCGTACCACGCTCCAAAGCCTTCTTCTTCACTGCTGCAACGTCAATTCCATTACCATCATCCTGAACTTCAATGACTACATTATTGCCATCCTGATATGCACGAAGGAAAATCGAACCCACTTCCGGTTTACCCTTCTGTATACGAGCTTCATTACTTTCCAATCCATGATCAGCAGAGTTACGAAGCATATGCATCAAAGGATCACCAATCTCATCGACTACGGTACGATCCAACTCTGTCTCCTCACCGGACATGTATAATTCCATCTTCTTATTCAATTTCTTGGAAAGATCTCGGATCATTCTCGGGAATTTCTGAACGACACTCTCGATAGGAACCATTCGAACCTTCATAACAGATTCATGAAGATTGGTTGTTACACTCTCCAGGTACTCAATTTGTTCGTTAAAGGCAGTATTGCCTTCGGTATTGGAGCTTGCAGATACCAGTGAGTTCTTTGCAATAATCAACTCGCTCACCAGATTCATTAGAACATCCAGCTTTTCAATATCGACACGGACCGTCCGATTAACAACCGGTTTCGAGGCCGTCTTTTTCGGCGCATTGCTGCCACCAGAATTGTTAGCAGGTGCTGGAGCCGTGCTCTGAACTGCAGGCTTGGCATCCTCCTTCATTTCTTCTTTATCACCTGACTCTTCCGATGTCTCTGTCTTGGTATTCTCCATATCAATCTCAGCGCCAACTACTTCCTCTATCTCAGATACGTTCTTAGCTGCTGCTATGACCTGTTCAAGAGATTCTTCCGTAATTACATAAACGCTGAATTCTAGCTCAAATCGTTCATCTTCTATATCCTGAGCACTCGGATTGGAAATTACAATCTCTCCAATCTCCTCAATTGCTTTGAATACAAGGAAAGCTCTCGCTGCCTTCAAAATGCAGCTTTCCTGGACATATACCGTTAAGCCGTAAACATTCTTTCCCTGAGCTTTTGCTTCATTTATTACATGCTCTTCTGTTTCGGTTAATACGATATTCTGCCAAGAACCAGCCTTTGTTGCTACCACCTTCTCTGGTGCGGCTTTTTTCGATGATGCCTTCTTCTCTGCCTTTGGTGCACTCTCTGCTGCCGGCTCTTCCCCAGCTCCCTGAAGTATTTTCTGCAGGATGTCAATGATAGGCTGGTTATCGTTTGTTCCCTCTTCTGTTGTCTCCTGAATAGAAGCAATATACTCTTCCAAAGCATCCAGACACTGGAACAGAACATCAATGATTGCTCCATTGACTTTCATTTTTCCGGTACGTACCTCAGAGAAAACATTCTCCATGTCATGCGTAAGATTCTGCATTCTCTTATAGCCCATAGTACCTGCCATACCCTTTAAGGAGTGTGCCGCTCTGAAGATCTCATTTATGGTATCTTCATTTTCCGGCTCACTCTCCAGAATCATAAGCTGATCACTTAGACTCTGAATATGCTCTTTTGACTCGTCTAGAAAGATTTCTAAATACTGGCTAACATCCATATCAACTTACCCCCACGTCTCTTGTGATTGCATCTGCTATCTTATCCAATGGAACTACTTCATTCACCAGACCCGTAGCAACGATGCTTTTCGGCATTCCATACACAGCGCAAGTTTCTGCATTTTGCGCAATAATGTGTACTTTCTTCCTGGTTTCCAGATTCTTAATTCCTTCTGTGCCATCTGCTCCCATACCTGTCATGACAACACAGCTAACCTCATCATAGCTTGATTCCATAAGGGATTCATACATATAATTTGCACTCGGACGAACACCTTCTCTTGTTGGTTCATCGGTAAAGAAAATACGATAGCTGCTGCCACTCCGACCAATTTTCATGTGACGACCACCTGCTGCAATATAAACAGTGCCTTTTTCTAACCGGTCTCCTTCCTCTGCCTCTTTCACATGTAGTTCACTCAATCCATCCAGCCTCTCGGCAAGTGATTTTGTGAAGCCAGCCGGCATGTGTTGTACTAAAAGTACCGGCGCATTTAAGTTTTTCGGCAATTTTGGAATGACCTGCTGCAATGCCTTTGGTCCTCCGGTCGAGCTTGCAATTGCAACTACCTTTTCTCCTCCAAGACGTTCCGACTTACGAAGTACAGGAACCTCTTCCTGCTCCTCATGTGTTCGTACATGGCTCAAACGTGAATAAGAACGGGAAACTACATTCAGAGTTCTTAAAAAATCTCTTCGGAAATCATCAGCTCCTGCATCCGCTACATTATCTGGCTTACGGATAAAATCCAGAGCTCCATTTTCCAACGCTTCCAGTGTCTCTGTCGTGCCTTCTGAGGTTGTCGTCGAGAACATCATTACATTTACTTTCAGGTTCTGCTCCTGCATTACATGTAATAGTTCGAGACCTCCCATTTTGGGCATATTCACATCCAGTACAACAGCATCATACTGATTTCTCTTAATCAGTTCCAGTGCTTCCAGTCCGTTTCTGGCGATATCTTCTACGTGGAATCTACTATCTGAGTCTATTATATCACATGCGACCCTTCTCATGAGTGCAGAGTCATCGACTATCAGTATTTTTTTTGCCATTTTGTACCTCCCAGTCGCTATTTTCAGAATATTCTATTAACGTTTCTCGCGGCGACGAATTTTCCGTTCTTCTTCAAAGATGAACTTGATAATACCTTCCCGATCATCACTGTTAAGATCCAGGAACTGAACACGATTCTCAAATTCTCCCTTTCTTCCCTCTATCTCATCAGATAACAATACACGACCTATTACACTGTATTGTGTTGCTTCCTCGCTCACGGTAAGACTGAAAAGAAATAATATCTTTGTTCCTTTATCATACTGTTCCTTCGAAATAAATCTTGCTCCACCGCCGCTGATATCGACAATAATTCCATCCTGAAGCGTGAAATCGGTCTCCAGAAACTCTACACTATGTTCCATTCTCTTTTCTTCGGCATCAGACAGACTCTTGCACTGCATATTCAGTACACAGTTCAGTCGATAGTATTCTCTTCTTTGGAATTTGCGAAGATTGCTGGTTAATTCCATGGATAAAACAAATACATTGTTGCTTTTATATCTATCTGTAACTCTTGCATAGCACTGGTAAAGCCCACTCTGTGTATAAATACACATATCGTACTCTGTGTCCACGGACAAAAGAATCAGCTTTCCCTTTTCCATAGGCATTGTCACTTTCAATTCATCATCCGATACCACATCATATACTCTCGTCTTATACAATTTCTTTTCTTCATCTTCCGGTGTCTCAGCATTTCTGATCGTTGTCAGTTCCAGCTTATCACCCGGCAGTACGTATTTTGATAACATATGCGGTCTCTCCCATTATATAAATTTTTTTCCCGTTACTATATTAGCAAAGAATCCAGCCATTCCATGACGTCTTGGTTGATACTGCTCATCACTGATATTCATCAGTGTAGCTGACAAAGCCTCAAACGCTTTTGTAGATTCCGCATTCGGACTTTGAAGCGAAACCGGATTCTGTTGCATAACTGCCTTAACCAACTGCTGATCCTGTGGTACTACACCTAAGAACGTGATTGGTATCTTTAAATACCTCATCACCACCGCATTCAACTTACTGAATAGCTGTCTGCCCTCTTCAAAAGTCTCTACCTTATTGGAAACTACACGAATCAGGGTATTCTCCTTTTTAAACCGAGGATGACGATTCAATGCTTTTAACAAGGAATAGGAGTCTGTGATCGAGGTAGGTTCGGGAGTAGTCACCAGCAGTACCTCACCACTTGCTACCAAAAATTCCAACACGGCATCCGAAATACCCGCTCCTGTATCAATAATAATCACATCCGCAAGAGAATCCAATTCCGCCAGATTCTGTATCAGATAATTAATATGATCTCTTCCCAGATTTGACAATCCTGCTATTCCAGAGCCTCCGGATATAAAGCCTATCCCCATTGGGGTCCAGGTAATGACTTCACGGATGTTTTTCCCTTGATAAATAAGATCCGCCAGATTATGCTTTGGTATTGCTCCAAACATAACCTCGATATTGGCTAATCCAAAATCAGCATCAAAGATAATGACGCGATTCCCTCTTTTATGAAATTGTACTGCAAGGTTAATCGCTACGTTGGATTTACCGACTCCGCCCTTTCCACTGGTAACCGTAATTACTCGTGCGACCTGACGAGGCTGCGTATTATTCATTTTAATTATATTTCTTAACTGTTCTGCCTGATCCAAGTTAATCCTACTTTCCACCTAATAATAATTTCACCGTTGCCTGAGGATTGAATAGCTCAATGTCATCGGGAACATTTTGACCACATGTGACATAGGAGAGCTCTGCACCTGTATGCAATTTCAGATTTAGCAAATTGCCAAGTGTCGTAGTCTCATCAAGCTTTGTGAATATCAATTTGAACTCTGTCATCTCTGTATAGGTATCGACAATACTCAGCAAATCCCTATACTTTGTCGTTGCACTGACTACCAGATAAACTTCTGTCTCACACTTTCCATCGAGAGAATGAACAAACTGGTTCATACTCTCCTTTTGCGCTTCATTATGGTGAGAATGACCCGCTGTATCTACCAAGATATAATCATAATTCTTAAAGTCATTTCTCGCTGCTTCCATTTCTTCCACAGAATATATAACGCGGAAAGGAACATCGAGAATATTGGCATAGGTCCGTAATTGCTCTGCGGCAGCAATTCGATAAGTATCCGTGGTAAGTAACGCAACCTTTTTCTTGTCATTCACACGAAAACGTGAAGCCAGCTTAGCTATGGTTGTCGTTTTACCAACACCGGTCGGTCCTACGAAAAAGACTGCTTTCGTCCCCTTTTCTCCCGGAGTAATTGATTTCGACTGACCAAATTTCAATATCATTTTCTGATAGATATTCGATAATATGTAATCTATGGAGGCACCGGGCTTATTGCTTTTTTCGATTTCCTCCATAAGCTCATTTGCATACTTTTCATTTACTTCATTATCAAGCAGAGTGTTGTAGATTAGCTTCATGAATACGACCATCTCATTAGGCTTTTCCTCAATCTCTTCCTGTTTATCATCTGCTTCCGTACTGTTGTCCTTAACCAGCTGCTGTTCAATCAGGCTATGAATACTCTCGAGCTTCTCCTCCAATGCATTGGAGGATTCGGGTTCCGGAATGATATCTTTAAAAAATGGTTTCTGCGCGGATGCCTGTTCCTGCTGTGAAATCGGGGGTGTTGTACGCATCACCGGGCGCTCTCTTTCCTCCTCAAGACCTACGGTAACCTCAATCTTGGGTGCACGAAACAGACCTAGAAACCCCTTTCGTTTCAAAGTCTTGACATTCATGATCACAACATTCTGACCAAGCTCGGCCTTTGCTGCATCTGTTGCATCCTGTTCTGTTTTTCCTTGAAATTTCTTAATTATCACTAGCCTGTCACCATCCCAACGGACTGCAATTCAACATTGCTGTCTATCTCATTATATGATACCACAATTAAGTCCTTAAAGTAATCTTCTGTGAGCTTTTTGAAGTACATTCTTACGATCGGAGAAGTAATAATGATTGCATTCTTCCCAAGATTCTCTAATTTAGCGATTTCTGTCTCAACAGAAGCCATAATTGCCTTTGTACGTTCCGGATCCAAGGTAAGATATGCTCCTTGTTCTGTCTGCTTCACACTACCCATAATATCCTGCTCAACCTTTGGATCCAATGTGATCACACTGGTGGTCTCGTTCGGAGTAAAATATTTCGAAGAGATTGCCCGCTTCAGACTTTGTCTGGAATACTCCGTAAGAATATCCGTATCTCTGGTCGTCGGCGCATAATCCGCCAGTGTTTCAAAAACAGTAAGCAAATCTCTTATTGATATACCTTCCTTCAAAAGGTTCTGCAAAACCTTTTGTATCTCTCCAAGTCCTAACAGCTTTGGCGTTAATTCGTCTACAAGCGAAGGATTTGTCTCTTTTAAATTGTTTACCAGATTTTGAACATCCTGTCTGGTTAAAAGCTCACTAATATGTTGACGGATAATCTCCGTCAGGTGGGTAGCTATAATAGATGGGGGATCCACGACGGTATAACCCATACTTTCCGCCCGTTCTCTCTGACTCTCTGTGATCCAGATGGCCGGTAAATGAAAGGATGGTTCAAAGGTAGGTATACCCGTAATCTCCTCTTCCACATAGCCGGGATTCATTGCCATGTAATGATCAAAAAGAATCTCTCCTTCACTTACCTGAATGCCCTTAATCTTAATGATATATTGATTGGGATTCAACTGGATATTATCTCGAAGACGAATAATGGGAACCACAGTACCAAGCTCCAAAGCAATCTGTCGTCGTATCATGACTACTCGATCCAGCAAGTCTCCACCTTGATTTACATCCGCCAGTGGAATGATTCCATAACCAAATTCCAATTCTATTGGGTCTACTGACAGCAGTGAAACAACATTCTCCGGTTTTCGAATCTCTTCTGCTGATGCCTCTTCTTTATCTACCTCTCCTTCAATCTGACTAACCTCAGTCTGATTTGCAATAATTCGTCCACAGATGATAAATATCATACCAAGTGAGACAAAGATGATCGTATTCAGCGGTGTCATAATTCCCAAAAAGGTTAAGGTACCACCAACAAAGTAAAGAGTCTTGGGTACTCCAAACATCTGTCGAATTAAAACAGTACCAAAATCGGCATCTTTGGATGCTTTTGTAACCAAAATACCGGTTGATAATGATATCAAAAGAGATGGAATCTGAGAAACAAGTCCATCACCAATTGTCAAAACGGAGTATTGTTGGATAGCCTCCGCAAAAGGAAGTCCCTGTCGAAGCATTCCCATTGCCATACCGCCGATCAAGTTAACTGCTGTGATAATCAGACCTGCAGTTGCATCTCCTTTTACGTATTTCACGGCACCATCCATAGAACCGAAGAAACTGGATTCTTCCTGGATTTTATCTCTTCGTCTTTTTGCTTCTGCATCATCAATGGCTCCGGTGTTCAAATCAGCATCAATTGCCATCTGCTTTCCAGGCATTGCATCCAACGTAAATCTGGCTGTTACTTCAGCGACACGCTCCGAACCTTTATTGATTACCATGAACTGAATAATTAAGAGTATGATAAAAACGATTCCGCCAATAATCAAATCATTTCCGCCAACATATTCTCCAAAGGTCTTGACAACGTTTCCGGGATTTCCCGTCTGTAATATTAATTTTGTTGAAGATACATTCAGGGAAATACGAAACAGTGTTGTAAAGAGAAGGATGGTCGGATAAAACGACATATCCAAAACCTCTTTGGAAAATACGGTGTTAAAGAGAATGGCAAATGCAATAGCCATATTAAGCGCCAGGCAAATATCCAGAATCATGGGGGGAATTGTGATAATAAAGAACATAAATGCACAAAGCAGATATAAAGCAACCGCAATGTCCTGTAGTTTGATTGTCTTAGCCTTCATCCTGTGCAAACGCCCTTTCTATCTATTTTATCGGTTTTACCCTGTCTTCTTCAGATTGTACACAAATGCAAGTACTTCTGCTACTGCTTGATAAAGCTCCGGTGGTACCAGCCCACCGATTTCAACATTGTGGTAGAGCATCCTCGCTAAAGGCTTGTTTTCCACAATCTCCACATGATTTTCGCGAGCGGCATCCTTGATTCTCTGAGCAAGAAAATCTTGCCCCTTTGCCGTAACAATTGGAGCATCGGCAACCTCTTTGTCATATTTCAATGCCACTGCATAATGCGTAGGGTTTGTAATAATGACATCTGCTTCCGGGATACTGGCCATCATGCGGCGCTGCGAAATCTCTCTCATTTTCTGTTTGATTTTATTCTTAACCTCAGGATTACCCTCGGAATTCTTCCATTCATCCTTGACTTCCTGCTTTGTCATCTTCATGTCTTCGTGGAATTTCCACTTCTGATAAGCATAATCGATCAAAGCAAGCACAAAGTAAATATAACTAATCTTCAATCCAAGACTGATTGCAATATCGCCAATTGTAATGATAGCCTGTGTAAGAGGAATATCATAAAGCAGGAACAACAGACCTGACTTGTCCTTGAGCGTAGAATAGACCACATAACTGATGATACCAATTTTGGCAACAGACATCAGCAAATCCATAATCTTATCCTTTGAAAAAAGTCTCTTTACTCCTGATAGCGGATTCATCTTGCTGAACTTAGGCTGAAGCGGTTTCGATGTGGGTCTCCATTTAACCTGAATCAAATCAATAACAAATGCAACCACTACACCAATGCAAAATATCGGAAGAAGCATAACCAGTATTTTAATCAAAATCTGAAAAATCAACAATGTAAAATCTTTACTTGAAACGTCTCCCCCAATCAGCTTCACATAATCAGGTATTCGATTATATACGATAGTAAATATTGTAAGCAGCTGATTGCCAAGCTTCGCTGTTCCAAACTGCAAAACGAGGAACAAGGCAATCAAACTAACCGCGTTCGATAACTCTTTTCCCTTTGCAACCTGTCCTTCTTTTCTGGAGTCGGATAGCTTTTTTTCAGTTGGTTCTTCTGTTTTCTCTCCACCTGGACCGTCTTTTGCGAAAAATTGTAGGTCCATAAGCATCAATCGCTTGTGTTCTTCCATATCAATACAATCCTCCAACAAAAGAAACCATCATCTTCTTCATTTCAGAGAAGATAAAATTTGACATGCTCGGAATCAAATTCACCGTTACAAACAAAACCACAAGCCCTGTGAGAATCTTTAACTGCATACCAACCGCAAACATATTCATCTGTGGAGCTATTTTAGCCAGAATACCCAGTACTGCGTTTAACAAAAGCATTGCCGCGAATACAGGAAGACAGATACGAAAACCGATAACCATATAATCTACCAGAAATTTCATCATGGACTCAAAAAGACTCTCTGTCTGAAATATCGCTCCTGTGGTAGGGATTAACTGATAGGTATCAATAAAGGCTTTGATAATATAGTGATGCATATCGGAAATAATTAATATCAAGAGAATTGAGTATTCATATAGCACACCGGTAAAGCCTACCTGTTCTCTTGTTACCGGATCAAACAGACTCACCATGGAAAGACCAATCTCCATATCCATGATTTTACCTGCAAACTGAATGATAGAATTACATATATTTAGTCCAAATCCCAGAAACAAACCAGTCGCTGCTTCCTTTAGAACGAGGACAGAATAACCAATGATGGTATTGTATTGTGGTGCTTGATGGGGAACAATGAATTGATAAATCAACAAAGCCACAAAGAAACTGAATGCAATCTTTATTCTAGCCGGAGTGTTCGTCATTCCATAAAAGGGAGCAATAAATACAAAACAAGATACTCTTGTCATGACTAATAAAAAAAACTCCAAATCCTGTATGGAAAAATTCAAATTTAGCGCCATAATCCACCTACTTAATATAGACTGCAAAATCGGACCAAAGCTTTACCATAAAGTCCACCATATTATTTAACATCCAATGACCCAGAATCATCATTCCTACAAAGACGGCCAAAATCTTGGGTACAAAAGTAAGTGTCTGCTCCTGAATGGATGTTACCGTCTGAAAGATGCTGACTATTAATCCCACAATAAGCGAAATCAAGAGCAATGGAGCAGCCGTTATAATTATCGTATATAATGTGTTGTATGTAATATCTGTAACGGTCTCAATCGTCATAGTACTCCCCATTCTTACGCACCTTTTGCGTGTTTTATGCTTAGTAAAATGTCTTAACCAGATTACCGATTACCAAATTCCAGCCATCTGCCAAC
>CAYZUC010000061.1:0-16692 GCA_964481705.1 uncultured Lachnospiraceae bacterium
CGAGGTTTCTCTTTATTCAATTGGCGTTATTTCTGAATTACAGGAATGCTCCTATCTTGGCGTCTTTCTGCGTATAACACATATCCGTTAACGCTTCGACTTTTCTCATTCTTATATGAAACGATAAATCGTTGTTGTGTTATATTCATGCCCTGCATCAAAAATCGGGCTTGGAAAGCCTTCCTGATTGATACTGTTGGGATAGTACTGGGTCTCGAGGCAGAAGCCACTGCGTTTTGTATAAGGACATCCATTTTTTCCAATGGTGTCACTGATTCCATTTCCAGCATAGAACTGAACTCCCGGAAGATCGGAATATACCTCCATATGTCTGCCGGATTCATCATCGATTACCTCAGCAATCATACCCATCATGCCACTTGCTTTATCAACTACCCAGTTATGGTCATAACCACCCGTCATTTTCAGTTGTTCAAAATCATTATCAATCTCATCGCCAATTCGTTTGATATTGGTGAAGTCCATCGGAGTTCCCTTTACATCTGCGATCTCTCCTGTGGGAATCGCACCCTTTACGATAGGCGTGTAGTGAGATGCTGCGAGACGAAGTCTATGATTACAAATATCGCCGTTTCCAGCTCCTTTAAAATTAAAGTAAGAATGATTCGTACAGTTGATCAGCGTTTTCTTATCGGATACTCCAAAGTAATGAATCTCCAGCGCATTGTCATCGGTAAGTGTATAGGATACTCTTATATCCAGTGTTCCCGGGATACCATTTTCTCCATCCGGACTTACATAGCTAAGAATCAGTTCATTTCTCTCACCAATCTCTGTTGCTTTCCATACCTGCTTGTGGAAGCCTTTTTCGAAATCGGTATGAAGATTATTGGGTCCATCGTTCACGTCAAGGCAATACTCTACACCATCGATGGTAAACTTTGCATTTGCGACACGATTTGCACTGCGTCCTATGGTTGCTCCAAAGAAGGAATCGTTCTTCTTATAATCCTCCAATGTATCGTAACCCAAAACAACGTCAGCGAAATTGCCATGTTCATCCGGTACAAGCAAAGAAGTGAGAATCGCTCCATAATTTGTTACCTTTGCTGTCATCCCCGATTTATTGACGATGGTAAAAAGAGATACCTCTTTTCCATCTGCTGTCATTCCAAATTTTTCACTTGTAATACTCATCTTTTTCCTCCCTATAATTCTACACGGCCTTCCAAGGCACGCAACAATGTAACTTCGTCTATATATTCAAGGTCTCCGCCAACCGGAACACCGCTTGCAATTCTGCTCACCTTGATTCCGGTAGGTTTAATCAGCTTGCTCAGATACATAGCCGTGGTCTCCCCCTCCAGGGAAGAATTCGTTGCAATGATGACCTCATCCACATCCGACGTCAATCGAACCATCAGCTCCTTCAGCTTAATATCATTGGGACCGATTCCAAGCATCGGGGATATCGCACCATGTAACACGTGGTATACACCGGTATAACGCCCTGTTTTTTCATATGCCGCAAGGTCTCTCGTATTTTCAACTACCATAATGGTCTTCTGATCTCGTCTGGCATTGGAACAAATCGGACACAGCTCCTGATCGGTCAGCGTATAGCAGCGCGAACAGTATTTTACATTTTTCCTGGCATCCAGCATGGCTGAAGCAAGTCTCTCAACATTCTGCTCCGGCTGATTGATCAGATGAAATGCCAATCTCTGTGCGGATTTGGTACCTATTCCGGGCAACGCCGCTAATTCTTCGATCAGCTTATTGATATGTCCGCTATATAAATCCATAAAATCTCACTCTTTCATCTGAATTCTTTAGAAAGGAAGTCCTCCGAGTCCGCCAATTCCACCTGTCAGCTTGGACATCGCATTGTTGGATTCCTCTTCGACTTTACGTAACGCTTCATTTGCTGCTGCCACAATCAAATCCTGAAGCATCTCAATGTCATCCGGATCAACAACTTCTTCTTTCAGCTTGATTGCGGTAATCTCTCTCTTACCGGAAACCGTTACTTCCACAGCTCCGCCACCTGCTGCCGCTGTAAATTCCTTGGTCTCCATTTCCTTTGCATTTTCTTCCATCTGACGCTGCATTCTCTGTGCCTGCTTCATCAGATTGTTCATATTACCGGGCATTGCTCCGCCTCCCGGAAATCCTCCTCTTTTTGCCATTGTAAATCCTCCATTTCTGATTCTTTCTCTAACTTAACTATCCTTTATCAAAATTTGCAGCTTTCACTCCAATTTTCTACTCTTCTACCTCGACCTCAGCGATAATGAGCTTTGAGATGTCGGGGTAAGTCTCGTCAAATACCTGTCCCTCTTCCAGCATTCGAACCTCGATACTCACACTCTTCTCTATTACCTCTGCAATCTCAGTCTGCAACGCTTCCATACTCTCCGGACTGGCAATCTTTGCTTTCTTGATCGGGTCTTCAAAGACCAACAGCAGACTCTCTCCAGAAATGCTCAGCTTTGCCTCTTTTAACATGGACTTCAGCAATCCGTCCATTTCATTTACGATTCTTCCCCAGTTTTGGATAACCTTTTGAATATCATCGGATAAGGCTTTGGGAAGCTCTACCTTCGGTTTCGGCGTTCTCGCTTCTGACACTTGTGTCACATTATCATCTATCCTGGCGGCACTCATCGGAACCCCTTTTTCCATTTGTTCCTCAAGGACTCGCAGGCGGTCTAAAATGGAGTCGTAATTTGCCTCCATGCTTGGCTTGCATAGCTTGACGAGAGCCATCTCTATCATGACGCGCTTCTGGGTGGAAAACTTCATCTGACCCGATAGCTCAGAGAAGATACGAATATAACGCATGAGCGTATCAAGCTCGATCAGCTTGCTCTCCTCCTGTAAACGCAGCATATTCTCTGTGGATACGTCCAATACTTCCTCAACATTATTCGAAGATTTGACCAGAAGAAGATTCCTCAGATACCAGGTAAAATCCGTGACAAATTGTGTCAGCTCTCTGCCCTTCATGATCAGCTCTTCCAGCATATGAATTGCACCTATGATATCCTGTCCGATAATCTTTCGAAGCATCTCGGAATATACTTCGGTATCAACAGCACCGAGTACCTCCAATACCTTATCATAGTCCAAATCCTGTCCTAAGTAAAATGCAATACACTGATCCAGCAGCGATAAGGCATCACGCATGGAACCGTCTGCACATTTTGCAATAAAACGCAGTGCTTTCTCATCGACCTGAACTCCTTCTATGCCGACCAGCTCCTGCATCCTCCCAACAAGGGAATCTATGGTAATCCTATGAAAATCATATCTTTGACAACGGCTTAAGATGGTAATCGGAATCTTATTAACCTCTGTTGTCGCAAGGATAAAAATAACGTATCCCGGAGGTTCCTCCAATGTCTTTAATAACGCATTAAAAGCCCCTATCGAAAGCATATGCACCTCATCGATAATGTAGACCCGGTATTTTCCTTCTGTCGGAGAATAGGATACCTCGTCCACAATCTCGCGAATATTGTCGACACCATTATTGGATGCCGCATCAATCTCCACTACGTTCATCGATGTACCTGCCTGAATACTTTTGCAGGTTGCGCACTCTCCGCAAGGGCTTCCGTCCACTGGATGCTCACAATTGACAGCCTTGGCAAACAGCTTGGCGATAGAGGTCTTTCCAGTACCACGCGTACCGCAGAACAGATAGGCATGTCCAATACGGTCCGCTGTGATCTGGTTCTTTAGTGTTGTTACAATATGATCCTGTCCCTTAACCTCATCAAAGGTCGATGGACGAAACTTTCTGTATAGTGCCTGATATGTCGACATTCCTTAGTCTCCAAAACTGATTCCGAGCATTTTTGCTTCCTGTACAATCGTAGCATCGGGGGCAACCATTTTGAGCTTGCCTGCTACATCCTCCAACGGAACCTTAACAATCTCACGATTCTTATATCCAACCATGAATCCATATTCTCCTTCGAGAATCAGCTTGCCGGCTTCCGAACCCAGGCGGCTTGCAAATACACGGTCATAAGGACAGGGAGTACCACCACGCTGTGTATGTCCTGGAACGGTCACACGTACTTCCATTCCGGTCTTCTCTTCCAGCTGTTTTGCAATTTCATAAGAAACAGACGGATGTGTGTAGTTTTCCATCTTCTGACGGTATTCCTTTTTACTAAGAGCTGCATCTTCTTTGGAAATGGCACCTTCCGCTACAGCAAGTATTGTAAATCTCGCTCCACGCTTGTGGCGTAGATTAATCGCATCTATAATCTTGTCTATTTCATACGGAATCTCAGGGATCAGAATAATATCTGCTCCACCGGCCATACCGGCATTCAGGGTAAGGAATCCAACCTTATGTCCCATAACTTCTACAATGAAAACACGACCATGGGAAGCAGCTGTTGTATGGATACAGTCAATCGCCTGTGTCGCAATATCTACAGCACTCTGAAAACCAAAGGTCATATCTGTTCCCCACAGATCGTTGTCAATTGTCTTGGGCAGTGTAATGATATTCAGTCCTTCCTCGCGTAACAGATTAGCCGTTTTATGCGTACCATTACCACCAAGAATAACCATACAATCCAGATTCAGCTTATAATAATTATGCTTCATAGCCTCTACCTTATCGAGACCATTCTCATCCGGCTCACGTATTGTTTTGAACGGGACGCGGGAGCTCCCAAGAATTGTGCCACCCATTGTAAGGATACCGGAAAAATCCTTTCCGCTGAGCATACGGTAATTGCCATAGATCAATCCGCGGTAGCCTTCCAGAAAACCATAAATCTCAACCTCTTCACCACTATTAATCAGTGACTTCACAACACCTCGCATCGCTGCGTTCAGTGCCTGACAGTCTCCTCCACTCGTTAATAATCCGACTCTCTTCATCCTAATCTCCATTCCGAAGCGTCTATTTCGAAGGAATCGTATGCAGAAATCCAGATCCTGCGCTACGATAGATGAATTTGTGACGCTTCTTCACAAATTCGGTCCAAGTGTTTACAGATATCTCAATTATATATGATTTTAATTTTATCTACAACCCGTTAAAAAAATAAAGTTTCCCTATTCCTTGCCTCCGTGTTTCATGCGGTATTGTTGCGGAGTTGTGCCCATAATCTGGACAAACTTATTAATGAAGTAGTCTGCGTTGTGAAATCCCACTTCTTCTGCAATCGCATAGACACGCAAATTGGAATCACACAATAGCTGAGCTGCCTTGTCGATACGTAATTGATTCATATATTCACGGAAAGAAATCTCAAATTTTTTCTTGAATAACTGTCCAAGATACACATTGTTAATATAAAATTTCTCACCAAGTAGCTTTAAACTAAGATTCTCATTATAGTGCTCCTGTGCGTACTGTTCGATTTTGACCAGGACGTCTTTCGTCTCTGTGCTCTTGATCTGCTGCAGATAATCGGCATATTCAAGCACAAAGGAGGTCAGCTCTCCCGCACTTCCACCAAGTGCCACACGTTCGAAGGAATCACGACTGATATACTGTAGGATCTCTTCCTGGTTCAGTTCATTATCCAGCTTGGTTGCAAGCTCGATCAATCGATACCAGAGGTAGTAAATATTCGCCTGTATCATATCAAGTGCTCCGGCATTGGTCCTTAGTCTTACATAAAATTCGTTCACAGCCTCGGTAATCTTTTCCTTCTGATTTTCAGAGATATACTCCACCAAATGATCGATCAGCGATTTCTCCAGACCGGACATTTTCTTTTGGGAACACATCTCATGATACGCTGCGATTGGCTGTGATTCCTCGGAAAAGTTACGAAGACACCTGGTAATCCGCACCGAACGATACGAGTCCATGAGATTCGACAGCTCATCGACTTCGGTTCCCATATAAACAATCATCTCGATACCGATTTCTGAGCATAGTCTTCTCTGAATACGGGTACAGTATTCTTCCAGCGACATTTTTTTTGACTCTGTAAAATTCCTGGAGCAAATCAAACCGACTCCATAGCATTCATAATCCTGTTCGGGGATCTCTGCTGCGTGACGATAATCCTCCTGTAAAATATCCTCCAGACACTCCATCGCATGAATCTGCACTTTCATCTTTTCTTCTTGCGATAATTGCACGAATATCTTATCATGCTGATCCAGCTCAAAGCTAATATAACGATAGTCACCTCCGCGATCATAAAGGCATGCTTCTACAGCCTTTCTGTCATCCTCGCTGTATTTACCATTCAAAACACGAGATACCTGAACACGGTAGGAAAGACGTCTATGACTTTCCTCTTTTTCTTTTTGCTCCTTTAGCTGAACAAAGTCCTTATTCATCTTCTGAAGGACACGAACAAGCTCCTGCTTCTCTACAGGCTTAAGCATATATTCTGTTACATGATACTTAATGGCTGTCTGGGCATATTCAAAATCTGCAAAGCCAGTCAATATAACAAAACGAACAGGTTTGACCATGGTCTCCTGTACCTGGTGAATCAATTCCAGTCCGGACATTTCCGGCATCTTCATGTCGACAAAGACAAGATCCACCTCTTCTTTTCGTATGAATTCCAGAGCCTCGATACCATTTGCAGCCTCCCCTACAATGCGGTATCCATTCTCCTCCCAATTTACAAGAATTCGCAATCCCTGCCTTATATATGGTTCATCATCCACCAACAAAACATTAATCATAGTTGTTCCCCTAATCTGTATTCTTAATTACTCATTCTCAGTTACTTATTCCCATCTTTATAACCGATTAGCTGTTCTTCAAGTTCTCATTACATGTCAATGGAAGCATAACACAAATCTCTGTTCCCTCTCCCTTTGTGCTGTTGATACTGATCTTAATATTCTCTCCATAGAAAAGCTTCAGACGGATTACCGTATTCAGCACACCAATACTCTTGGATTCATTCAGATCCTCCATGCATGCATTTGCAATTTTTCCACGAAGTACTTCCAAATCCTGTCCGGACATTCCTTCTCCACTGTCCATAACCTCGAGAAAAAGATTCTCCTCATCTTTACTGACAATGACGTTAATCTCACCGCCTGCGATACGTCTCTCCACACCATGGATACAAGCATTCTCGACAAAATTCAACAGACTGAACTTTGGAATACGGAAAAGCTTACAATCCTGATTAACCTGAATGCGGAAGGATAGACGTTCCCCAAAGCGATACTTTTGTATGTCGAGATAGTCCTTTACGTAAGATACTTCCTCCTGAATGGTGACAAAATCTTTATCCCAATGAATCACACGACGAATGAGATGCGCAAATTTCTCCAGTATATCTGCTGTTTCCATTTCTCCCTTTACCAGACTTCGCATCCTCACACTATCGAGCGTATTAAACATAAAATGAGGATTAATCTGACTCTGAAGGGCATTCAGTTCGGCCTGCTTTCTGGAAATCGTCAATGCCTGCTGCTCCACATTCTTACGATAAACGACCTCTATCAATTCCTTGATCTTCACTGCCATCAGGTTGTAGCTGTGAATCAGATTACCAATCTCATCTCCGCCCTCACGACAATTGATTTCCTCAAATACTCCGTTCTCAACCTTTTTGATATACTGCTCCGTCAGGACGATACGATTACGGAAAGAACGGTTAATCAGAATGATAACGATACTGGGCAAAAGCAGATTTACAACTAACATAAGCACCAGAAGATACTTATTTCTCATCAGCTCCGTCATATACGCAGGTATATCGTTTGCTACATAGATATCCAGCTTCTCTCCTGCAACCGTTATTTGTTTGTGGATGGTCAGATCACGTTTTCTGATTTCTGACACATCGGAATAGTCATAATGAGCAGAATCCAAATGTACATTGGTATACAGAATCTTTCCATCCATACATAAATAAGCATCCGCGTTAGAGCTCTCATTGTTAATAGATTTACCAAGCTGTATATAGTCTGTATCAACCTTTACAATGTTATTCCCCTTCTGCGATTTTCGGATGATCGAGATATGTTTCGCTCTTTCACGGTTCTTGGCATAGCTTCCGGTCCAATCATAATAGCTGCAAAGCATGGTGTTTTTACCCGATGCAACAAATTTCTGATACCACTCTTCATCCTCAACTCGTTCCTTTTCAAAGAAAAGATATCCGTTGGTAATCGTGTCGTTATCGGTATAAAGCGAAATATCGTAGATGGACTGTGTGATATAGTAATAATTGATAATGTTACGATTCATAAAGTGGTAAAAAGCATTATAATAATCCAGTGCGTCATCGTACTCCGTACTCAAATACGTGTAGACTCTTTCATCAAAGCTCAAGTAGCTTGAGACGAGAAGTGCTGCATTGATTGTCTCGTCAAAGCTGTTGGCAATTCGCTCTACGGCATTTGTCATCTCTACTGTTTGTTGTTCGATGACTCGTTGTCTGACGGAATAATTGATAAAAGAATTCGTCATAACCAATGGCACAAGAACACAGAAGATATAGATAATCACTAATTTTGTACGTATTTTTAAATTATTTAATCTCATGTTGTTTTCTCCTGCCATCATTATAGCAAAATACTCCAACCAATGGTTGAAGTATTTTTTCTATCTATTCTCAAAAATAAATTACTCTTTTACACCACCAATGGTAAGTCCGGTAATGAAGTATCTCTGTAGGAATGGATACAAGCATACGATAGGAGCAGCAGTGATAATGGTTGCTGCTGCACGAACCGAAGTCGGTGTAACCTTACCGGTTGCATTCTTCATGGATTCGGCCGTCGCACTTGTATTCGTTACCGAGGATAACAGCTTCATCAGCTCGTACTGAATGGTGGTAAGCTCATCACTCATTCTGTTGTAAAGCATAACATCAAACCAGGAATTCCACTGCCATACCGCAATGAACAATGCGATCGTAGCAAAAACAGGCTTGCAAAGCGGAGCTATAATCTTCCAGAATATGACCAAATGATTCGCACCATCCAGCTGTGCGGATTCAATCAAGCTGTCGGGAAGTCCTACCATGTAGGTACGAAGTACCAACATATTGAAGGCTGATACAGCGCCGGGGATAATATATACCCAAAAGCTATTGGTCAATCCAAGTCCCTTGTACAGAAGAAAGACAGGAATCAATCCTCCGTTTACATACATTGTCATAACATAGATAAATGATATCTGTTTCTTGAAAACGAAATCACGAATACTCAATACATAAGCCAGTAATGCAGTTACGATAAGCTGAAGTACTGTTGCAACTACTGTTCTCAGAATCGTAATCTTTACACCTGTCATAAGGTTCTGTCTGCGAAGTACGGTCAGGTAGTTATCGGTAGAGAACTTTCTTGGCCACAGATAAATTCCACCACGTAATGCATCGAGTCCATCATTAAAGGATACTGCCAAGGTATTAATGATCGGATAGATAGTAAGTAACACGAAAAATGACAGGAACAGGAAGTTGCATATGTCAAAAATCCAATCCTCTAAACTCTTTTTTCTCATCTGCTCTTCCTCCTAAAATAGCTGTTCTTCGCCAAAATGCCGCGACAGCTTATTGGCTCCAAACACCATAACAAAGCTTACTACGCTCTTGAAAATACCTGCTGCCGTTCCTAATGCATAATCGGCCTGCGAAATACCATATTTCAATATGTAGATATCAATGGTCTGAGATACCGGAAGCACCAGTCCATTTCCTAACAGGTATTGTACCTCAAATCCAATATTCAAAATATTACCGATGTTAATTAACAGTAAGATGAAAATCGTAGCTTTAATACCGGGTAATGTGATGTGAAGGATTCTCTGAATTCTTCCTGCGCCATCAATAGCAGCTGCTTCATACAAATCAGGGCTGATAGCCGTAATGGATGCAATATAAATAATAGCTCCCCATCCTGTCTCTTTCCATACATTTGCAAATCCAACCAGCCACCAGAAATACTTGGGATAAGCCAGCCAGTTAATAGGCTCCTTTAATACATGCAGTGCTACAAGCACATCATTGACAACTCCACCATCTACCATCAAAGCATCATGCAGAATTCCGGTAACAATAATCCAAGATAAAAAGTGGGGTAAGTAAGAAATCGTCTGCACTGCTTTCTTTGCATGTCGATTCTTAACCTCGCTTAATAATACCGCTAACAGTATTGAAAAGAAAAACGAGAAAACCAGATTAATGAGTCCCATCATCAAAGTATTTCTAACTGCCTTTGTGAACATGTCATTTGCAAACAGAAACTTAAACTTTTCCAGTCCAACAAATTGTGATCCAAGTATTCCATCCTTGGGTTTATATCTTTGGAATGCCATAACCCAACCCACCAAGGGTGCATAGTTAAATACAAGTACATAAATGACAAATGGAATGGAAATCAGTATTAATTCCTTTTGACGTTTGATCTTGCGCCAGGTTATCGCTTTTTCTTTTACTGCCATATCGTTTTCATCCTCTCTCATTGAAAAGGCTGCTGCAGAGTGTGCAGCAGCCCTTGAATTTTAATCTTATTTGCCTTCGAAAATAGCCTTTCTGCGATCAACCTCTTTCTGTAAATCGGACAGATATTCATCTAAGTCTGCTCTATCCTTTAATACAGTCATGTACTCTTCCCACTGGCTGTCAAAATTATCTGCCATTACAACCTTAGGAAGGTATTCATGTTTTACTTCATCCATGTTTACCTTAGCAAGACCTGCAGGAGTATCGGTTGTGTATGCATTTGCATAGGACCACATCGGATACCAAGCAGCATTCTCATCATATGGTTTGTTCAACATGTCGCAATATGTCTGTGCGCCGTAAGCTTTTAAGCATTCCTGAGCATCTGGATCCAATGCATCGAAGAATTCTCCTGGCTGATTATCCGGTCTCCAAGCATTGATACCATCTAAGCTTGTTCCTTCCCAGTGAGGGAAATAGGAATAGAAGCAAAGGTTTGCTGCTCTATATGTCTGATCATAGTAATTATGTCTCATTGTCTCATCCATGTAGAATACGCCCTGATCATCTACAAGATAATCTTTGTCCTTAACACCCCACATACGAAGTGTCTGAATCTCTTCTTCCATTAAATCGCTCATGAACTTCATAGCGCCTTCAACGTCTTCACAGCTTGTTGTGATACCAATACCACCTGTTACATCCAATGCAGGCTTGCTATAGTAGTGAGGCTCAATGCTCTCATCCATAGTAAGTGCAAGAGGTACATAGGTGCATCCTTCAAGGTTCTGAGTCTTAATCGCATTCTCAGCATCTAAGAAATCCCAGTGCTGATCACACATACCAAGTACGTTACCTGTGGAAAGCTTTGCAATATACTGATCATATTTATTTGTGAAGGTCTCAGGATCAACAACACCCTTCTTGAACTCTTCATTTAACTTCTGGAAGTACTGCTTTGCAATATCAGATGTATTGTAGTCAGAAACCTTACCGGTCTCTCTATCTACCATACAGCATCCATCGTTAGGATATCCTGCAAGGAAGAAAGGAGCGTTCTCAATACAGAAGTATCTCCAGTCATCACTCAGACACTCATAACCGATTGTCTTGGATCCATCTTCTGCTGTAGGATGTTTCTCCATGTAAGCTTCAATAACGTCGAAGTACTGATCCAATGTCTTGATTTCAGGATAACCAGCTTCTTTCAAAACTCTTGTCTGAATCCAGAATGCTTCATCATTGTAAGCACATGCTTTGTCTTCGCCATTGATGATACCAAATAAAGGAATAATGTAGATGTGTCCATCTTCATTACGAACCATGTTCCATTCCTGCTCACTTAACAGATTTTTCAGGTTTGGATATTTCTCAAGATAATCCTCCAGCGGATTAAGAGCGCCTGCGTCAATTAACTGAGATGCTCCTGAGGAACCTACGATAAAGTCAGGATACTCGCCACCAGCGATTAATACGCCGACTGCCTCTTCAGCTGTCTGGCCTGTCAGCCAAGTCTCTTTACATTTTGCTCCGACCTTTTCCGTAATCATCTGCTGTACAGCATTATCATCATTGATTTCATTTCCCGGTACTGCAAAAAATGCTGTGAATTCTTTTACATCACCACTAGCTGCCGGTGCAGCCTCTGTTGCTTCTACTTCTGTTGCTGCAGCCTCTGTTGCTACTGCTTCGTCTGTTGCTGCTGGTGCCTGACTGGTGGTATTTCCACATCCACATAACAAACTAGCTACCATAGCTACTGTCAGTCCAACTGCGGTTAAACGTTTAACTTTCATTGATCTACTACCTCCCTTTGAATTGCACATTATAGTTCTGTGATGAGATTATTGTAACAGTGCTCGTGCACAGTCTCAACCCCAAAAACTATAGAAGGTGACCCTACAAATTAAAGTTATTCTTAATCCAGCTGAAATCTGCATAGTTTTTGCTGTCTTCTCCATTGGCTGTAGCAAACATTCCTATTGTATTTCCAACAAATCCGCCAGCTACCTCGGTGCTCAGGAATCTCATATCGACATCCTTTGCAACCAAAACATCCCCCTCCGTCTGTCTTGCTTCGAACTCAGCGAGAATTCCTTTCTCTCTTATAAGAAGAACTACACTTCCTTCTGCAATCTCAACTTCATTGAGAATCGTTTCTTTCTGTTCCTCATGGCGAATCACACTAGCATATTGCTTTTTATTCTTCGTATACACCTCAAAACGGATATGATAGTCTCCGGATTGTACCACAGCAAGACCGGCGCGTTCTGTTGCCTTCGTACTCTTAACCGCAACTCCAGTGCTGACCTCATAATCCTGAGCCATTTGGCGAATTCCAATATAGGAAGGACTTCCATTTACGTCCATCTGCTCTTTTCTCATATATAGACGCAGGTATCCCGGTCTCGCGGAAAGAGAATACATCCCAAGCGTAGGATTGCGCATCATAAGAAATTCATGATCCAGATTCTCACTCTGAAATCTATGAATCTCTTTTCTTCCTATATCAAATGATTCCGGAAGTGAAACCTCTACGGTATCGGTCAGATGGCCAATTCCCGGATTAACGACCGGCCAGTCCTCTTCCCATTCTACCTTCGCCAAAAAAGTCTCACGTCCGAGACCTGTATGACCCTTACACGGTCTTGTTCCCAGTACTACCATATACCAGCTTCCGTCCTGTGCCTCAATCAGATCTCCATGACCTACATTTTGAATCGGATAATTCATGCCGAGATGTCTGTGGGTCAAAATCGGATTGCATTGATTGCCCTCGTAAGTACCAAGCAGCTCCTTACTCCGTGCGACCATAACACTATGATGGAATTCTGTACCACCCTCTGCATGTATTAAGTAGTAGAAATCATTTCTCTTGTAAATATGAGGACCTTCCGGCCAGATGGAATGACGCATAGCACCCTTCCAAATAACGGTCGGCTTTCCAACCAGCTTGTGAAGGTTAAGATCCAGCTCCTGTACATAAATCTCATTATCCCCATAGTACTCCTGCGTCGTTTCGTCCCAACGCGTACCGACATAGTAGCAGGTACCATCCTCCTCAAAAAAGAGGCTCGGGTCGATACCCGGAGCATCGTCTCCGAGGTAATAAGGATCTGACCACGGACCTGCCGGATCCTTGGCCGTGACATAGAAATTACCACCGCCTGTGACATTTGTGGTAATCAGATAATACGTGCCGCCAAAATATCGAATGGTAGGTGCATAAATACCGCCGGAAAATCTACCGCTTCGAATCATAATCTGTTTATCTCTATTCAGTGCATTTCCGATTTGCTCCCAATGAGCCAAATCTCTGCTGTGAAAAACAGGAATACCCGGGAAATAAGCAAAGCTTGAATTTACCAGATAAAAATCCTCTCCCACTCGACAAATCGATGGGTCTGGGTGAAATCCACCAAGAATGGGGTTCTTTGCTATTACCATATCTGATACCTCCCACTCAATGCCAGAACTGCGAACATATACAAACAGTTATCATAGTATCTCCTGTCACCGGTACGCATCGGAGTATCCCAGAATCTCTTTACACATTCCTTTGCATATTTTCCTTTTGCAGCAAGAGAAGCCTGTGCATTTGTGGCAATGATCGCAACGGGATGAAGTGCCTTACCTTCGACTATGGTACCATCTATTAAGTAAATACCATCATCATGATCTTTTACCGTCTCGCAGAAGAATTTCTGAAGCTTGTCAGCATTCTCACTCTGCCATTCATCTGCATGAAACCACTCATAATCAAGACCTATATTAGCAATCGTACGATAAGCATCGCTGTAGAACCAATCGTGCCTTCCAAAAATTTTCTGATGTCCGGAATGAGGTGTTCCATCATAATCTGCATACTCAGCACAAAGTCCGGTATCCGGATGACATGCTTTATGTAGGTACGCACGACTGCTTTCGGCCGCCTTTTTCCAGAAAACGCGATCCTCTTCATTTGCCCAGCGAGCAAAAAGCTCGTAAAAATGAGGCAGATGATAGGAAGGGTCACTAATCTCCAAATCAGGAACAAATTTAATAAGATGATTCTCCGGATTCCACATAGAATATCCGGAATTAGGAGTCTCTCCTTTATGAATGCAATCACTCAAAATCTTTCTGGCTTCCTTTTCATAGTTAAAGATGCCCTCACCATTTCCCCATCTATGAGCAGCAAAAAATAAGGACATTGCAAAGAATTCTTCACCATCAGGTGCCGGCGTACGATAGTTCTTGGTTCCATCCAGTGCACATGACCATGCAAAATAATTGGTAAATGGACCTGCCTCCGCATAGTCCTCCATATACATATTGGTCCTTGCCCACTTCCATAGACGGTCGAATTCCTCTTTTTTATCCAATTGAACACACATCATCATGCCATAGGACATCCCCTCTGTCCTTGCATCATGATTACCGGTATCCTCCATATACCCCATATCATCTCCGGATTCGTGGTATACTTTGTCTTCTCCGTAAAACAATCCTTCGAAGGTATCATTTACTTTCTTTTCAATCTGTTCCTCCGAATATCCACACTCTAGAAATACGTTTCGCATTACGCTCTCCTATCCTGCATACAAACTCTTAATACTCGTTGATGCATAGTTCATTTTCCCTAACCGTAACATCATTATTACAGATTTCCTTAAGAATTGCACTCCAAAATATTACCAAAGATTTTCGAAAAAACTAAACTTCTTGACTAATTATCTGGCTGTCAGTATAATAAATCATGTTTGATTGGAGACGTATCGAAGTGGTCATAACGGGGCGCACTCGAAATGCGTTAGCTGGGCAACCGGCACGTGGGTTCAAATCCCACCGTCTCCGCTAATACAAAAGAGCCGAAGCAATGCTTCGGCCCTTTTGTATTGCGCCTTATTTATGAAAAAGTATAAATACACCATGAAAATAAAATGACAAACCCGCTATCCAGTGTATCTACATAGTCACCCTATTGACCATTTTCTCAATATTCTCATTCGTGTTTCTCCTTACTATCTCAATCTCTGGATGTCTCTTCTGAAATATGTGAAATAGCTCATGCGCAAATCCTTGTCCAATTTCATTAACACCCTCAAAATCCAGAATAACCTTTTCAAATTTATCAAACCCAAAATACAACCTTTTTGCTTGAGATCTTGAAACAGGAAAACCACTGTCACATATATGCTTAATTGGTATTTGGGTTACAGTGAATCCACCATCAATACTTGAATACATATCAAACACCTCCTTCATTGTCTTATTCGTGCTATTAGACAACGCCATAATTATTACCGTTCCTTGTCTATCCACAAGGTTACTCGTGTTTTCCGAACTTCTTTCCAAATCTTTTATCATTTCTAAGGTATTATCTTGAGAAAAATACTTGTTACTTGATATTGCTCCAAAATGATCCATTAGTCTAGAGGTAAAAAAGATTCCTTCTCCTGAATGATTATCCTCATCGGTTGTCAATTTCCCTTTAAACAAGCTCAAAATAGCCTCGTCAAGCGATGAATAATTATAGTAATCAGAAATTTTCTTAAATATGCCAATTCCATTGTCCCATATATTAACCCACGTAGAAAGAGCATTCTGACAAATAACAATTTTAACATTCTTTGCTTGAGAATGATCAATAACATTGTTAAACATCTCCATAAATGAATATTCCCATATTTTATTTATCTCTGGACTTAGATTCTTAACATAACCAGCTAATGTCTCATTATAAACTATATCTTCCTCCAACTTAGACTCTTCTAGATTATACTCAAATACTCTATTAACAGTTCTTACTAACTCATATTGACCAGATGATTTCTTTATTACAACTCCCTCATCCACTAATCTCGCTAGATAGTTATAGACTGATGTTAAAGACACATCAAATGTATCGGCTGTCTTCTTGGCAAAGTCCGCCTGTTTCTTAAATATTTTCTCCAGCATATAATTTTTTATTCGAGTTCTCTTTTCTTCTGTAAATGACATTTTAAGCTCTCCTGTTCTAGAATAGTTTTCAATATAATATCATATTTATGTAAATTTATCTATCATTTTTATTAATTTAATTCAAAACTCATTTAACATAAATATTTATACTATTCTTTTCTAGCAGTACTCATTTAATGCCTGAAGACCTCAGGGTTTAATCACAAATATCTTCGTAATACTGCCTTTGAAGTTACCTTTTCCCTTAATCATGATCGTTGGTGCCTTTGCCGGTTCTGTGCTGCTGTTCACATACTGATTATTCTTATAGGTAAGGGTATAGTCATCATATTCTTCCATAATCGCGCCTCTAAACTTCATGGTAACTCTCGGTGGC
>CAYZUC010000062.1:0-2288 GCA_964481705.1 uncultured Lachnospiraceae bacterium
CTTCATTACATTTCGAATCGAGGATTCAAAGAAACTGAGTTTCTTTGGCATCTTCGGTAGTGAAGATGCTTCAGAAGGACGGATTTGATGATACAAATCTGATCATTACAAAGAAACGCACCTATACGGCACCTTTTGTTAATGCGGAGGAGACACAGTATCTTGTAATTGAAGATGTATTTCCAAATGGTCGTCCACCCTTTGAAAAGGGTGGGGTCCTGTTTACGGATCGTGAGACAGTAGATAAGGTAGAAAAGATGAAGGTGTGTACCTGTCTGAATCCTTTACATACAGCCTTAGCAATTTTTGGTTGTCTTCTGGGTTACAAGACGATTTGGGAGGAAATGCGAGACGAAGATCTGGGTCGTCTGGTTACCAATCTTGGATATCAGGAAGGCATGCCGGTTGTAGTCGATCCTGGGATTATTCGACCGGAGCAGTTTATTGATGAGGTTCTGCATAAACGTTTGCCCAATCCATTTATGCCGGATTCACCACAACGTATTTCTACGGATACCTCACAGAAGCTGCCTATTCGCTTTGGAGAGACTCTGAAGGCGTATCTTGCAAAAGGAAAGGATATTACAGAGCTTACGTATATTCCACTTGTACTTGCCGGATATTTGAGGTATTTGACCGGTGTGGATGATGAAGGCGGTACGATGGAGCTTAGTTCGGATCCATTTCTTACAGAGCTGATGGAAATTATGGAACCATATGCAGGTCGTGCTACCATCGCTACGTCAGAGGATTTGAGACCGATTCTTGGCAGAAAGGATATCTTTGCAGTTGATTTGTATGAGACCGGTCTGGCAGAGAAGGTTACCGCATATTTTAATGAATTGAATACCGGTGTACATGCAGTTAGAAGGACGTTACATAAGTAATTACTGCTGCGCTGTAATACGATATGATGATGAAAAGATATTTCAAGTTGATTTGGAGGATAATGTAGGATGAGTAAGAGAATTATTACATTTGGAGAATTGATGTTGCGCCTTGCCCCGGAGGGATATTTACGTTTTGTGCAAGCGGATCGTTTGGAAGCTACTTATGGCGGCGGGGAAGCAAATGTTGCGGTGTCCCTTGCCAATTATGGAATGGATTGTGCATTTGTAACAAAGCTGCCGAAGAATGAGATAGCACAGGCAGCAGTAAACTCTTTGCGTCAATTTGGTGTAGACACAACTGCAATAACGCGTGGAGGGGAACGTATCGGTATTTACTATCTGGAAAAGGGTGCTAGTCAACGTCCTTCTAAGGTTATATATGACAGGGCAGGTTCTGCGATTTCCAAGGCAGAGAAGGGTGATTTTGACTGGGATCGTATTTTTGAAGGTGCTGACTGGTTCCATTTCACCGGCATTACTCCTGCACTTGGAGAAAACGTAGCTGAGATTTGTTTAGAGGCGTGTAAGAAGGCAAAAGAACGTGGCATTACAATAAGCTGTGATTTGAACTATCGTGGTAAGCTCTGGACAAGGGAACAGGCGGGCAAAACCATGAATGAATTATGCAAATATGTAGACGTATGTATAGCAAACGAAGAAGATGCACAGGATGTATTTGGCATTCATGCGGATCAGACTGATATAACAGCAGGACAGGTAAGCTATGAAGGATACCATGAGGTGGCTCGTAAGCTGGTAGAGCGGTTTGGATTTAAAAAAGTCGCTCTTACTTTACGTACATCCATTTCGGCCAGTGATAATAAGTGGGCTGCGTTGCTTTACGATGGGATTGATTTCTATCAAAGCAAGGAGTATATGATACATATTGTGGATCGTGTTGGAGGTGGAGATTCCTTTGGCGGCGGATTGATCTACGCAATTCTGAACGATTACTCCGGTCAGGAAACGATTGAGTTTGCAGTTGCAGCAAGCTGTTTAAAACACAGCATTGAAGGTGATTATAATATGATTACTGTGGATGAGGTAAAGAAATTGGCTGATGGAGATGCATCCGGGAGGGTACAGCGATGAAGACAGTAATCGAACAGTTAGAAGAAATCGGGATTGTACCTGTAGTAGTAATTGAGAATGAAAAAGATGCGGCTTCTCTTGCAGGCGCTTTGTGCAGGGGTGGTCTGCCCTGCGCAGAGGTTACCTTTCGCACCTCGGCGGCAGCAGGAGCTATTCGCAAGATGGTAGAGAGTTATCCGGAGATGTTAGTCGGAGCAGGGACTGTGTTGACGACCGCGCAAGTTGATGAGGCGGTAAAAGCAGGAGCAAAATTTATCGTAAGTCCAGGATTGAATCCGGATGTAGTAAATTATTGTACGCAAAAGA
>CAYZUC010000062.1:2298-10716 GCA_964481705.1 uncultured Lachnospiraceae bacterium
AAGTGGTATTGAATTAGCTATGTCACTGGGATTACGTGTTGTGAAGTTTTTTCCGGCGGAAGCAAGTGGAGGACTGGCAATGATTAAGGCTATGTCGGCCCCTTACTCTGGAGTTCGTTTTATGCCAACTGGTGGAATTAATGAGAAGAATATTGGAGATTATCTGAGGAATCCAAAAGTTCTTGCCTGTGGTGGAAGCTATATGGTCAAAAAGGATTTCATCGAAGCGGGTCGTTTTGATGAGATTGAAGAAGCAACCAGAGTATCTGTGAAGAATATGCTTGGCTTTCAGATAACGAAGGTATCTCTAGGGGAGTGCTCAAAATCAATAGTTGATTCAGAATTGGGTGCTCTCATCAAAGGAAACGAGAAGGACAAGTATGTGGAGATATCCACAACTGACAAGAAGAGAACCAAAGCATATCTGGAAAGAAAACAGATTATCTATCGTGAAGCAGATGAGGAAACTATTATTTTGGCTGAGCAGAATGCAGGATTCGAAATCAGAATAAAGAATGCATAGTATTTGATAATTTGCAGGATTGGAGAGAGTATGAGATTTCAATTACATCAATGTAAATTCTACGAGGAAAGTGAAACCCTTTCTGGAGTGAGAAAAATTGCAGGAAAGGTTCGAGAAGACATGGCTGCTGTTTTTGGAGAACCTGTTGAAACCTGTATCAATCTTGATAAAGAAGAGGATGCAGTAGTGATTTATGGAACGATTGGCAGCAGTCCAATACTGGATCATCTTATATCAGAAGGCAAGTTGGATGTGGAAGGAATTGTCGGTAGACGTGAAGTGTATTCCTTTCAATTGATGGAAAATGTGTTTCCGCACGTAGAGCATACATTGGTTATTGCAGGAAGCGATAAGAGAGGTACGATTTATGGATTATTCCATTTATCAGAGCTGATGAATGTTTCACCACTTATTGATTGGTGTGGAATAAAACCGGCACATAAGGAAAGCCTGGAACTGACAGAGCATGACAATTGTGTTTCAAAGGAGCCATCTGTAAGATTTCGTGGATTCTTTATCAATGATGAATGGCCTGCTTTTGGTAATTGGACAACTCGCAATTTTGGCGGATTTAATGCCAGAATGTATGAGCATGTATTTGAATTACTTCTTCGTTTGAAGGGGAATTATTTATGGCCTGCGATGTGGTCTGCCCGCTTTAGTGAAGATGGACCAGGACTTTTATCGGCAGAAATGGCAGATGAGTATGGTGTCGTAATGGGAATGAGCCATCATGAACCTTGTTTAAGGCACGGAGAAGAGTATCGTTATCTTCGTGGAAAGAATTCTATTTATGGAGATGCGTGGAATTTCCGTTCCAATGAAAAGGGAATTACAAAGTTTTGGGAGGATGGACTTAAGAGAAATGGAATGTTTGAAAACGTCATCACGGTAGGTATGCGTGGAGAACAGGATTCAGCAATTATGGGAAAGGATGCTACACTTGGCGATAATATTGAACTGCTTCGTGATGTATTAAAGACGCAGAACCAATTAATCAAGCAGTATGTAAATAGAGATATCGATAAAGTTCCGAGGATGCTGGCTCTTTACAAAGAGGTAGAGCCTTATTTCTATGGAGATGCTACAACCAAAGGCTTGATGGGAAGCGAAGAACTCGAAGGCGTTACTTTGATGTTTTGTGATGATAACTATGGCAATCTGCGTACTCTGCCTACGGAATCCATGCGTGATCACAAGGGTGGATATGGAATGTATTATCATTTTGATTATCATGGTTCACCAATTTCCTTTGAATGGGTGAATAGTACAAATCTGTCCAAGGTATGGGAACAGATGACACAGGCTTATGAATTTGGAGTGAGGGATCTCTGGATCGTTAATGTGGGTGATGTATTTACGAATGAACTTCCCCTTTCATATTTCTTGGATCTGGCGTATGACTTTGAAAAATGGGGAATTTCCAAGCCAAATTCCACGAATGATTACACGAAGCTTTGGATTCATTCACAATTGGGAGCAATCTTGGATGAGAAGGAGCAGGAAGAGACACTTCGACTCCTGAATGGATATACAAAGATAGCGAACAATCGCCGGCCGGAGGCAATGAACAGTGAGGTTTATCACCCTGTTCATTATGGAGAGGCTGATGAATTGCTGGAGAAAATAGATGATCTGCTTCTGCATGCAGAGGATATATATATGAAGCGAAGTAAGGAAGAGCAGATGACTTACTTCTCGCTGGTTTACTATCCTCTGGTAGGAAATCTTAATCTGCAAAAAATGCAGCTGCTCACGGGTAAAAATCATTACTACGCAAAAATGGGAGCTTATCTTGCTAATGAAATTGCAGATAGAGTAAAGAACTGCATGAAGACAGATCGGGAATTGGTTTCGCGTCTTCATGAGATGGAAGATGGAAAATGGTATGGAATGGGTATGTCAGAGCATATTGGATTTACCCAGTGGAATGAAGAAGAGTGTCAAAATCCGGTTTTAATGTATGTGGAACCGGCCAACAAGCCGAGGCTTATTGTTGCCACAGCAAATCATTCGGAATACACAGAGGGAGGAGTATGGACAGCCAAACCACTTTTATTAGATGATTTCTTGGAGCCTGATTGCATAAAATCTCATTTTATCTTTACCTGTGCAGGAACATTGCCGGTAGATTTTGAACTTACCTGTAATCAGAAATTCTTGAGCTTTTCAAAGAAGGTAGGACAGGTACAGATTAGCGAGAAAATCGATGTAACGATTGATCGAAGCAAAGTTGGCAAAGAGACAGAGGCTACTGTCACTATCACAGCCGGAGAACAAAAGATTGTTGTTTGTGTTCCTGTTACTGCACAAGTAAAGGATACTTATCCAAAGAATACATTTGTACAATACAAAGACTACATTTCTATTGAGGCGAAACACTGTATTAAGAATGAGGATACCTCTGAGGGTCGGTTTGTATGTTTGGAGGACTTTGGAAGGACAATTTCCGGTTATAAGGCATTTCCGGTTACCAAATACTTTAAACCCGGAGTGAACGCACCTTGGTTGACGTATCAGTATGTTTTAAAGGAAAAGGGCGAGTATGGACTTGAATTCTATTTGGCACCCTCTAATCCTGTGACAAAAGAGAATGAGATACTTTTTGGGGTACAGATAAACGAAGCTCCAATTACACTCCTTAATGCGATTCCACAGGATTTTAAGGTTGAGAATGATAACGAAGCTTGGGAAAACGGAGTTCTTGACAATATCAGAATCGTGAAGGGAAGTGCTGTCTGCGAAGAAGGTGTGAACGCCATGCGCGTATATGCCTGCTCACCAGGATTTGTGCTGGAGAAAATTGTAATCTATCCGATTGGCAAAAAGCCAGTGGAATCCTACCTGGGACCGAACGAGACCTATTATGTAGGAAAACATTCATAATTTTACCATAAGTCTGAAATAACGTCTTAGTGTATCACGCTGAGGCGTTTTTCGTTACGTTAGAAAAGAGTTGAATGAGTGCTTAGAGGATAATAAAAAGGAAGAGAACCTGATAACAGATTCTCTTCCTCTATTGGCAGTGCAGAAAAAGGGACTTGAACCCTCACGGTATTGCTACCACAGGCACCTGAAGCCTGCGCGTCTGCCAATTCCGCCATTTCTGCTCACAAAGTGTATTCTATCTTGTTTTTCTTCTGCTGTCAATTAGAAATTATCTGTTTTTGATATTTCCTTTTCTTTTTATCAGAAGAATAGTATAATTAGCGCAAGAATATGATTTTTTATACATCAAGGGGAGGTATAAAGAATGAAACGTAAGATTCTGGTCGTGGAAGATAATGAGATTAATCGAAAATTATTAACCGAGATGTTGAAGGCAGATTACGATGTATTAGAGGCCTGTGATGGGGAAGAAGCTATGGAGCTCATGGAGGAGAAACATAACAATCTATCCGCCGTTGTGCTTGATCTTCTGATGCCCAAAATGTCGGGAATGGAAGTATTGCGCAGAATGAAAAAAAGTGAAAAGCTGCGACAGATTCCTGTTATTGTAGCGACAGGAACAAATGATACACAGATTGAAGAAGAGGCCTTAATTGCGGGTGCGAATGATTATGTACTCAAGCCCTATAATCTTAATGTTTTAAGAAATCGCTTATCGAATATTGTACTGCTCCGTGAGCAGGCGGCTATCGTGAATGCAACAAGAATTGATGCATTGACAGGACTCTATAGTCGCAATACTTTTTTTGAAAAGGTAGCCAGAATCATACATACTCAGGATCCGGGCTATTTTGTAATGGGCTGTTTTGATATTGAGCGTTTTAAGGTAATAAATGATCTGTATGGTACAGAAAAGGGCGATGAAGTATTAAAACAATTAACAGCTATTTTTCGCGAAGGCTTTGAGACGAATGGCGGGATTTGCTGCAGAGTTATGGCTGATAACTTTGCTGTACTTTATCCGAAAAAACAATTTAATGAAGCAATACTGGGTGAGATACGCAGAAAAGCAGAGCTTCTTGATGGTAGTATTCAACCGATTACTTATAGTATTGGGAGATATGTGGTGGATGATTTGGAACTTGAGCCGAGCAGCATGTATGACCGTGCAGTACTTGCCAAGGAGACAATAAAGGGGAGGTACAATGAGCATATTGCGGTATATCAGGAATCCATGATGAATAAAATTCTTGAGGAGCAGACAATCATCAGTCAGATGAATCGTGCCCTAAAGGAGAAACAGTTTGAAGTGTGGTATCAACCACAGTTTAATCATGGCACTGGTACATTAATAGGCGCTGAAGCTTTGGTTCGTTGGAATCATCCGAATCAAGGGATTGTAGCACCCATATCTTTTATTCCATTATTTGAGAAGAATGGTTTTGTTTATGAGGTGGATAAGTATGTATGGGAAGCGGCCTGCATATTTTTAAAGGAGATGATAGACTCCGGAAGAACGGTTATTCCAATTTCGGTGAATGTTTCACGGTACGATATGTTCCGAGATGACATGATTAAGGTTCTGTCAGATCTGATTAGGAAGTATGAGATTCCGGCACATCTCCTTCGATTGGAGATAACGGAGTCAGCATTTTCAAAATCCGCAGAACAATTGATAGTGGCTATGAAGCAGTTAAAACAACTTGGCTTCATCATTGAAATAGACGATTTTGGAACTGGTTATTCCTCTCTTAGTACGTTGCAGAATGTACCATCCGATGTCCTAAAGCTTGATATGAAATTTTTAGAGGTTGGGGAGAATGAGGAAAAGGGAAAGTATATCGTAGAATTTGTAGTTGGTATGGCAAAGCGCGTTGGTATGACTGTGATTGCAGAAGGTGTCGAGGAACGTGAACAGGCAGATTTCCTAAAATCAGTAGGGTGTGACAATATTCAAGGATACCTTTACTCCAAACCACTTCCGAAAGCAGAGTATGAAAAGGTTTTGCTACTTCATCAGGGAACTTGACTTAAATAGATAAAATCACATTAATAAGATATCAAAGGGGAGATATCATAATGATTAAGAAGGAACTGGGTCAAAAGGATTGCTATGAGATGCTGATGGAGAATCTACCTTGTGGGGCAGGTATTTATGAGTATCATGGTGGTCAAATCAAGTGTATTTATCTGAATGAGCGATATTGGCAACTGGTAGCCAGACAAGAAGAGGGAACCGACAAAACGTCCGTTCTCGATTTTGTACAGCTTGAGGATCGTGCGCATTTACTTCATGTCCTGCAGAAGGGCATTATGAATAACCAGCGACTGGAATGTGATATTCATATTCTTCATGGGAGTGGAAAATATATCCCGTTTCACTTGATTGGAAATATTGTTCGTCAGGATTCAAAGAACTGTACGATTTACGTGACATATACGCCAATTTCTGAAAGTGAAATTACCTTCCGTGAGATGATACCGGTTGCACTGGATGCAGTCATGGCGTCTTCTTCGGATATCGCATTTGTTAAGGATCGCACGCTGTCTTATGTTTGCGTTTCCCATACGTTTGCAACTATGGTTGGTTATCTGGATGAGAGAGATATTATCGGCAAGTCTGATTATGATCTTTTTGACAAGGCATTGGCGGAGAAATTCCGTGGAGATGATCAAGGAATGATCCGAAGCAGTAAGTCTATGATTGACTGCATCGAGCATCTACCGAGTGAGGATGGCTCCATGCGTTTTATGAGTGTGTCGAAGTATCTGCTTCGTGACCAGACAGGAATGATTGTTGGGATTTATGGGGTTGCTCGTGACATTACACAGGCCCGTGAGGCTTATCGCCGCCTTCGTTTACTTACAGATAATATTCCGGGCGGTCTTGCTACGTATGAGATTTATGAAGGAAGAGTAAAAACAATCTATATGAATGAAGGGGTTTATACTCTGATTGGATACACAAAGGAAGAATATGATACTACGATAGGAGATCCCTTAAGTTTCGTTCTAGAAGAAGACATTCCAAAGCTCAGATCCGTATTTCAAGATCATCTGTTAAATAGAGACCCTATTGATACAGTTTTTGCCATAAAACGAAAACAAGGAGACTTCCGCTACATTAACCTAAAATGTACGCTTGCAGATTACAGTGAAGCTTCCATTCGTGTAGACGCGGTACTACTTGATGTGACGGAAGTACAGATAGCACAGAATCGCCTGAGAATGCTTGAACATGAGAATCGTAGAAGGTACGAGCATGAACTTCAGCTCAGAAAAGAGTTGATTCGTAATTCCATATTGTACTATCAGTTGAATCTGAGTACCGGTATCATCGAGGAGTATTATTCGAAATATGATGATGTCGAGGGTATGAAAACGCAGATTGCAGTAGACCCTGTTATGGTTAAGAATATCCTTAGGAACATCGCGCCAGATGATCGTAACCGAGTAAATACAATGGTATTTCGAAAAAAACTATTGGAGGCTTATCAAAACGGCCGAACTTCTCTGCAATTTAAGTATCGTAGGAAAATAGGCAATTCTGGATATCACTGGGTAAGTACTAGGATTTCTATTTTGGAGAAACCAGATTCCGGGGATGCGATTGCATTTCTGCATAGTCAGGACATTGATATTGAGATGAAGAAGCAGCTGACGGTTGAAACTATTATGGATGATGATATTGAATCAGTTATAATTCTCAATAAAAAAAGTGGAGATGCTTATGTCGTGCATGTGCGAAACAATTTGGAAGGATTGGATGAAAATGAATCCTTTTGTTTTGATGAGAGGTACTATAATTTGCTCTCGTTTCAAGTTGTACAAGAGGATCAGGAGAGATTTCGCAATTTCTTTTGCAGGAAAGGACTTGTAAATGCGCTTAGAGAGGAGAAAAACTGTAACTTTTTCTATAGCGTTTATGAGAAAGGAAAAATACGGAGAAAAATGTCCAGAGTATATTATCTGGATAACCATAAGAGCGAGATTGTACTTGCAAGAAGAGATATAACAGACCTCTATGAAGAGGAGCAGAAACAAAAAGAGATATTACAGATGGCTACGGATAAAGCAAATGCAGCCAATCGTGCGAAGAGCGCCTTCTTGTCACAAATGAGTCATGATATCCGTACCCCGCTAAACGCAATTCTTGCTTTTTCCAATAAAGAAATGATGGAAGGTGCGGGAGAAGAGGAACTCAAGAAGAATCTGGAAAAGGTAAATTTGTCTGGTGATTATCTTCTTGGAATAATTAATGATGTGTTGGATATGTCCAAAATTGAGCAAAACAAAGTTGTTCTGAAGCCGGTACCATACTCCCATGCTGAATTTGTGAAGTCGATTCAGAATGTAATTATGGAGCTGAGTAAAAATAAGAATATTGATTTTGTAATGGATGTCAAGCACGCCATTCAAAAAGGGATTCTGGTAGATAAGATTCGTTTTAATCAGATATTTATTAATCTGCTTTCTAATGCAGTTAAGTTTACTCCAGATGGTGGAAGAATAGAATTCATTATGAAGAAGCTGCCCGGAAAGCAGAATCATGTTGTCAGACAACGCTTCATCATACGTGATACCGGGATTGGTATGAGTCCGGAATTCTTACCACATGCTTTTGAAAGCTTTAATCAGGAATATCACGAAGGAATCTCAGAGAAGAGTCAAGGGACCGGATTGGGACTTGCCATTGTGAAAGAACTGGTTTCTTTGATGGAAGGAACGGTTCAAGTAAGGAGTACGTTAGGCAAGGGAACGACCTTTACAGTAGAGCTTCCTCTGGAGCTTGTAGATACCGAAGAATTACATGGGAAAGAGGAGAAGAAAGACTACGGTATCTTGAAAGGATGTCGTATCCTTCTTGGCGAGGATAATGAGCTGAATACAGAGATAGTGGTACATTTACTGACTAGGGTAGGTTGTGATGTCATCTGTTCAAAGAATGGAAAAGAAGCAGTGGAGGCCTATCTGAAAGAACAGGATGGTTATTTCAGTCTGATATT
>CAYZUC010000062.1:10726-16468 GCA_964481705.1 uncultured Lachnospiraceae bacterium
GCCGACGCCGCGACAATTCCGATTATAGCTATGACAGCTGATGTGTTTAGCGAGGATGAGGAGATAGCACGAAAGAGCGGTATGAATGATCGAATTTCGAAACCATTTGCGCCTAAGGTTTTATATGAGAAATGCATACATCATATTTTCAATCGGGACTCATAGTATTGCTATTCTGTATCGTATTTGATAGGATATTGGAGAAAGACGAAATGCAGAAATGGAGAAGAGATGGAAATGGAATTAGAACAATTTGTGGAAGAGTTATCATCAAAAGCACCGGTTCCGGGAGGAGGAGGAGTCAGTGCACTCTTGGGCAGTTTAAGCAGTGCCCTATGTTCAATGGTTTGCAATCTGACTACGGGAAAAAAGAAATACGCACAGTATCAGGAAGATATTGAGAAGTATCTTGTAGCAGCAAAAAAATCCTCCGACGAGCTGCTTGCATTCATTCAAGAGGATGCCCGTGTCTTTGAACCGCTATCTAAGGCGTATGCAATTCCAAAAGAGGATAAGGATCGTGATGATATTATGGAGGCAGCGTTGGTAAATGCCTGCTCCGTTCCTATGAATATTTTGCAAAAGGTTTATGATGATGTAATTCCCCTTCTGGAGGAGCTATCCGAGAAAGGCAGTAGACTTGCCGTGTCGGATGTGGGAGTGGCAGCTGCTTGTGCATCGGCAGCACTTCAGGGAGCTATTATGAATGTCTATATTAATACCAAGATGATGAAGAACCGACGTTATGCGGAGCATGAAAATCAGAAGGCGCAGAAGATGCTTCAGATTGGCTGCATTCGTTGCCAGAAGGTATATGAGTCAGTGAGTGAGAGCCTGAAGGCATAAAGGTGTGGACAGACAGTGAGAATCACAAGCGAGCGTTGACAGATACAAAGCAGAGAAAGGACAGAATACGGAGAATGGAAGAATTACGTGGAATGCCGGTAGTGAAGGCACTACTTGCAAAAATGGAAGATAATGTGGAAGCGTTGAAAGAAAAAGGGATCCTTCCCCGACTTGTTGTAATTCGTGTGGGAGCAAGAGAGGATGATTTGGCTTATGAGCGTGGAATAAAAAAGAGATTTGAGGCAGCAGGCGCTCAGGCTGATGTATTGGAGCTGCCACTTGATGTAACGCAGGAACAATTAGAAACAGAAGTGAAAAAATTGAATGACGATACCTCGGTTCATGGGATTATGTTGTTTCGTCCCCTGCCGAAGCAATTATCAGAAAAGGCAATAAAGGATCTGATATCGGAATACAAGGATGTAGACTGTATGGGAAGTGCAAACAATGCACATGTCTTTTGTGGTGATGCAGAGGGATTTCCGCCATGTACCCCACAGGCAGTTATGGAGCTTTTAGACTTTTATCAGGTTCCGTTACAGGGAAAAAAGGTTACCATCGTTGGACGGAGTATGGTAGTTGGCAGACCTCTTGCGATGTTGTTACTTAAGAAAAATGCAACTGTAACTATTTGCCATACGAAGACATTAGAATTGGAGAAGGAATGCCGGAATGCCGATATTATCCTTGCCTGTGCAGGCGTGGCAAAGATGATTACGAGTGATTTTGTAAGTGAAGAGCAGGTCGTAATTGATGTTGGTATCAACATGGATGGAGAGAAATTATGCGGTGATGTGGATTATGTTGATGTGGCTGATAAGGTGAGCGCAATTACTCCGGTTCCAGGAGGGGTTGGAACTGTAACCACCTCTGTTTTATTGAAACATACGATTATCAGCGCTATGAGGCTGTGTGAGGGTTAAGATTTTATCCGGAATGTCCGATATTATCTATAGCAACCTTGTAATATTGCGCAATTTCTGGTATATTAAAGGTAGTGAGAACGATACATATTAATGAGCAGGGCACGGAAGCCACCTCAGATCAAAGGATTGAAGTGTGAAGGATAAACAGTCACACGAAGGAGGTAATCATATGACAATTAACGGATTGGTTAGTTCGGGATCGGATATTAGTTCTCTGTTTTCCGGAGCTTCTTCATTTAGTACCGGAGCAGTTTCTGGCTCATCATTTTCGCTGGCGGATTATTCGAGCATTCGAAATGGCAGTTACGGTAAAGTATTGAAGGCCTATTATGCGAAGCAGGAAAAAGAGAGTACAGTAAAGAACAGTTCAACAAGCAGTGATACGGCCAAGACTCTGGCAGCAGTCGAGAGCAAAGCGGATAGCTTGAAGGATTCTGCAGATGCACTGATCAAGAATGGCAGTAAATCGGTATTTGCAAAAAAGGATACAAATGCTGTTTATAACAGTGTGAAGTCTTTTGCGGATTCTTATAATGCACTGGTTAAGGAAGCAGGAGATGCGAATTCTTCTTCTGTACTTCGTGAGACACTTAATATGACAAGGGTTACTGCTGCAAATTCCAAGATGCTTTCACAGGCTGGTATTACAATTAATAAAGATAACACCCTGTCGGTTGATGAAGCAGCATTTAAGAAAGCAGACATGAATGTGGTGAAGTCTTTGTTTAATGGTAACGGTTCTTATGCTTATCAGGTTTCTGCCAAGGCGTCGATGATAGATTACTATGCAGAGAATGAAGCAAGCAAGAACAGCATCTATACAGGAAAAGGAAACTATTCTAAGACAGATACTTCCAGCGGCAATATATTGGATGCGTATTTATAGAGAATGAATCTTGAGGCAGTCGCTAAGGCGGCTGCTTTTTTAAAAGAATGTTTTGAAAGAGGGTATTATTTTGAAGCAAATTTCATTGTTTGAGGAACCAAAGCCAAATACCATACCACTTGCCAGTAGACTGCGACCGGAGACGCTGGCTGATTTTATTGGTCAGGAACATCTGTTGGCAAAGGGGAAAATGTTACGTCAGCTGATTGAACAGGATCAGATATCGTCCATGATTTTCTGGGGACCACCGGGTGTCGGTAAAACAACACTTGCCGGAATCATAGCAGGCAGAACAAATGCAGAATTCATCAATTTCTCTGCTGTTACCAGCGGTATTAAGGAAATCAAAGATGTAATGAGTAAAGCGGATGAGAGTCGTGGACTTGGAATCCGTACACTACTGTTCGTGGATGAGATTCACCGCTTTAATAAGGCGCAACAGGACGCTTTTTTGCCTTATGTGGAGAAGGGAAGTATTATTCTCATAGGTGCGACAACGGAAAATCCTTCTTTTGAGATTAATTCAGCTCTGCTGTCCAGATGTCAGGTCTTTGTACTAAATGCACTCACCGATGAGAATCTGTTGCAGCTATTAAAGAATGCGCTTCATCATCCTAAAGGGTTTGGACAGCAGAAAATTGTAATTACGGAGATGCAGTTAAAGGCAATTGCAATCTTTGCTAATGGGGATGCAAGAACAGCGCTTAATACTCTGGAGATGGTTGTGGTTAATGGAGATTTGTCTTCAGATGGCACAATAACGGTAACGGATTCCTGCATGGAGCAATGCATCACAAGAAAATCGCTGCTGTATGATAAGACGGGCGAGGAGCATTACAACTTGATCTCGGCGCTTCATAAGTCTATGAGAAATAGTGATCCGGATGCTGCTATTTATTGGATGAATCGAATGCTGCAGGGTGGAGAGAATCCTTTATATATAGCAAGACGCCTGATTCGTTTTGCAAGTGAAGACATTGGTATGGCGGACAGCAATGCACTTCAGGTAGCAGTAGCCACTTATCAGGCTTGTCATTTTAATGGTATGCCGGAGTGCGATGTTAATCTGACACACGCTGTTGTCTATCTTGCAATGGCACCTAAGTCAAATGCTCTTTATGGTGCCTGCCAGCAATGCAAAAGAGATATTTCAGACAAAAGATTGGAACCGGTTCCTCTTCAATTGCGTAATGCTCCAACGAAGCTTATGGAAGACCTGCATTATGGAGCAGGTTATGAATATGCACATGATTACGACGAGCATTTGACAACAATGGAATGCATGCCGGAGACAATGAAAGGCGTGGAGTATTACCATCCGACCGAACAGGGATCAGAAGCAGAGGTGAAGAAACGATTGGAGGCTGTGAAACAATGGAAAGAGAAGAACCGTTGAGAAACAAAGGGAATAGAGTAATTCGTGTAGGTATTGCAGGATTTGGAATGTCGGGAAAGATTTTTCAAGCTCCCTTTTTACATGCGAATGAGCATTTTGAGATTACGAAGGTAATGGAACGAACCACAGAACGTTCCAAGGAAGAGTATCCATACGTCACAATTGTTCGCAGCTTTGAGGATTTGCTGACGGATGATATTGATCTTGTCGTTATTTCAACACCCAATTCTCTTCATGTGACGATGGCAAAACAGGCAATTTTGGCAGGAAAAAATGTGATTGTGGAAAAGCCGATCGCAGCCAGCTCAGATGAGGCAGAGGAACTCTGCCGATTGGCGCAAGAAAAGAAGCTTTTGTTTTCTGTTTATCAGAATCGACGTCTCGATGGAGATTTTCTTACAGTAAAAAAACTGATAGAGCAGGGTCGTCTTGGTGAAGTGGTTGATTATGAAGTTCATTATGATCGTTTTGTAACCGGAAGCAGCTCCAAGAAGTGGAAGGCAGAAGGAGGACGGGGAATCGGTATCTTATATGATCTTGGAGTCCATATTATTGACCAGGCTTATTGTCTCTTTGGAATGCCGGAGACCGTCTATGCAGATATGAGAAAACAGCGAAGCGAGACGAATGGAATTGACAGCTTCCGAATAATTCTCTCCTATGCAAAAACAAGGGTAACAATCTCAGCAGGTGAACTGGTTGTCAGGCAAGGACCTCATTATATGGTCAATGGTCGAAAAGGTACTTTTATCAAATATGGAATGGATGTACAGGAGGAGAAGTTGATTGCCGGCGAGAGACCGATAGATTATATACAATCGGGAAAATCGGGATGGGGTTACGATGATCCTGAGCACTATGGAAGCTTATATACCATGATGGATGGCATAGAGCATATTGAGAAGATACCAACAGAGGTTGGCAATTACGGAGTTTACTACGATAACATTTATCAATGCTTAACTGGAGATGCCGAGCTGATGATAAAACCTCATGAAACAGTACAGGTTCTGAAAATCATAGAAGCTGCTATGAGAAGTGACGAAGAAGGAAGAAGAATCAGCTTATCATAAATCAAAAAAGACTGAATCGTTATGATTCAGTCTTTTCTACTGCGGAAGATGGGACTTGAACCCACACGTTGCTAACAACACAAGATCCTTAGTCTTGCCTGTCTGCCAATTCCAGCACTTCCGCTCATAATTTATCGCGGTGGTTATCTGCACACCGCGATAAGAATAATAACATTTTGAAAACGTTCTGTCAATCATTTTTGAAAGAAAAATCAGAAAAACAAAAGATAATTATTCTTCAATCTTTTCATAGCGGTTGAATATCTTGTCTTCACCACACACGTGCTTCGTACCGTCCTCATCAATGATGATGTAATCACCTTCCCCAATAAAGGTGACACCTCTGCGGTGCTTGATATATGGACACATAATCGAACCATCGGGTCTTGTTACTTTGATAAGGAAATCAGTAACAATAAAACCATCAGTTACGACATCTGACCAGCGCTCAAAACCATCCTCATATCCCTTGCCGGCTTCATACTTAACAACTTCCGCCTCTATGCCTGTTCTTCTACACCTCATATGTTTTCCTCCTCCCGAATCATACACCTGTTCGATTGATTAAATTATAACATAATATCCTTTAATAATCTATGAATATTATATAAATAA
>CAYZUC010000063.1:0-16434 GCA_964481705.1 uncultured Lachnospiraceae bacterium
ATTTTGGAACAGCATGTTCGTAAGCTGTCAGCTTACTGGCATCAATTGCAACATTAATGCCATCTATAAGTCCAAATTTTCTGGCTTTGCAGACCATCCTGTGGAATGTCCGCTCCAAAATATCTGTACCAGATAACAAAGTGATAAAACGATTTAAAGTAGCCGCATCTGGTGTGTTCTCGATGTAATCACAATCAAGACTTGTCTTAGAATCGAGTCAAAATTAAGACGTGAACTAATGCCTTTATATCTGATAACTGCTCCATTGGCATAGCCATGATGTTAGCCGACGAATTGATATTTCCCAGATTACCAATTCTACGACATTCTTCATTCTCTGATTTATTAATGTTCCTTTTACAGTGCGTCGTTTGTTGCGATGTACTTTTTTGCTTATTATGGTAATATCCTTATCACCTTTTGGGGTAACTAAAAAGAGAACGCGCAATACAGAACAAATTTTCAGCTTTTTCTCATACACCATAACAGATCCTTGCTAATACTGACTGCAATTTCGTGCGCATTATCATGATAAGAGTAAAAGCCCTTCTTGGCAAGATATTTCGTTGAAAAAGCGAATCAGTTACTGTTCACCTCCCGATAGAGCGAAAGCAGATGCATGAATAAATTGAGTAATAACAGGCTTATTACTCAGCTATTCATAAAGTACTATAATCAAATCATTACATTTTTATCTTGTTGTTCTTCTACTCTGAAATACTTCCTTTAATGCAATATGTTCCATACCTTCAATATATGAGCCGCCTTCAGTTGCATTAATAATCTTAGTGTCATATCCTTCTTTACGAAGTCTCTGAATTTGTCTCACAAACCATGATCGATAGATATCAAATTTACTATCTGATAATACTGTTTCCATCCTATTCCATCCCTCTACAGGATGCATTCCAGACTCCAAAGAGGTAGCAGATGAGGAAACTCCTTCGGCATGTCCCATATTGTTTGTAAAAGCGAGATCCAATCCCAGGTATACGATACATCTTGCTTGCGATTGTACAGCTACAGACATTGCAATCGTAGATACCGAACCGCCTGTTGGAAAAAGCGGAAGATTATGTTCCTTTGCAAATTGTTCTGCTGGTTCATACCCCTCTTGGCATAAAAGGTATTTTATCCCTTTATACTCCTTCGCCACTCGACAACATGCAGTAGACGACATCAGTACTGGTATCGTCTCATCTTTTAATTTTTCAAATTGGTTCCAAATTGAGTCTTTACAATCTAATATTACAACATAATCCGGACGAATACCTTCCATTATCAGTTTTCTATACACTGTCCCAGTTGCTAGTATAATCGAATCTGATGTTCTTTCTTTTAGCAGATTTAAATTATTATTCAATGAAGGACCTGCAGCAATGATATAAACAGTTTTGTTTTTAAATCCTTCTAAGAGCTGATTATTATCTAAACTACATAATTTCGTATTCTGTAGAAACGACTGTTGCATTTTCCATTCCATATTTCGAAAAGACATATCTACAAGATACATCTGCTTTAATTTTGGAAGTATCCTTGAACTTTTGCACGTTGTAAATACATCTGTGTCTATGACTACCCCTTCCGGATATAAAGCAGCATCCCTGGCAAAAAGCTCATACCCAGGATCATAAAACAGATGAAAATTCAACAATTCCATACCATAGTAATATCTAAAATTCAGACCGAACAATATAATATCCATATTATCACAGTAAACGTTTACATTCATTCCGCCTCTCTCCATACGTAAGATGTCAATCCACTCATCAAAACCACATCCACATATAATATAACGCTCTACATCTCTCTGCATAATATGATTTGCCATATCTATTGCTTCCCGGATAGGATTACAATATGAAGAAAGGTAACGTCTTCTCCCATTCTTTTCATAGGATAAAATCAAAGAACCATTCTCAGATAATTCTACTTGATATTCTGACAATTGATGCTGTTCCAATATAGAAAGCAATTCCTTATGTCCCTTTTCTTGGATTGTCTTTTTAAGATAACCAATATTCAAATCATGACAGCATCTACTAAGTTGTTCTATAGAAATTTCACATATTACTTTCTTCATCTGCTGTATCACGTAAGGACGCAACTCCCTATTTAAAACCACTTCCACATCTTTCATGGAGCACAAATTTTCCTGTTGCTCAAAAAGCTGCCGAGTTAATTCAATAAACCAGTCCTGATCCAAATCAATGACATTATTAATAAGAACCTGAGACCATTCTCTCAACGTATCCAGTATTCCACTATAATACTTTGTTGCTCCCTCTTCGTCCTGCTGATACAATTTGCTCCCAAATTCCTCAAGATATATTAAAGCACTCCTAAGTAGAAGATATAACTGAATATAATTGCCCATTTTCTCCTCCAAAATTCTTTAATTAATCAATCTACTTGTTGCCTAAATACATAAACCAATCTTTCGTAGCTTCTCCAATTGTATCAGGTGTCCAAACCGGTGCTTCTCTCCAATAATCAATATTACATAGTATCTTCTGGACGCCCTCATCGAGAGACACTTTTGCATGCCAGCCTAATACCTTCTCTATTTTTTTCGTGTCTGCATAAGTACAATCTGGTTCTCCGGGGCGCTTGGGAATATGAATGACCTCACCGCCCAGAAGTTCGCACAAACGATTCACGGAATAGGTTCCACCACTTCCCACATTAAAGGTTTGATTTACTACATCCGACATGGCTGCAGTATAAAATGCATCTGCAACATCTGTGACATACGTAAAATCTCTGGTCTGTTCCCCTGTACCTACTACTGTAAATGGCTTTCCAGCTAATTTCTGTGCTAAAAACACTCCAAATACAGCTCCATATGTACCAGAGGTTCTGGAACGAGTTCCATATACATTGAACAAACGAAGCGTTACGACTGGCAATCCATATACCTGTCCCCAATGAAGAACCGTTTCCTCACCCAGTCGTTTCGTCAATGCATACGGGTATTGAGGTCGTATCTCAGCCTTCTCATCCGTTGGATACTGATCTGGGATTCCATAGCAGGAAGAAGATGCAGAGTAAACCAGTTTCTTTACATTGGCATTCTTCGCACATTCTACTACATTGTAGGTTCCAAGAACATTGGACGAGTAATACTCCCAAGGCTTTTGAATCGAAGGAACTATATCTGCCAATGCAGCAAGATGAAATACATAATCAACATTCTCAAACATTGGAGTTATCTCATCCATACTACGAATATCAGCCTGAACAACTGTCAGATTTGGATTATCCTTTTGATGTTCAAGATTTTCCGGTCTTCCTGTTGTAAAATTATCAATAACCTTGACTATGTGCCCTTCTGATAATAGCTTATCCACAATATGCGATCCGATAAAACCACATCCACCTGTTACTAATGATATCATCCTTATACCTCCAAACTCTGTTATTAAACTAAATATTTAATAATGTACTTGCGTATTTTAACACATTTACTTTCTGAACTGCTTCTTTATTTCCAAGTATATTAGTAGCTAATGCACCAGCGATATTGCCCATAAATGTGGCAATTTCAAAAGGCAGATCCATACAAGCAAAGATACTGCTTATTGCAAAAAAAGCATCTCCAGCGCCTATCGTATCTTTAATGTGTAATGTAAATGCAGGACACTCTCTAACTTCTCCTCCAGTAATAGTCATGGATCCCAACGAACCTCTTGTCAGCCATCCATTACAGTGAAGATGTTCTGAGAGCTTTCTTAATGCTTCTTCTTCGGTCAAAGTATAATCCGGAAAAGCCAATTTCAATTCCTTTTGATCCACCGCGAATGCATTTGTTTTTTTATACTTCGTAATAATATTCATCCCATAATTAGTTGAATTTGTCTGGCAATTCAATGACAAAAATCTTGACTTCTCTTGAACTAATCTCATCACATCTTTATCTACCAAGCCATGACCAAAATCACACAGAACTACAGCATCATAATTACCTATTACTTCATTAAGCTTACGTAGAAAACGTTCCATTGTAACAACATCTATCTTCATAGGATCTGGGATGTTGTTTTCAACAAATACCTTCTTAACATCATCCCTCTTAGGATTTTCCGTAATATATCTCTTTTTTACTATAGTTGGATACTCCGGACTTTGTTCAACTGCTAGCATAACATTATCTGATAGCTGTCCTTGAATTTCTTCCAAGATTCCGTTTTCATCACCTAGCACTGACATTAAATCTACTTGTTTGACAAATGAAGATATATGTCTAGCTACCGCGATACTACCCCCAAGGTATCGTTCTGAATGTACACGTCTCACAGAATATGCCATATCTTTTGACATCAATCCTTGAACGATACAACTAACATACTCATCAATAATAATATCCCCAACCACCAAGATTTTCTTACTTTCCAGCTGGTGGCAATACTCTCGAATATCTGACATCGTATAACGTAACTTAAAATCCTGCACAAAACTTTTGACTTCTTCTGTCATCGACGGAAGTGCGGTATTAATTAATTTTGTGGAACTAAATAAAGCACCCGATGTAAAGTACACATCTCCACCATATCTGCGTACCAGTTCTACCTCTTCATCTATCATTCCCGTAATATCATCTTCCGATTTTGAGTACTCCTGTCCCTTGATGTAGTAATCCGGCTTTACAACGTTGATAATATCATCTGCTGTATAGGATGAAGATAGGATTACGTAGTCTATACACTCAATAGCTGATAAGAATTTCAACCTCATCTCATTATTAAAATATGGACGTCCCGGACCTTTTCGTACATATTGTTCAGAAGTAACAGAAACAACAAGTATATCACATATTTTTTTCGCCTCTTCAAAATGGATAATGTGACCAGGGTGTACTAAATCAAATACGCCATGACATAATCCAATCTTTTTATCATATAACCCATTTCGAATTTGCATAAACTCATCTCTCGTAACTACCTTACCCATTATATATCCTTCCATTTCTCTTCAAGTAAAAAATTGTTGATCTTATCATTATTTCTATTTAAGAACTCATAAATGTTCTGATCCCAGCTAAAATCTATTGCTTCTTTAAATAGCCTGAATTTTTTCAAGCTATGATAACTCCCCTCCCCTACTTGTCTTATGGGCGTAATAGCACCATCCTCCAGTTGTTTATAGCAACCAGCTAACAAGTCGAAGGTAGTTTGTTCTATGATATCATACGTACTTTGAAAAGTTTCCTTGGTGATATCAAAATCAAGCTCTTTCTGAATCAGAATATCTCCGGTATCAATACCAGCATCAATTCTATGAATAGTTACTCCCTTTGTTGTGTCATAAATGAAGCTCCAAAAATTGGCATAAGACCCCCTGTTAACCGGCAAAAGAGAGGGATGGGCATTCACTATTCGATTATCAAGTAATGAAATAATATTACTTTTTACTATTCTTGCATATCCATAACTAATCACTAATTTTGGATGGTTTACTCTCACCCAGTCTTCTTGTAATTGTTCACCAGTTAAAACTACTTTCTCTCCCTGTGATTCAAGATACGAAGCAAGCCTTTTTCCTTTTGGACTATTCGACAGCACAACAATCATGTTACATTCCTCTGTGTTACTTATATCTGTTCCAACAGTTACATCCATTACATAAATCAATACTATTTCGTTTCATATCTAAGTGTAAATCTCTATACTTTTCAAATTTCTCAGAATTCCAAATACTCTTGATGGTACTGGTATTAATATCACCCATAACTTCTTGTAGTTCACTATCAATACAACATAACGCAACTTTTCCCTCAGAACTGATAATCATTGTTGAAAACAATGAAATACAAGGCTCAACTTCTTGATATGGATTATCTATTCTCTTATCCTCCCATTTTGATAAACTAGGCATAACCTGTGCAAAATCTGCATTTTTTAAAATTGGATTCCAGAACTCTAACCACTCCTCTATCTCATCATGTGTTTCACACATATCTACCATCCTTACCCTGATTGTTACATCTGGTCTAATCCTATCGCGAATAGAAATAGCTTTCATGGCATTCTTAATTACCTTATCAAAATCCAAGCCACACCTTATTGCTTCATATGTACTTTTTTTAACCGAATCAATAGACATTCTTAGGTCATCAAGGCCAGATTCCAAAAGACTTTGACACCTTTCTTCATTCAATAAGGACACATTTGTTGATAGTGATACCTTTTTTATACCTATTTTCTTTAACTTCTGAATCTTTAATTCTAATTCTCTGTCAAGTAGGGGTTCTCCCATCCATTGAATAGTTATCATTTCGATCCAGTCACTATACTCCTCCAATTCTTCACATATTTTATTGAATAATTCCTCACTCATTGATGAATTATGAACGCTTTCTGTAACGCTCTTTGAACACATCTTGCATTTTGCATTACATCTATCGGTTGGCTCAATTTGAAAGTACTTTGGAAATTTTTCACACTCATGAAGCCTTTCAATAAAAATTCTCTCTGCCAACTTTTGTTCGATTGCATTATCCTTATACAATTATCATTCCCCCATAATGTTTTTAATTACCTGTATTACATAATCTTGTTCACTCTCAGACAGTTTGTAGAATATTGGAATACTTAATATCTGTTCATACAGTTTCTCCGCTTTTGGACAGTATACATTGCTATAACCGTTCTCTTGATAATATGGATGTCGGTAAACGGGAAGATAATGTACATCAACTCCGATACCAGCTTCTTTCATCTTGGTATACACTTCTCTTCGCCTTCCATTCTCAATTTGAATTGTATAAAGATGCCAACTACTATTACAACCTTTGCTTTGAAATGGCAAAACAATTCCGGAAATATCTTTTAACTCCTCATTATATTTCTGAGCGATTTCTCTCCTTCTTGCAACAAATTTGTCTAATTTCTTTAATTGACTTCTCCCCAAAGCACACATTACATCTGATATTCTATAATTATAACCTAAGCCCTGAATCTCATAGTGCCAAGGTCCATCATCTTTATCGACCAGTAATTGTGAATCCTTTGTCAGACAGTATGCGCGAAATCCTTTTAACTTTCGATACAACTCTTCATCATTTGTGGTAATCATACCTCCCTCGCCGGTTGTCATGTGCTTAACAGGATGAAAACTAAAGATTGTCATATCAGATAGAGAACCTATCTTATTTCCATAATATTCTGCTCCACTTGCATGTGCAGCATCTTCAATTATAACCAAATGATGTTCTTTTGCAATTTGATGTATTCTGTTCATATCACAGGGTTGTCCTGTAAAATGAACCGGAATTATAGCTTTAGTATTTTTAGTAATCTTCTTTTCTATTTCATCAGGATCAATGTTATATGTTTTCTCATCTATATCTGCAAAAACCGGTGTTCCTCCGCAATACAGAACACAATTAGCAGAAGCCGCAAAAGTAATTGGCGTGGTAATTACTTCATCTCCTTTCGTGATTCCAATTGCATAACAGCAAGCATGTAATGCTGCTGTTCCGCTCGAAACAGCAACAGCGTACTTACTACCTATATAATTTGCAAAGTCCTTTTCAAATTCATCAATACCTGGTCCTGTGGCTATATAATTCGATCTTAATGCATTTGACACCGCTTCAATATCATCTTCATCAATGTAATGCTTACCATAGGGTATAAACATACTATTGTTCCTCCAATTTATTCTTTATCAATTGATATAACCTATCAACTTCTTCCTTACTGGTGGGCATCCATTCGGGGAAAATGTTACTCCCCTCCTTAAACTGACCTTCCCTTGCCTCAAATATGACAATCTCTTCTGATAGAGGAACTATCATATGATACAGATTTCTCTCAAACCTCCAAACTCTATAATCATTCAAAGAGATTTTGAAGCATTGTTTTATGTCCCCATTTTCATAAAATGTAACTGCAACTCCTTTACCTTCAACAAGTACCTGTGTCTCAGCAAATTCTGCATGTTTATGTGGTTTCCCATAAACATCTCTTCCCTGTAAGAAAAGCATCTCCTGCATTCCGGCCTTCTCGTTCTCATGAAAACAGTATCGGAACTTAGTTGTCTTATTTGATTGTGCATTCTGTTTCATGATATCAATATCATGATTGCATATTTTTACAGTTTCTCCCGAAATAAATTGTACTTCCAAATTAATCACCTCTATTCAAAGAAAATAAAACTATAATCTCCTTTATAACCCCATTCCTTATAGAGCCATTCCCATTCTTCTACTGAATAGTAACTAGCACAAGTCAATTGCCAGTAAAGCATATTTACTTCTTCAGTATCATTTCGGAAAGATTCCACCATAATATATGAATTTCCTTTACTCACACGTTCAATCTCTTTAACGGCCTTTTTTAAATCAAACACTTTCAAATTATGCAAGGTCGTGAGTGAAATTACTAAATCAAAACTATTATCCTCAAATGGTAATTTCTGGGCTTCTGCAATCTGTAAGCAATCTCTAATTTCTTCTTTTGCGTGTCCAATACCATACTCCGAAATATCGATTCCTACTACTTCGATTCCAGGGACTACCTGTGTCAATTCAAAGAGTAAGAATGCCTTTCCGCACCCTACATCCAGCACTTTTTGTCCTGGTTTTAACTGATAATGTTTAGCTAGTTTTTCAGCTACACTTCTCCACCGTCCATCGTAATGATAGCCTCCATAGCCATATTTTCGGTCGCCATCCCAGTAATCATATCCATACTCTTTTGCCACCATGGCGCATTCAGCCTTATTATCGCTGGTTACCCTAGCCACATAATCCCTTTTTGTGCTCTTATGAAGTTCTGAAACAAAATCTATGTAACTCATCTCTACTCCCTTCGCATATAAGACACTTATAGCACACTCTTAATCTTTTGATATATGTCTTCCATACCAATTTGATTTGCATTTTTCACTTGAGCATAGCTTCCATATCCTTCGGAGAAACCTCTCAATCCTACTCGAACGAATCTCGTTCCGATGCCGCTCTCTGCAATTACTTCTGCAACTGCACTTCCAAGTCCTCCAATGATATTATGGTCTTCAACCGTAACAATTACATCAGTTTCTCTTAATGATTTTACAACAATGTCTCTGTCAAAGGGTTTAATGGTATGTATATTGACTACTTTCACAGATATCCCTTCCTGTTCCAATCTCTTTCTTACTTCCATAACATCTATTATGATATTACCCGTAGATAAGATTGTAACATCGTCTCCCTGACATATCTCTACACCCTTTCCGATTTGAAACTCATAGTCCTTATCATATAACTCTTGTTCCCTGTTTGTACCTAGACGAATATAAACAGGTCCATTCATCTGATATGCTGCTTCGGTTGCTTTTCTGACCTCTAAAGGACTTGCTGGTGACAATATTGTAAGATTCGGCATAGAGCGTAGGCATCCAAAGTCCTCTGTTGCGTGATGAGTTGGACCTAACGCACTATAAACCATACCTGCTCCTGTACCTACCACTTTCACATTCTGATTCTGTAAACAAATATCATTTCGTATAAATTCCAAAGCCCTATATGCCAGAAAAGCACCTATTGTATAAGCAAAAGGTATTTTGCCACAGCTTGCCATACCTGCTGCCGCACCAAGCATATTGGCTTCAGATATTCCAAAATTTAGGTATTGTTCTCCAAGATCTGCTCGGTACTTATCATAAACAATAGCCCCATTATCTGAAATAAGAGCATAGACGTTTCTATCTTTTTTCGCTAAATCATAAAGAGCATTTAAATAGGCAGTCCTCATTGTATTCCTAACTCCTCTCTTTTGATTCCCAATTCCTGCATTAAAATTGGCAATTCCTGCTCATTTGGCATTCTATAATGCCATATTGGAACTCCTTCCATAAAGGAAACACCTTTTCCTTTTATAGTATTAGCTATGATTAACGTTGGTTGTTTCTCAGCTCTTATCATTAATGCTTCTGCAATTTCATCCACATCGTGTCCATTTATTTCTACCACATTCCATCCGAAAGCATTCCATTTGTCTATAAATGGTCTCATATCTACAATAGATTCTAGCCTGTCCATTGCCTGTAGTTTATTATGATCTACGATTACAGTTAGATTGTCTAATTTAAGCGTTGGTGCCGACAAGGCTCCCTCCCATATAGATCCTTCCTGACATTCTCCATCTCCGAGAATCACATATGTATGATTACTTTTTTTATCAATTTTGTTTGCCAGGGCAATTCCAATTCCAAAAGACAGTCCATGTCCCAACGCTCCTGTAGATGCTTCTACACCGGGAATTGCTCCCATACGAGGATGCCCGCCCAATACTGAATCAGGTTGACATACTTTCTTCAACATATCTTTTGAAAAGAATCCCGCCTCACTCAGAGTTGCGTACAAAGCAAGTGCTGCATGTCCCTTGCTAAGAATAACTTTATCTCTTTCATCCCAATTTGGATTAGTTACATCAAATCTAATAACATCTCCAAAATACAATGTACCCAGAATATCAGCCACTGAAAACGCCGCCCCCATATGTCCACCACCAGCATAATATGCCTCAATAAAAATACTCTTTCGAATTTCTTTACATGCTTCTTCAACCTTTTCTTTATTCATTTGCATCCCTCATCTAAATAAAATTTATTTGATTCTGATCAAGGCTATATAATGTATTCAATAGAATGTTTCTATCATCATAGACACAATGATGACAACATTCTTTCATCGCATCAAATTCCTGATATCGTTTCGTCACCTCCGGTGAAAACCAAAGCTTTTTAAATGACTGTGTACTCAAATCTCCCACAATACCGGAACTTACATATGCTTTATCATGGCAAAAATATACTTTACTGTCTGCTGCGATCGTCGTCACTAGATTACTAACATAGCATTTATGATACTGTCTCTCAAATAACATCGCCGTATCAAAATCACCCTCATACTTATTAATTACCTTAAAGGTATCATCTTCCAATTCCTGAGCTCTATGAAGTTGTTCAATGACACTTTCTTTAAATGCTGCGTGGTATTCAAACAGGTTCTTTGTAATACGCGCAGCAAACTTAATATGATTAACACCAAGTTCTTTCATGAGTTTTGCCATATCATAAACTTGATCAGCATTCTCATGGTTTATAACAAAATTAATACCAAATTCACATTGCTTTGATTTTATATCAGCAAAATTTTTAATATTATCACAAACCTCACTGAATGCCGTTATCGGAATATTCCTTACTCGTGCATACGTCTCAGCATCAGCAGAGTCACAAGAAATACGTACCCACTTGGCATTCTTTAGAACTTCTGCACGTTCTCCCTTAAGTAACTGACCATTCGTGATAATTGATATCTCTACTCCAGCATCCAACATCCCCTTCATTGTCTCAATAATATAGGGGTATACCAACGGTTCTCCACCACCGCTAAATGTAACTGCCTTCACTCCCATTTCTTTAAAATCCGAGATGATTTCCTTCATTTTTTCCCAAGGAATCTGGTCTTGTCTATTTACTATATCTCTTAACCCCAATTCGCTATCCGCATAACTACAATAATAGCAATGATGATTACAGAAGTTTGTAGGTTTAAGTCTTACATAGATAGGTGCAATTCTCTCTCCTTTATGTATAGAATTTAGTTTCTCTGCATGAGCAAATATTTTCAGATTACTATACGGTGTTGCTGCTGTGTTTGTACTCATTTTCATACTCTCCTATTGTTAAAATACTAAATAAAATTGACATGTTCTCCCGGATGAGTCAGTTCATCAAGATATTTATTCATTTCATCAAGTCTGCATAACTCTCTACAATTTTTTTCCAGATCCATGTGCATAAAATAATCTACAATTTTCTTTCTTCTTTCGCCTTCCCATATCTGAACAAAACTCTCATGATTCAAATTTCCATATGCAAAATCTTCTTTTCCCATAAATACGATGCATGGCCACAAATTCCCTTTCGCATCAATATAGACCATAAATGGAAGTGCCAGACATTGTTTATAGTCCCTCTTGCACTCCAATTTCTGCATAGAATGTGCTCTGAAATAAACCTTAAAGAATTCTGTTTGTAGTTCTTTCACTTCTTGCTCCAAATCTAACATTTCATGATAGTCGACCTGAAGAATCTGTTCACTTTGAGGATGTTGCGAAAAAGGTTTGATTGTAAAATAATCTACTCCTATTTTGCGTAATTCCTTTCCCATTTGAACAATTTCATCTTTATTATCGGGCAAAAGCAGTAACTGAACGCCGATTGTCGTACTGGCATTCTGTTCTTTTCTTACTCTGACTGCCTCCTGCATATTATTTAACACTTTCTGCAGATCACCGTCTTTACCTCTTTGTATTTTATTATATGTATCATTGTTAATTCCTGCTGTACTGAACCTCACCCAGGTTAAAGATTTTAAACACTCTCTAGATATCTCAGGGGTAAGTAAAACTCCATTCGTCGACATTGCAGTATCTATACCTAATGCTTTTGTCTTGTTAATTATCTCCGTAGCTGCTTTATGAATAAGAGGTTCTCCCTCTCCAGCATAGATAATACTCTTTACACCCTTCCTTGATATTTGCATCAAATTATCAAGAAGCATGTTCTCATCAAGCATTGTTGATTTGTAACCAGTATAATCTACTGCACAAAACACACAGCGATGATTGCACGCATTTGTTAATCCAATTTCCAATTCAATAGGATAAATATTTTCACCATTCTTCCATCTTGATACAACATCCGGATGATATATTAGTTTGTGTGAGTCAATTCTGATTTTATCACTCATTAGTTTTCCCTCTACAATCATTATCTTAATAAAATCCCTATGAATTTCTGAGAATTCACATTTCTCTTCTTCCTATGAATTAAGTATTTCATCAATGGAAATTATTTTGCTAAATCCTTTGGATTCCAAACTAAATCTGATTTCATTAAACAGATTCATCGGAGTAACCACTACCCCATCATAGATAATTGATTGCACATTCTTATCACTTGATATGTATGGAATTGATTTCGGTAATTCATTTACTACTTGCTTATCTATGATACCTACAATTTCCACTTCACTGTCCATTAACTCTCTGACCAAATACTTACCTATTCTTCCATAGCCATAAATTATGACTTTCTTCATTTTGAATTTCTCAAATTTAGAACCTATTGATATTCCATACGTAACCAAATCCAAGAATTTACATAGTGTATTATAATACGTCTTGTATTTATCTCTGCAAATAAGTTGTGAGTTAATCCAATCAATTTTCTGTGGAAGTGATAATAGCATCTCATTATAGAAAGGTGTACCCTCCGCATACTTCCACCACAGTCCATATATTTCAGGCATTGGAGTGTCAAGTGTCTCCCATGGTTTGTCATATCCACAATAATGAATTACTTTTACGTTTTCCTTTACCCAAGCAACTGATTTTCCTACCCCATTATGGTATGGCATAAATTGATACAAGTACTTATCATCTGCCCATATCTTCATGTTATCTGAAAGAACATAATTGTAAAAATCTTGTTCTGGAAAGACAAAGGGAAATTGACTCATTATGCTAATTGTTTTTTCTAAAGAAACTAATGATCGTAAAACTGGTAGATTCATTACAACAAATCCCACACAAAAATATTTCTCCTTAGGATTCCTATTACACATTGTATTAAAATCACTAATACTCTTCCTAAATCCCTCTCTTTGCCAATCATTTACTGCATCAATTTCCGTTGCAGCTTCTACAACCATACATGCTTTTCCTTGAAAATCCCGAGAATAATACTCATAAATATCTCCATTAATACAAGAATCAATATCTATTATGAGTACTCTTTCTATATCGTCAGGGAGAACATATGGTGCAAGTAATCTATAGTATATTTCTTTACACCACCTATGTATAACCTGAAAATCATCCAACTTGCTCGTATCCATTCTTATAGAATGAAGAAATGCTTTTTTTTCAATAATATAGTCTTCTAGTTCTTGAACATTCTCATCTGATAATTCATCGTGTAAAAGCCACCAGTGGATTTCTACATCTGGATGAATCTGAAACATATTATTAATTAACACAAAAAAAGCTTTATAATACGACATATTAAGTACTATCAAACAATCCATTCGCTTACTCATCTTATACTCCTCCATTTTAACTATGCATTTACGTACTTATCCTTTAACAATAAATAATCTTTCAATCCTCTTTCTCCAGCAAGTAATGATTATCTCTCAAAAATTTGCAACCCACTCGTATAGGAAATGAATCTATATCATTCCTCTTTGTCTCTTTACACCATTGCTCAAACTTATCTAAATAACGTTTTCTGTTATCAACATCCTCTTCTGTATCAATCCATGTCCCATTCAGTCTTTCATTCATCTCTGTTACTACATCTAATACTTCTTCTTGAGTATTGTTAACAACGCATATCTTCATCTTTCTGTAAAATTTTCCATCTCTTTCCTTACATCTTTCCAAATTCCAAATCTCTTCAAGATTTAAAAATCTTTTCTTTGTATCACTCCATAATTTCTTAAATATGCAGATATCCTCTTTTTTATAAATTCGCCTTAAAATCATCAATGGATTAGGAATGAAATTCACAAACACTACTGGTTTTCCCAACATTTGTGGTATCTGTGCTACTCCTCCAAAATCACCAAAATAAAATCTACAATTACTAAATAAATACCAATCAAGAAATTCATCATAGTATTTCCCACTATAATTAATATATTCGCTGTTCTCAATTATATTAGTATCTTCATACTCTTTACCCATCAATACACATGAAAGTCCCTGTTTGTTACAATACCTTATGCTCTCCCTAAAATCATTCAATTTACAATTTCTGTATTCGTGATAAGATATATCACTATTTGGCATATTCTTCTTCAAATAAGCTTGATCTCTTCCTGCAAAACATACATAATTTTCCTTTAAGTTCATTTTTCTAACCATTGCTTTTCCCATCATAATTTCATATGACGTCATATGGATAGTTGGTGCGTTCATCTTTACAAAATACATTCTATGAAATTGCTTTTCTCCTACGTGGTTGACATAATAATCTATATTGTCAAATTCCAAACGTTCTCTATGATACTTGAAGATGTATTTCCATTCATTCAAGTTGTCTTCATTTATTATGGTAAATTCTCGAGAAAATCCTTTTAAAATACTCATATTGGTTTGCATAAAATTATCTTTTTGTGGAATAAAAACCGGAAGAATTCCCAGTTTACTATACTTTTCCAAATCTCGGATAATTTCCAGTGACATGAAGATAAATTCTCCAATTCTAGATGTCCATATCCAAAATACTTTAATTCTCTTATAGACAAGTATTCGTCGAATCTCGCTTTTCATTACTCGATTCTTATTTAAACATATATTATCTGACACTCCGGCAATTAGTTCATGTGGCTTTGACTCTCCAATAACACCTTTATTAACCGAAATTCTCTCAATAAAATTCAATAATGAAATTGGCAAGTTACTCATCTTACTCCCTTCTATATAACTAAAGTATTTTCTTGATTAATCCATTTTTATTCATTAATTCTATCTACTCTTTCTATCTTCATCTCAACATTATAAGTATACAAACACTTCTCACCTGCTCCCCCAATTGGAAAATCATTTAAATACTTCTTAGGAATATAGATACCACATCTGTTATTATCAAACAGAAAAAAATTCTCAAACTTTTCCCCCAAGGCTTCATGAATAGCATCGACTGTTTCCTCACAGACTACTGCCCCGCCCCCTGTTATATCCTTACAATCATGCCACACAATGAACGAATTCTCATTAGCATTATTTAATACATTAATTGTATCGCAATAAATTGATGAATAACTATGGTCACCGTCTATAAAATAAAGACCAATATCTTTGTTACACAACATCGTCCAATCAAAATACCTTGCGTCTTCAAAGTAACAATGTACATTTTTCTTTTCAATTAACCATCCTGAGAAATTTGTTAGTCCATCCTTCTCCATCTGTCCTTTATCACTGGTAGGAGGCAATGTGATGCAATAAACATTTGAACATAAATCTGAAACATTCTTAATACTTTCTCCAATATACGATCCTATCTCTAAATAACTATTAATTGCATATCTCTTAACTAAATAACGTAAGAGAGCATAATCCAAAACTCCTGAGCCGCCTCCAATAAAAGTTATATTTCTTAAATCAATATTATCACTGCCTGACTCCAACAGTCTTCCAATACTTATCGTCTTATTTGCCATCTTTTGCAACAGTTTTACATTTCCTTCATCTACAATCACTCTGTTTGTTAAGCCTCTTTTAGATAGCGCTTCCTCTATTTCGTAAAAAAAAGAATAATTGCTCAACAATACATAGTTTTCACTATTTGCTTCGACAAAGTCAAGTGAATAGATTGGAAGGTTCAATAATCTCTTTCCAATTACATCCACATTTCTATCCACAAATC
>CAYZUC010000064.1:0-16429 GCA_964481705.1 uncultured Lachnospiraceae bacterium
ACCTGAGACTGATTTTTGATTTTATCCGATGTGGTAAAGATAAGCATAAGCTGAGACAGTTGGTAGAAGAAAATGCAGAATACCGGAATATGGAAGAGGATGCATATGATGTGGCAGTGCATTTTTCCAGAGCAGAAGAATTAATACAAGTTAAGCAGAATTACACAGAAGGAGGTAAGATAAATATGTGTCAGGCACTTACAGAATTGATTAACGATGGAAGAATGGAAGGCAGAATAGAAGGAATACAGGAAGGTATACAGGAAGGTATACAGGAAGGTATACTGAAAGGAATACAGGAAGGCGAAAGTAACATACTGACCTTAAATAATTATCTGCTTTTACATAATAGAATTGACGACTTAAAAAGAGCATCGGAAGAGAAGGAGTTTAGGGAGCAGTTAATCCATGAGATTTCGATGAATGATAAAACATTGAAAATAAATATAGTAAAGTCATTTTGAAATGACTTTTCGTACTAGGAGAGATTATTGTGAATGAACCAACTACCCCTAAAAAACCAGCTTTTTTTCTGGATCGTGATGGTGTTCTTGCGACGGAAAAGAGCTATATTACGTCCATAGAGGATCTTGTGATATTTCCTTTCACAAAGGAATGTATCACAAGAATTCACGAGGCAGGCTACCTGGCGATTATGATTACGAATCAATCAGCGGTGGCTCGAGGTATGATGACGGAGGAGAGGCTTATCGAAATCAATCAATATCTGATGGATCAGACTGGCATAGATGCTGCATACTATTGCCCCCATTTTCTTGATTCCTCATTGCCACCATCAAAATATAATGTTGTTTGTAATTGTCGTAAACCGGAGACAGGAATGGTGGAGCGTGCTCTTGCGGAGCAGCCGGTGACAGCAGAGGGTTCTTACTTTGTTGGTGACAGGGAAAAGGATATTGTAACTGGAAAGAAAATGAGGATGAAAACGATATTTGTCAAAACAGGTCATAGTTATGATGAATGCAAAGTGGAACCGGATTATCTGTTCGATAACCTAAAGGAAGCGGTGGATGTGCTATTATGAGATTGAGAAGACGTAATAGATAGTAATCGTGTCGTTATATAGCGAATTACGAAAAATTTAATTGGAAATAGTAGGATTGTATGCTATAATGCTTATACAAATTAAATCGAATTTCGTATTATTCTGACAAAAGGAGGTGTCATGATGGCAGGAGTATCAGGAATCAGTGGAGTGAGTGTTTCGTACAGTAAGATTGCAAGTGGAAAGAGAATTAATTCGGCAGCAGACGATGCAGCGGGTTCAACGATATCGGAAAAGCTAAAATCTCAGGCAAATGCAATGTCAGCCAATATGGACAATGATAAATCAGGTATTAACGCAGCCAATGTGGCGGATGGTGCCTTGGGAGGAGTACAGGATTACTTGCAGAAGATTAAAACGCTTAGTGTAAAGGCGGCAAATGGCTTGAATACACAAGGCGACAAGGAAGCAATCCAAGAAGAAATCAAGGGATACTTGAAGGGCATTGATGAGCTTACCGGCAATACGCAGTACAATACGAAGAAATTAATCGATGGAAGCTCTGATCCGGTGGCGATTGCATCCAATCCCGATGGTTCGGGTCAGGAGATTAATTTTGGAGATTCCACCGTAAAATCTTTGGGATTGGAAGGATATGACGTGACCGGAGATTTTGATATGTCTCGTGTAGATGATGCACTCGCGGCAGTAAGCAGTCAAAGGAGCAGTGTAGGAGCTTCAACCAATGCGTTGGAATCAGCCTACAATTACAGTGCTTATTCGAGCCAGCTGACAACAGGTGCGAATAGCAGGATAGAAGATCTTGATATTCCGAGTGCAGTATCCAAGCAGAAGCAGGAAAAGATTACACTCGATTATCAGACATCTATGCAGAGAAAGAAAATGGAAGATGAAAAGAATTCAGTTGATAGATTATTTAATGGTCTGTAGTTATAATAAAGGTTCTGGATATGATATCGTATCCAGAACTTTTTTTGGATTGCGCACCCCAGAAAATACTTGTATAATAACATAGAGTATATTTAACGAAAGGAACGGCTTTTGGCCGAATGGAGAAATGGCAAATCGATATAAAAAGACAAGTGGACTAGCAAAAGAGACAGGAGGATATGTACATAAAGTAATTCGTGAAGTTACAGCAACATATGTGTTTTTAATCTTGACGCTTTACCCCCTGTATTATCAAAATAAGTACTATAACATGGGAGATGCAAAATGGATCTTTTTTAGAAATGTGACAGGCGTATTTATGGGAGTAGTCATTACTCTTTATTGCATTTATATGTGTATTCTTGCAAATAAGGGAGAGATAAGGAGCTACTTGGAGGGAATCAAGCTATCATATCTTGACAAATTTGTACTTGGTTATTTTATCGCCGTGTTGATTTCTGTGTTATTGAGCCCCAATAAGGATGCAATTATCTGGGGATATGATGGCTGGTATATGGGTCTTATTGCACAGACCTGTTTTGTACTCATATACTTTTTTGTTTCTCGTTACTGGAGATACGATCAATCGGCTATTGTAATTTATCTTACAACAGCAATGATTGTTTTCTTCTTGGCGATTATTATGCGTTTTAACATCGATCCAATGGAGATGTATAAGGATCTGGATGAGAGCTATAAGATTTTGTTTTTAACTACAATTGGTCAGGCCACATGGTATTCCAGTTATATGTGTATCATTTTCCCGATTGGTATGTTTGCTTTTTGGCATTCTGATAAGAAATGGGCGAGAATTTTTGGCGGTATCTTTACATCTCTTGGTTTTATGACGATGGTTACACAGAATAGTGATAGTGCATTTATTGCTTTCGGAGTGATTTTTGTAGCTATGTTCTGGATTTCTGTGGAGTCTAACAAGCGTTTTGAACGTTTCTTGGAGGTTATGCTGTTAGGGCTTGCTTCCTATCGTGTGATGGGCATTTTTCAGATTCTGTTTCCGGATCAGGCAGTGGACTTGGATACACTTCCTACGTTTACCTGCCAAAGCCTCGCAATGCTGCTGTTACTGATTGCGGTTGCACTTGCTTATGTAGGCTTCCGCTATCTGGAGAAGAATAGAAAAGAGTTTGATATTTCGAAGTATAGGGTAATTCGGGTTGCTGTACTCGTGTTGATACTTTTGGCACTTTTAGCGGGTGTGATTTACATAGCTTTAAATACGACAGGAAAGCTTCCGGAAAGTATGCGCAGTACAAATAATTATTTGATGTTTAATGAATTCTGGGGTAATAATCGAGGTTCTTCCTGGATGATTTCGGTTGGAACCTTTATTCAGAGTGGCTGGTTGAGAAAGCTTTTTGGAGCGGGACCGGATGGTTTTGCCTCTTCTGTTTATCAATTCTACGGAGATGTTTTGAATAAGAAATGGGGAGAGAACACGATTCTGACCTGCGGACACAACGAATGGCTTACAGCGATTATTAATATGGGACTGGTTGGCGGTCTTCTTTACTTGGGTATCTTTGTTTCAGCAATAAAACGTTTCTTTGCGAAGTCCAAGGAGTATCCGGAATTGATTGCAATAGCTATTTCCATTTTATCTTATATGGGACATAATTTTTTCTGCTATCAACAGATTATTTGCACACCGACCATCTTTATCTTGATTGGAGCAGGTGAATGTATCATTCGTAATGGAAAGGTACGGGATTAATGGGAACCTATTATGCACACGACAAGGAGCAGCAGATTCTTGCAGATGCTACTATGTGGACAATGATGAAGGTCGGAATGGCAGAAAAGGCGTATCAGTATTTTAGAGATACGCTTTGCGATGATGGCAAAAATCATACGGGTGCAGTTACGATTGACCGTGAAGCGACTGTTTGCTATTTTTTCTTGCAGGCAGGGCTGCGAGATTATTCCCAGTTTTCATCCGTGAAGGAACTGGTAGATTTCTATTATCAGATTAAGTTTTGTCTAAGAAGGTTAGATTTTGAGCTATCCTATGACCTTCAGCTTGAGGCGCTGACTTGGCTGAAGGACACAGGTATTTGGGAGTCGTTTTTAGATGGCATGATTGAAAGGGACTGTATTCATAAGGAACTTGTTCGTCAGAAATTAGCTGAGGGAATAACAGAGTTGACAACACCTCCGAGAAAGGAACCAGGTATAGGACGCGATGCAGATCATACTTTTAGCTTTATTATCTGTGTGAATGAAGCTATGTGGTTGGATGAGATTAGTCTGTATATTCATAATTTAAATGTGCCGATTGGATACGGCGTGGAGATAGTACCGGTATGGGATTCTCAGGGAATGACAGAGGGTTATAACCGCGGAATGAAGCTTGCTCATGGTAAGTATAAGATTTATATGCATCAGGATGTTTTTGTGTGTGGAACTAACATGCTGCAGGATATTCTGGATTCCTTTTCAGCCTATCCGTGCGCAGGTATGTTGGGTCTGGCAGGCTGTATTTCAACTCCTCCGGGAAATATGTGGTGGGAGTGTGAGGAACAAGACAAGTATATGAATCTGTATCATGATACTATGATTCATACTGCATATACGACAGAAAACACGGATTTGGGTGAAGGCACGAAACTTCGATTGATTGATGGGGTCATGATGGTGACTTGTGTGGATGTACCCTGGAGGGATGATATACTCCATGCATATCATTATTATGATTTGTCACAGAGCATGGAGTTTCACAGAGCAGGGTATGAGATTGTGGTTCCAAAGCAAAGCGGGGTATGGTGTCTTCATGAACAGAGCAGCAATCTGTTGTTAGATATTTCTTTTTTTGATTCTAAGGAAGCTTTTGAAAAGGAATACGGGGGAGAGCTATGATTAGTATTATACTACCTACCTATAATCGTAAACACCTGATTGAAGGAGCAATCCGAAGCGTATTGGATCAGACCTATCAGGATTTTGAACTGATTATTGTAGATGATTGTTCGACCGATAATACAGAGGCTTTTTTAAAAGAGAACTTCTCAGACTCACGGATTCGCTATATTCGCAATGAGAAGAATCTTGGCGCAGGTGGCAGCAGGAATCAGGGGATTGGGTTGGCACAAGGTGAATGGATTGCTTTCATTGACAGCGATACCATCTGGTACCCGAACAAGCTGGAACGACAGCTGGAATTGTGCACAGAACATCCTGAAGCGGGGATGATTTATACTGCATTCTATAAGGAATCTCCGGAAGCAAGAGCAAAGTTCCCTTTTGAAGAGATACCGGAAGAACATTTATCCGGTGATCTTTTTGGCATTCTAATGGTACTTCCTTTGGTGGATACTCCAACTATGCTGGTTGCAGCAGAAGTGTTTCGGAGGGTTGGTGTGTTTGAATCTTCTCTCCGTGGATTGGAGGATTATGAACTCTCTCTTCGTATTGCGAAGGCTTATCCTGTCTATTGCTGTACAGAACCTTTGATGGTTTCTTATTGTACGCCGGGGTGCGTAAGTGAAAATATACTGGCATGTCTGGAAGCCAGGTTTTTTATTTTACGGGAGTTTCGGGAGGATTACGAACAGTATGATATGTATAAGGACAAGCTGGACGAGCTTTTAGAAATGTGTACAGATGCAGGGCTGTTAAATGAATATACGCACTACTTAAAAGAGTACTTGCTTTAAGATAATTTGGGGTGTCAAATGAAGAAAATCAGTGTAATTATTCCGTGTCATAATTCAGAGAAGTATCTGTCCATTTGTATGGATTCTTTGATACAACAGACAATAGGAATGCAGGAGCTTGAGATTATTCTCATTGATGATGCATCTGTAGATCATACGCGTGAGCTTTTACTTGATTATGAGAAGGCTTATCCCCATTCCGTCATGGTAATATTGCTGGAACAAAATCAGATGCAGGGTGGAGCGAGAAATGTAGCTTTACAGTATGCCTCCGGAGAGTATCTCCTATTTCTGGATTCGGATGACTGGATTGTGCCAGATGCCTTGCGCAAGCTGTATCTGGCAGCGATAGAGCAGACGGCTGATGTGGTAGAATTCTTAAATCGTGATGTGTATTCCAAAGAGGAAGAGGTAGCGTCTACAAAAAGTGATATGCCGAATGAACTTTTGGTTATTGATAACGAGGAGATTCGAAGACAGTTTCTGCTTGGCTATCGTCCGGAATCCACATTAGGCTGTTGGAATAAGCTATATCGGACACTGCTGGTGAGGGAGCATAACCTTCAGTTCGCAGAGAGGGTTGCATTCGAAGAACCGCCGTTTACTTTTACACTCCGATTTTATGAAAACAGGCATTACTATTACAACGAATATCTGCACTATTGTCTGCAAAATCCGGAGGGAACGACAAGAAGCATTACGATGAGGGAAGAACATAAATGCGACCACGTAATTGCCCAATATAATCTTTTGCAGCAGATGGATGAGAGAGAACTGATTGGAAGGTATCATGACGAAATCGAGTGGTACGCCGTTCATACATATTTTATCGGCAGTCTTTTATTTATGGTAGGACGTTGTCTGTATCCAGATGTTGATCTTCTCCGACATATGCAGCAGACGATTCTTCATTACTTTCCTCGATATCAGGATAACCCATATATACAGAATGACCCTACCGATTCGAATCTTAGCCGTTTGATTCAAATTGAAATAAATAGCGATAACATAGAAGAATATAACAGACAGCTCCGAATAATTGCGTTAGAGATGTTTGGATGATAATAAGGAAGCGGGAGGAATGGTATGGATCCAAAACCAAAGTTTAATCTTACGTGGTACAAGAACGAGGATAGTTATTCCGAAGGTGATATTGAAGATACCATCATACAGATGATCAAGGATAATGAACCAGAGCAATATACACATGCTGTTTTTGATAATTTTAACTGGTCTACGTATTATCACCTGACTCATTTAAGGAAGAATATCATCAATTGGTATCCCTTTCGCAGTGATTCTCATGTACTTGAGATCGGATGCGGAATGGGTGCAGTGACGGATGTTCTTTGCGATCGATGTGAGAGAGTAACTGCTGTGGAGCTGTCAAAAAGGAGAGCTACTGCCGCCAGATATCGTTGCAGAGAAAGGGATAATCTCGAGATTATTGTAGGTAATCTGAATGACATTGTCTTTGAAGAGCAATTTGATTATATTACACTAATTGGCGTTTTGGAGTATCAGGGAAGCTATACCAATACGGAGAATCCTTATCTCGATTTCTTAAAGAAAATTCGCGCATTGCTAAAACCATCTGGAAAGCTATTGATTGCCATTGAGAATCAATATGGTATCAAATACTGGTGTGGAGCAAGAGAGGATCATACCAATATTCCTTTCGATGGAATGAATCAGTACTCATTAAGCGATAATAAGGTCCGTACTTTTTCTAGAGCGGGGCTGGAGCATCTGGTTCGGGAGAGTGGATTTGGACATACGTATTTTTATTATCCGATGCCGGATTATAAAGTTCCGACTGTGATTTATTCACAAGATTATCTGCCACAGAATGGAAATATGCAAAATGTTCGTCCGTATTATATCCCGGATAAGGGCACCTTGGTCGCACAGGAAGAGAATATCTATCAGGACATTGTTGAAAATGGTGTGTTTGAGTTCTTTGCTAATTCTTTTCTGGTTGAATGCTCTGACTGTGAGCAGATTGGAGAGATTCTCTTTTCCAGCATGAGTTCGGAACGTTTGCCGGAGTATCGTATTGGTACCCGAATAACCAGAACCGGTTTGGTAGAGAAGTTTTCACTAAAGGGACTTGACGTGAAGAATCATTTGCTGCAAACAGAAAGTAATCTGAAGGAATTGAAACGTCGAGGCTTAAAAACTGTTGCAACGGATATGAAGTCAGACATGCTGATTTCAGATTTTTGTACGGAAAAGCTTTTGGAAGACTATATTCTGGAATTATATGAAATGGGAAAGGTAGAGGAGATTCTTTCGATTTTTGATAGAATTATGGAGGAGGTTTGCCAATCCTCCGATGAGATTTCCTGGGAAGAGAACATTTTGTATCAGTTTGATTTGGGAGTTGCGAAGGACGAGTATGCCTATGGAACGATTTTGGAGACTGGGTATCTTGATATGATACCAAGAAACGCCTTCTTTATTGATAACCAAATTCATTGGTTCGATCAGGAATGGAGCTTATATCATGTTCCGGTGAAGTTTATTATGTTTCGTATGATAACGGAATTGTATCGCGCATATCCCAAGATAGACAAGGTACTGTCACTCACAGATTTAGCGGAGCATTATGAACTGCTTGAGATATGGGATATCCTGAAGAAGCTGGAGGGATTATTTGCAGGTTCGGTTATGGATGCAGAACACATGGCTGAAGCCAATACCTTCCGAGACAGTGATAGAAATCGGTGCATTCAAAACATACAGAAACTGATTGAGTAATTGAGAAATACATAAACTTGATATGCGCGTAGAACATGCGGGAAATGGGGATTTCTATGGATTGCAAAGAAAAGATTTCAATTATTTGCATTGATTGTGAGCCGGATGCTATTGACCGGGCATTATCCTTACAGACATACGAGAATATTGAGGTTGTCGAAGTAGTAACCGGAAAAGATTTCTTTGATGACGTGATAACTTATATTCGAGAAACGGACAGTATCTATGTCACCTTCTTAGAAGAACAGCAGATACTTGCTCCGGACTGGCTGACCAAGAGAAAAGAGTATATGGATCGAATGCTTGGCGCAGGTGCGGTATCGTGCGTTCGTAATTGGGTGGAAGATGATGGCACAATAGTTTCCCATTCGGATAAAGCATACGAGGGTGTTTTTCAGGAGTGCCTGTTTGATGGAGAACAGTTTTTGCGCGAGTGTTGGAAATCGGGTCATAATCTTTATGGCAACCTTACTATGCTTATGATTCGTCCTCTTTTTCTGCAATTCAAAGATTTCCCAATGGAGCGATATGGTGATTTTTTATTGGCTGATGTTCAAAAGGCAATTCTGCTTTCGGAGTTTCTGATCGGTCAGAAGATTGCTATTTTGGAAGAACCGATTGTGTCAACCATAGTACAGGTATTTAATCCGGATAAGCTGAAGGCAGAGAGCGAAGAGTATGTTAAGAAAACAAAGCTTTTGTGCCAGATTCATGGAATAGAAAATGAACAAAAGGATGAAATAGTTTCAGGATTTCGCATGGAACATAAGCATTCTTTTAATTCTGGTAAAGAGACGACAACGGAATGCAAACGCGAAATCACCTTCTTTTATACAGATAAGGGGGAGTATTTCAACTTACTGCCTATTATGAAGGAGGCACAGAGAAGGGGTTATGCCATTCAGGGTACCGGTCATATTGATCAGAAAGCAGAAATTGGTGTGTATTGTCAGCACTTTGGAAGACCACAAAATGCGATATTCTCTGTGGTATTACTTCATGATATGGCACAGGGACACAATCGTTGGCCAAACATATGGGAACTGGAGCGATGGAATACCTATGATATAGGTATAGTTCCGGGGAATACATGGAAGGACAGATGGGAACGTTCTGCTTTTCGATACTATACAAATCCAAGGTGTGGTACATTTGAGCTGGGATACCCGAAGGGAGATGAGGTCTGCTCTCGGGAATTGGAAGAAAGAGTAGGAGAAAGAGTAAGAGAGTTGAATTTTAAGTATTCTTTTACGGTTTTGTATGCTCCTTCTTGGGAGAACGATGATAAGGAAGATGATTTTATCCGCGCCCTGTCTTCATTGCCTGTGAATCTATTGATCAAACAGGCAGATTGGCCGGAGGATTATGCTGCGATTACTCGAAATATAGAATGGATGCGTAGTCTTCATGAAGGAAAGTATGAGAATGTTTATTACCTCGAACCACAGGAGAGTATCATGACAGCCATGAAGATGTGTGATGTTGTAGTATCGGATGAATCCAGTGTAATGACAGAAGCATTGCTTTTTCATAAGCCAAGCATTGCCGTTACAGATTGGCTGATACCGGATACGGTACCGAGTCGCTTCGCCAGCGTGCCTTTTGATTACGTAATTAAGTGTAAGAAAGTAGAACTTCGTGAACAGATTGAAAATTTCCTGAAAGATGGAGTGAGTCAGCAGGAGGTTCTAAAACGCGGTGATCATTTCTTTGCAGAGGTTGGTCATGCCAGTGAAAGAATAATGGACGCAGTAGAATATTTTACCGGTGTATCAGAGAATGATGAGTTTTTGAAAATGCAATGTAGGACGAGATATATGCCTGTCAGTCTTTGGTCATGAAAGAGTAGAGGTGAAAAATGTCAGAAGTTTTAGCAATTATTCCTGCAAGAAGTGGCTCCAAAAGTGTTATTCATAAGAATATCCGCATGATCGGTGGAAAGCCTATGATGTGTCACTCTATCGAGCACGCATTGCAAAGTGAAAACATAAACAGAGTAATTGTCAGCACAGATAGTGAAGAATACGCCGATATTGCAAGAAGATATGGAGCTGAGATTCCATTTATTCGACCAAAGGAGTATGCAACAGACACATCATTGGACATAGATGTATTCTGCCATGCGTTATCCTTCCTAAAGGAGAAGGAAGGCTATCAGCCGCAGCTGGTGGTTCAGCTTCGCCCCACGTATCCGATACGCAGGGTCTCGGATATTGACAATATGATATTACAGATGCAGCAGGATGAAACCATCGATTCCATGCGCTGCGTGGTACAGGCTGAAGAGACTCCCTATAAAATGTGGAGAATGAAGGAGGATGGTATCCTCTCTCCCTTGCTCACCGATATTTCGGAAGCCTATAATATGCCAAGACAGCAACTGCCACAGATTTATTATCAGAATGCATGCATTGATGTGATACGGTCACGAGTGATTATGGAGGAGCACTCTATGTCGGGGAAAAAGATTAAGGGTTATCTTATGTCTGAGAACTTTGATATAGACACAGAGGAAGAATTTCTTGCAGCTGAGAAAAGAATTCAACAATTGGGTTAAGTATTTTCGTATTTTGTCCGATATTCTCTTTAATTGAGCGGGTTTTAGATGCGGTTGAAAGTGAGGGTTACTATGGAAGATTTGAGAACACAGCAGATAGAAGCATTACAAGTGGTTTCTGGTTATATTGATAAGCTGATTCCGAGTATGAAGACAATTATTGGAGAATTAAGGGGAACCAGACTGGAAGATACACAAGATTTTTTAACGCAGATACTGAACGGTATGAATTGGTGCATAGAGGTCTTCAATGGTACCATGGACTTTGTAAATGAAGACAAAGAGCGAATCAATAAAGAGCAGGTTAATAAAGGAATACTGGAATTAGGAGATGCATTGAAGAAGAAGGATGATCAGAAAACAGCTCAGATGCTGGAGACAACAGTGATTCCGTTCTTGCAGGATTTAAAAGATGCCGCTACGGAGCTAACAGCCAGTTAATATGAAAAATAAAAGGAATTCTGTCATAATAAGACGGAATTCCTTTTTTAGCAGTAGCTGTTGAACATCATACCACTGTACATACTGGTGATATATGGGTTCGCAAACGATTTGCTGGGATTCTTATAGGCTACCACAGTCTTGTCCACGTAATTCATAGGATTTAGCGCGATCTGATGGGACTTACGAACTAACGAAGTAGTAAATGAGCGCATGGTCTTGTAATAGTCGGTATTCTCAGTGTCCTGTAGTGTCTGCTTTAAAAGAGAGTCGTCAATACTGAGTGTTCCATCCTCACCTAGTGATAATCCCATGGCATCCAGCTCGTTTTTATAGGCATTTGTGATGCCATTCATTTCATGTAAGAGACGTCCTGACTTGGTATCCACGCTTTGATAAGCAGAAGTCTTGTGAATAAAATCATTATAGCTTTCAATCAATTGGTTGATATTCTCTGTCAAGGATTCGATATCAGGTTTAAGCCCAACAGAAGTAGAATCTCCATCTGTACTGATACCCTTCAAAGTAACTTCAAATTGTCTGTCTACCGTGAAGGTATTTGCATATGCGCTCTTGGTCTCTCCGTTGATGGAGAAAACAGCATTCGTAGGAGCACTTGTCATCTCCGATATACCAAAGTAATCAACGGCACCGGAGGTCTTAGTCGTGTTGTCATCAGAAATATGGAAGATCTGATCCTTTTCGTCTTCCTTACCGGTAGCAATACTCTCAATACGAAGAGCAGAATTGCCTTTGTCATCCTCGATAACGGAGCCTGTGACTCCGATGTTGGAACGATTGATCAGATTCGACAGCTTTGTCTGAATCCCTTTGTTAGTATCCTTATCGCCTATGTTAAATTGAAACTCATAATCAGTGTTATTTACATGAATATCGAATGAATAAGTATCCGGCTGCAGCTTCATCTCCTCAGCAGGTAAGAATTTGCCCAGATTTGTCTGTGTCGAAGCAAGCTCCTGTACTTCGATATCAAAGGAGGGTGATTCAGCATCCGGAGCAACTCGTCCGATAAATTTAGCGGTTACTACATCCTCATTGCTGGAGGAGGCAGTTTTCTTATCCAGTGCATTACCGGCTCCGTCGGAGGAAAGGGAAGAGATGGTATTGCGAAGTTCATTTGCGTTCTCTTTTACACCAACAGCAAAATTCTGCGTCTCTTTATTCATGTGAATCAGGTACAGGGGGGATTCTTTACTTTGCTTTACTATGGAATTATAGATACTGCGTAACTCGCTCTTTTTATGAGTGTCTTGAGCAGACGAACTCTTCGGAGCGTATGTCGTAAGAAAATGATTATACACAGTGTTTAGAGCAGGCTGATTATTAATCAGTGCCATAGATATCCCTCCTTTCCTCCATGAATAGGGCATAAAAATCCATTTATACGTATATATAATAACATGAATATGCAAGAAATACAATAGATTTACAAAATACGACATATATTTGTGTATTTTGTAAGAATCTCTTATAATAGTAAAGAATGCACCGGATCGAAAGACAGTATGAGAGTTGCTGTTTCTTATAAAATGATGGTGAAATCAAGGAAGTGGGAAGAATGGGAGAGAATGCATGAAGCTGGTCTTGTACGAGTGGAATACAAATGGAATAGATATCCTGCATGATAATCTTGTAATGCTTGGTCATGAAGTTACGATTTTCTCGGAGGAAGTAACGGATTTTGATGAAGATGTGCATTTTTATGCATTATTGCAATCTGTCATAAATGATACTGGCTGTGATGCGGTTTTTTCCTATAACTATTTCCCAATTATCGCCAACGTCTGTGAGGCATCCAGAATCCTTTATATTTCCTGGATTTTTGACTGTCCACATTCGACCCTGCTGAATCAAAGTGTATTTTTAAAGGGCAATCGAATCTTTGCGTTTGATCGCGAAATGGTTCGCGAGTTACAGTCGTATGGTGCAGAGCATGTGTATCATATGAGTCTTGCAGTGGATAGTGCTTACTTTGACCAAATCATTCAGAATCAGACGCCGGAGGAGAAGAATTCCTTCACTTCCGAAATCTCTTTTGTTGGTGGTCTGTATACCGGAGATAAGGATTTTTATAGTCAGATACATTATCTGCCGGAATACTGCAAGGGATATTTGGATGCGCTGACAGATGCACAGATGTTGGTGTATGGCTATAATTTTGTGAAAGAGATGCTTTCGGGAGAGGTACTTTCTGAACTGAAGAAATATGTTCATTTTGATTTTGGAGAGCGCTATTTTATTCCGTATGAAAATGTCATTGCTACTATGCTGAATAAAAGGGTTACTATGAAAGAAAGAGAGTGTGTGCTCCGTATGCTGTCGGAGGACTTCTCGATAGACCTATATACCGGTTCTGATACAGGTAATTTGCCTCATGTTCATAATAAGGGCTATGTAGACTACAATACACAGATGCCAAAAGTATTTCATAACAGTCGTATTAATCTGAACATTACTTTAAAATCAATTACGAGTGGGATACCATTACGTGCCCTTGATATCATGGGCTGTGGAGGATTCCTGCTGTCGAATTATCAGCCGGAGCTGGCGGAGAATTTCGTAGACGGGCAGGAGCTGGTATTGTATACCGATATGGAGGATCTCAAGCAGAAGGTACATTACTATCTGGTACATGATGAGGAACGAATGTCCATAGCAAATAGAGGATATGAAAAGGTAAAAAAAGAATATTCCTTTGAATCGAAGCTGTCAGAAATAATTAGACTGAGCTTTGCGTGAATGGAAAGAGGGAAAAGATGACGAAGAAAATTAGTGTTATTGTGCCTTGTTATAATGCGGAAAAATACTTGAGACGCTGTGTCAATTCTTTGACAGCACAGACGATAGGAATTGATAATCTCGAGTTGATCCTTGTAAACGATGCCTCTACGGATTGCACACTTGATATACTTCTTGAATACGAAAAGGAATTCCCGGATTCTGTGCTTGTAATTAATAATGAACAGAACGGACGTCAGGGGTATTGCAGAAACCTGGCTTTGTCCTATGCATCAGGAGCGTTTATCGGATATATGGATGATGATGATTGGGCAGATGTCACCATGTTTGAAAAGCTATATATGGCAGCAGTTGAAAATCAATGTGAGATAGCAGAGTGTGGAACGATTCGTACGAGTTCGGAGGAGAATGACATTCCTTTCTATCAGGGAATAGAAATTTTTGACCTCTCAGAGGACGAAAAGAGGGAAGCTTTTTTACTGAATCATATTCAGGATATGTATGTATGGCATCGTATTTATCGCAGAGATTTTCTGGAGGCGAATGAGATCTGTTTCCCGGTTGGAACTTTTTATGAAGATGAGTATTTTTCAACACTTGCGTTATCCTACGTACGAAGATTCTGTAAGATGGATGAAGTATTGCATTTTTACTTTGAACATCCCGATGCCACCTCACAAAAAGGAACAGCAGGAAAAAAAGAATTTGACGGAATGCTTGTCGAGACAGCGCTTTTGGAAGAGCTTAGAAATCGTGGATTGTATGAGCACTACAGCGAATATTATGATTTTCGTTTTTTAGTTAAGTATTATATAGAAGGTTTGCTTCGTGTATTTCGCAAATTGGATAAGGTAACAGAAGAGACTTTGAGAAATGTCAGTCTGATGCAAAAGACCATTTTGATTCTCTATCCCCATTTTAGCGAGAATAGATACTATCTTAGTGCAACTTTGGAGCTACACAGGATTATAATGAATTCTGTATATACTTCTTTTACAGAGGAGTCACTGGCTGAATTCCAGAAAGAAGTTTTACTTTTGTTTGAACAGTCAAGAAGCTGATAAAAAACTGTTGACGAGCCTTGTTTCCTATGTTATAGTAGTGGAACGAGATGACATTTAGGTCTTTTTTTTATGCTCAAAATATAATGAATGAAGCGCGCGGAGGTGGATATTATGCGTACAAGAATTACACTGGCATGTACAGAGTGCAAGAATCGTAACTACGATACTACAAAGGATAAGAAGACTCATCCTGATAGAATGGAAACAAAGAAATATTGTAAGTTCTGTAAGACACATACAATGCATAAGGAAACGAAATAGGAGTAAATAATATGGGTGATACTGCTAATACAAGTACAGAGAGTACGACAAGTACTGTAAGTACAAATAATACGGCAAGTTCAGACAAGACTCCTAAGGTAAGCTTTTCAAAAGGAATAAAGTCTGAGTTCAGAAAAATTATCTGGCCGGATAAGAAGACCCTTGCAAAACAATCAGTAGCTGTTGTTTCAATATCGATTGTGCTGGGAATAGTAATCGCTGTTATTGACGCGATTCTTCAGTATGGAATTAATTTCTTGGTAAAATAAGATTAAGGTTAAGGTGATTTTATGGCAGAGGCAAACTGGTATGTTGTACATACCTATTCCGGCTATGAGAATAAGGTTAAGGCCAATATCGATAAAACCATAGAGAACAGACATCTGGAGGATCAGATTCTCGAAGTTAGAGTCCCTATGCAGGATGTTGTAGAGATGAAGAATGGTTCGAGAAAGTCCGTACAGAAAAAGATGTTTCCGGGTTATGTACTGATTAATATGGAGATGAACGATGATACCTGGTATGTAGTTCGTAATACCAGAGGTGTGACCGGATTTGTAGGACCGGGAAGCAAGCCTGTTCCGCTCACGGAAGATGAGATGAAGCCTTTGGGTATTCATTCTGACAATGTAATCGTAAGCTTCAAAGAGGGCGATATGATTGCAGTAGTTGCCGGAGTATGGAAAGATACAGTTGGAGTAGTTCAGAGAATGGACTATGGAAAACAGACTGCTACTATCAATGTAGAGCTGTTCGGCAGAGAGACTCCTGTTGAGATCGGTTTTGCAGAAGTAGCAAAGATGAATTAATTTTGGTTATAGGGCATTAGCCTTGTAATAGATACAAGTGGGAGGGATGAGTGTCAATACTCCTGCCCGCCACTACCACAATCGCTTTTTGCGAATAATTAGGAGGTGCCATCATGGCAAAAAAAGTAGAAGGATATATTAAGTTACAG
>CAYZUC010000065.1:0-16124 GCA_964481705.1 uncultured Lachnospiraceae bacterium
ATATGATACCTTTAAATAGAATAAGTTTAGCATTATTAGCACTTAGCAAGTTTATATTGCATAATAAAATTGTTAAGTTTGTATACCAAAACTTAGGTATTATCTTATTCTTAAGAATCAGAATGTAATCGACTTCAAGTTCTATATATTAACCTTTACGATTAATAAACTCAGTTTGAAGTTACATCATTATTACTAAAGCAGATTATGATTAAATTCAATATTATTTTGCTTACATATATAGTTTTTCATTGAGTTTACTATCTCATAATCTAAATTTAAACTTCCATTACCTATTCCAATATGTATATCTGGCCTAAACTTTCCATGAAAATCACTCCCCCCTGAGATTAATAAATTGTATTTTTCAGCGAGTTGGATAAAGTTTTTTTCTTCATTTAAAGTAAAGCTTGGATGATAGCACTCTATGCCATTTAAACCAAAAGATATTAGTTGTCTAACTAATATATCTAATTTTTCTAAGTTATTAGTAGTTCTATTAGGATGAGCTAGGAACGCCATTCCACCTGACCCTCTTATTGCAGCAATAGCAACTTCTGGAGAAGTCCTATATCCCTTATCTATATTCTTTAAAAACTTACTCATCACTTCTTCCTTATTTTCTGCATAACCCTTTTCAATTATCACTTTGGCTATGTTTTCCCTATTTATTCTGCCTGTTTTAATTCTTACTTCATCAAAAGAAATATCTATTCCATAACCTTTTAGTATTTTAAAAATTTTAATAAGTTCCCTTACCTTATGAGTATTATACTTACTTATAGTGCTATTAAGAATTTTTGAATTAATATTGATAAAGTATCCCAATATATGTAATTGGCTTTCATACTCAGTACTAAATTCTATTCCAGGTATTATTTCTATCTGATTTAACTCGCTTAATGTCATTGCCTCCACTGTACCACCTATGGTATCATGATCTGTAATAGATATTGCTGTTAAACCATTATCTATTGCAAGTTTAAGCACTTCTTTTGGTGTCATAGATCCATCAGAAGCGGTTGTATGTAAATGTAAATCTATAAACTTATGCATGTTATTCCCCCAAAAATATATCTTATTGTATCCTTGACAATCTACACCACCTGCTCTTGAGTAAGATTTATAAAATTATTTAAATTCAAAATATAATATTAATTGACTTTTATACGCTATTCAAAATAAACTATTTTCAAATTAGAATCTTTTTTATTTTCTCCACAATTACTGATTTTAAGAAAGTTATACACGCCTGTATTGAATGAAAATTCATTGGTAAATTTTTTTGATGTCTAAGTTATGGTAATAATGCTCAATTACCTTATTTAAATATTTCTAATAGGTAGGATGAAGCTATATGCAACTCTTCACATATATATGCCTACAAAATGGAAAACAAGTCAGTAATAATTCACTGTTCAGATTGTATAATACTGTGCTTGCGCATTCCACAACTTAAAATATTTACCATTTGTATCTGCCACTAATTTCTCATGTGTCCCTTGTTGAACAATATTTCCATTATCGAACACCATTATCGTGTCGCAAAATCGACAAGATGATAACCTGTGGGAAATATAAATTGCAGTTTTGCCGTTGACTAAATCGTTAAATTTCAAATAAATCTCTGATTCGGATATGGGGTCAAGGGCAGATGTAGGTTCATCTAAAACAACAACTGGTGAGTTTTTGTACAACGCTCTCGCAATAGCAATTTTCTGTGCCTCACCGCCAGAAATCTCAATACCACTTTGTTCAAAATCTTTGTATAGAAAAGTTTCTACTCCATTATCCAATGTATTTAACCTATTTGAAAATCCAGCTTGTTCTAGTCTTTTTTTCACGTTTTCTCCATCATAAGTAACCGACACTGCCACATTTTGAGCAATAGTTTGGGCAAAAAGTGTAAAATCTTGAAATACCACCGAAAAAACAGATATATATTGCTTATAATTGTATTCTTTAATATTAACACCATTTAATAAAATTTCTCCTTCTAATGGGTCATAAAGACGGCACAAAAGTTTAATAAAGGTGGTTTTTCCGCTTCCATTCTCACCAACAATTGCGAGCTTTTGACAAAAATTTAATTTCTTGTTTATATTTTTCAGTACATATTTTTCTGTCCCAGGATACTTAAAAGACACGTTTTTAAATTCGAACTCCATATTTCCCAAATCCTTTTGCGAAAGTACTTTATCGCCTTTTACTTTTTTATCGGGAAGTTCCAAATAATCAAAATGCTCTTTAAGCTTAATATTATTAGCACGCATTTGTGAAAACGAACTCATAAAATCTGTAAAACCGGTGATAAATTGATTAATGCTTCCGCTGTAGACCACAATACTTCCAACACCGAAAAGTCCAGAAAGCGATTTCATGCCAACAAAAGCTAACACACAGGCATTTAGAAGTACTGCGGCAGTAGCAATCATTATGTCAAAACCACTTTGAACATTAGCAAGTTTATTTGAACGTTCCTTTATGACCTCGAATTGTGACATCTGTTCTTCAAGAACAAAATTTTTCTGATTGTATATTCTGATATCTTTACCAGCGTGATAACCACCTAAATAATTATTAAGATAGAAAAAGAAAAATCGGTTAAAGGGGTTAAAGTCGCTTAATATGGAGAAGTTTTTCCTTGCTCCTGCAGAGTTAGCATACATCGAAACAGCAATGTTACCAATTATAATAAAGATTAAAACAATGGATGAAATGGGAGATGTGAAAAATGATAAAATCCCCGTGTTGTGATTATTTGAAAATGTTGTAAATACTTTAAATGAAACAGCAACTGAAAATATAATTTGCGCAATACTCGTTGTTGCTTTCATTAGACCACCGTTTATAGACCAAATACCGCTGAATCCGAATTTTGCGTCCTCACGCATTTGATTGACCCAATTGTTCACTTCGGGATTCTCGATATTTTCATAGTCCATATTTATTGCTTTATAGCTTAAAAGTATATCATTTTTATCCTCAAACAGAAATTTTTTACTGCGTACGATGCGAGACAGATATTTGTTTAACATTGAAACGGCGAAATTTAAAATAACCATTACAACAACGAGGATTATCAATGAGAAAAGTGAATTACCCCCTGCCAATTTGTCGAGAATAAGCCCTGACATAACAATATTAACAAACGGAGCAAGTGCAATAAACGTGTGCTGCACTACAATCAAAGCAGCAAGGTTGTGTTCTGTTTCATTAAAATATTTTATTCCTCTAAAAATTAACTTTAAATCTGACTTCAGATTTTTTAACATATGAAATTGCCCTCCTCACTGTTTTTATAATATCTGCTTTGAGTTTCAAACATTTCAGCATATTTTCCGTTAAGTTCCATCAAGTCATCATGAGAACCTATTTCTATAATCTTTCCATCCTCAAGAAAGATAATTCTGTCACAAAAACGAGTGCTTGATAGACGGTGGGAAATGAAAATAGCAGTTCTACCTTCTGTTAATTCGTTATATTTCAAATATATTTTATTCTCAGCAATTGGGTCGAGAGCTGCTGTTGGCTCATCAAGAATGACAATTTTACCCATCTTATATAGTGATCTCGCAATAGCAAGTTTCTGCTGTTCACCACCAGAAAGATCGATAGCATCTTCCAAAATGCTTTTTAGAAGTAGTGTATCTACTCCATTTTTTAGTGTTTCTATTTTTTCAGAAAGTCCCGCAATCTCCAAAACCTTATTTACACGCTCATAATCTATGTTTTCTTTGGAACAAAATGCTATATTTTTGGCAATAGAAGCCGGAAGAAAATAAATATCTTGAAATACAGCAGAAAAAATTGAGTAGAATTCATCTCTGTTGTAGTCTGTTGTTTTTTTATCGTTCACAAGTATTTCACCTTCAGTAGGGCAGTACAAGCCGCATAAAAGCTTCACTAGTGTGGTTTTTCCCGCTCCATTTACGCCAACTATGGCTATTTTTTCACCTTTCTCAACTGTCAAATTGAAATTTTCAAATATTGTTTTATCGCTTCCCGCATATTTAAAACCAACATTTTTAAACTGTATCTTACAGCTTTCCTTTGGCAAGACCTCACCAGCACTGCGCTTTAAAGTGTCTTTCATATCTAAAAATTCTCTCAAATCGCAAAAATTTAGACAAGTGCTAAACATTGCGTTTATATTAGCTGAAAAATTCAAAAGCCATGTTGAAAATCCACCTATAACGCCAAAATACAATATAAAATCCGAAGCAGGCATTTTTTTTGTGAACATTGTATAAATAAGGAATCCTACAGCCACTCCATCCCGCAAAAGTGCAATAATTGCTGAAAGCAGGTCGCTTTTTAGACTCCTTTTTTCAACATATTTGTACCAGTACGTTCTTATTTTAAGTAAATCTCCTAAAAGCTCTGAAAACCAACCAAGCATGTTGTAAAGCCTTATATCTTTTGCTTTGGAAAACTCACCTGCTGCCCGCTTTAGGTAATTTATTTTTCTATCCACCTGCACCCAATTTTTCTTTTTTTCATAATTCCATTTCGCTAAATTTCTGCCAATTAAATAATCAAGTACGGTTGTTCCGATTAAAAATAATATAAGCAGTGGGCTTAGCGTAACTAATATAAAGGAATAAGTAATAATTCCAAATAGATTTGTTGAGAGGTTCACTAAACCCATTACTATTTGGTCTGCTCCTACTTCTCTTGCACCCAAACTGTCCATGGGTCTAAACGAATTAAACAGCTTAATTGCCTTTTGCATAATTAATTGACCATTCTGGTTTTCTATATTCTCAAAATCGGTGTCCATAACTTTTTCACTGCAAAGATTCAAATATTGATAACGCAATATGTTGCCACCCCATTGCAGCTTATAAAAAGTATACCTATCCATTACATTCAAAATGAATAAGGTGCTCGAAAATAAAAATATATACAAAAGCAATTGAATAGGTTCAGAATTCGATTCAACAAAAGATACTATAAATTTTGACAAATATATACCTGTCAGCGGTAATACAACAAGAACCGGCACACGAACTATACCTAAAAAAATTAGCGACTTATTCCATTGCCAAGTTTTTTTAAGCATAAATTTTAGATTATTTAACGAAGTGTAAGCCGACTTTTCCTTAGTTTTTTTCTCATACATTATTTCACATCCCATTATCAAATTTATTTTCTCAAAGAAATTGATAAAACACACAATTTAGACCAATCTGGAAGTACAATACTAACAACGTTCTTCTCGTTATTCAATTTAATCGTTGTACAATAAATACAACCAATACCAAGCATGTTATCGGAATAAGTTTGGCCACGCATAGCTATTATCTCCCCATATCTTGCAAGCCCTCCAGAGTAAACATTTAAGGCAAGCTCTAAAAATTCATAGGTACCATCATCATAGTTTACAACAATGTCATCCACATAGCCGGAATGCATAGCAAATCCTAGAACATTAATTTCTGTGTATACCCCTAAAGCTACACCTATTTCTTGAGAATCACATGAAATACAATCAAATGACTGAGTAATATCTGGAAACTTAAATGGTATTCCTTCCACATTCATAATCTCGTTATTAGGCATATTAGTGGTTAAGAAGTATTCATCAGCTTCCTTACTCCCTAGCTCTCTAAAAATCTTGAAATTGTAGTAAGGCTCTAATTTAACCATAACTGTTGAAGCATTTACTTTTCTAGCCTCTAACACTTCCTTTGCTATGATTATTTTATCGAGAATTTCTCTTTCATAATTTGCAATATCCTTTAATCTTAACACACTATTATTAAACTTATCATTTGAATTACTGATTATTGAACGATATATTCCATATTTTGCATAAGCCCATTTTTTCACACAATCAGTATACATCTTCGAAATTTCCAATAGAATATCTTCATTTGTTCTTTTATGCAGGTATTTAAAAACCATACCCATTGCATATCTTTGCCCATCAATACGAGTCATCCTAGTAATAAAGGGCTCCCATTTCAATGATTCGTTGTTATAATCCCTTATTCCTACTTCATTCTCAATTTTAAACTCGTTTATCATTAAATCTGCATACTCTTCTATGGCAGAGAACATATCTGCATACCCGTTTTTTGGTGATGTTACCTTTTTAATTATAGCATCTAACACTTCAACTTCATCAAATTGATATGTTTTATCTAAAAACTTAAAAAAGCCAACTTTTTCATATAGCGCTTTTTTAAAATTCTCAAGATTAATTCCATAAGCTCCTTCAAACCAACCCGGATCCATTACAAATACTTCATTTTCAGATATACCGCAAACAAGAATATCATGCGGATGATTTTCTTCTTCCTTTCCAAATGTTCTATGATATGGTAAATACATCGATTGTACAGTTGCTATTACAGCTTTTTTACTTTCGATATCTTTAATTATTCTTTGAGTTGTACATTCCACATCATCTATTGGAGAATATTCCAATTCTACACCACAATATCTTTTTAATAACTCTAAAAAATCGCCTTTGTCAAAATCAATGCGAGTTCCAATCTTTAAAGGATTTTTTGGATCTTTATCAGAGATAGAAAATCCCCATGATAAAAACAAGAATTTTTCATAATCAATTTTAACATGGTTCAGATAAGTTCCTATAAGTTCCTCAATAAAAGGAATTTCGAATGATACAGCTTGAATATTCATTATACCCATAAATGTTTTCCTCCACTTTAACATAGATTTTATTCTTTCAATTTAATACGATATTTTTATTTATAATTTCTATTATTTCCCTGAAATTATTGTTAATATAGAAGTGTGATCCCAAAAAACAATGAATATCTAATTTATCCTCAAAATAATCTTGCCAAGAATTAATGTCAACTGCAAACGGATCAGTAATGCCATAAAAAATATGACCATTAACCTTGCTTAAAATTGATTCTTGCTTGCAATATGTCTTAGTAAGATTATAATCACCACACAAAAGTGAAAGATAATATTTCCCGACTCTTGGATGTTTATATATATCTATATCTTCGATGCCTAGACTTTGTAATTCTTTTATTATTTCGTTGCTTGATAATTGTTCCACATTTTCATGAAATCTATAAAATGGAGAAGTTCTCCCAGATAAAAAAACAGCCTTTGGCAAGTTCAATTGCTCAGTTTGAAACTTCAAGCTTATTTCATATGCCAAAAGAGCCCCTAAACTATGTCCAAATATATAAAAATTACTCGTATTAATTTTATTTTTAATGATTTTAAATAAGTCCAAAGTTGCCTCATCAAAATCATTGTATTTTCCATCATATTTTCTAATTCCTCTACCAGCCATTTCAATTAGTTCAACTTGAATGTTCGGACTAAAATGAGCTAACCATCTATTATAGTATTTTACACTGCCTCCGGAAAAAGGTAAAATAAAAAGTTGATGTTTAACTACATTATTCATTGAAACCTCCGGACTGATTTTTTTGGATTTGTACAACTCTAATAAGATCATTAACGGTTTCATAAGATGCAAAATCCAAGTCAGAGTCATCCAACTCAATTTTAAATTCCGTTTCAAGTGTAACAATTATTTCGATAAAAAGTAAAGACTCAATGTTTAAATCAGATATGGCTGTATCTTTTGACAAATCTTCACAGTTAATGTCAAGTTTACTTTTTAGAATTTCAATTATTTGCCTTTCTATTTTATCATTCATATAACCAATCTCCATTTATTGAAAAAGAAACTTTCAATTATATTTCTATTTATAGGTTTAAATCATTGTATTAAACAGCTTAACTTAGTTTTTAGAATTTTTCAAAATCAGACTCAATTCATTTTTCCACTTATAATCCAGTTCAAATATTTCAAGTAACAATGCGTTTACTGAATCATTTTTAATTTTTTTTCTAAGCCTATACGCTTCAATGATTGAGAATAAATTATCAAGCCGGTTTATAACTAACTCCAAATTATTAACTGTAGTATTTAGTAAGAGTTTTGTATCTTCAATAAACCATTTCAAAAATAGTTTTATTCTGTTTCTAGAAATTCTTAAAATACCAATTGCATCTCTGAAATACAGTAAATTCTCATCACCAAGTACTAATTCCTTAAATATTTCTTGTTCGTTTGTTATACTATTTATTATATATAACTGTGCTTCCTTTTTGAATTCTTCATGTTTATTTTCATCAAGAACATCAAAATATGAATATCTTGACATAAATGCATCTTCAAATAATGCTTTTGTTATTTCTAACTTTCTAGTGGGTGTATCATCCAAAAAAACAACAGAAGTGTCTGAATAACCAATCACCGAAACAAAATGATCCTCTCTCCAAGGAGCAATATTCCCCTGTTTAGGTAATTTATTATAGTCAACCATCGCAAGTAAAGGCAACCCATTAATAATGTTATTTTCCAATACTTTCATAAAGCTGTCAAAAGATGAATCAAACGAATGCATTTGCATAAGTCCAATTTTTTTACCGGTAACGAATACTCTTTCTAGCTTGTAATATTGTAAATATGTAAATTTATTGTCAATAAAGTCGTGAACTGTCTGTAACAACGGCACATAGCTTTTGTAAAAAACGGATTGAAATGGTAGATCAAGAAACTTTAATACTGATAAATAATAATTTTCAACACATGATATTCCGAAAATGTTTTCAAGTAGATCTGTATTCATTTGTAGTTTTTTCACTTATATTCCCCATTTTTTAGTAGTCTTTATATTCACAGCGACAATATCTCTTATTTTCATTTCATAGCTCATATTGTAGCCGCTTCTCCTTTAGCTTTCGCACAAACCGTGTATACTTTCCATCTTTATGTTTTTAAACTTAATCATTTTGAAGATGAACTCAGGTATAGAGACCTCTTTGTCCGATTCAATATCTATTTCATAATCAATTTAGCCAAGATAATAACTTACATCGAGTGAAATCGTGTTATCATCAATCTTATAGTTCTTTTTTACGGTTATCAGGTTCCCAATGTAATAAAATTTATTATCATCAATAATAATTTTCATGGGAAGACTTTGTATATCTTCATTACTTTCATCGCAGATTTTTACTCCGTTAGTAGAATATCACTTGTTTAATTTTCTCTCTAGTGATAATCCACCTGATTTTTGTCTTACTATAAGCGCATCGACTTTATCATATAGATTTTAGCTATTGTCATCAAAATAGTAATTTAGTTGAACAACTTCATTGCAATCAACGATTTCGTTAAGCTTTGTCATAAGCATATTGTATTCATCTAATGTGAGTAACTGCTTTCGTTCATATTCAATCGTATTCATATTTGCCGCTCCTTACGTCGTACAATTTTACCCGAGGCATTTCTCGGTATCGATTCAACAATGTTTATCTTCGAAGGCATTAAATAAGGAGGTAAAACTTCTTGGAATTTTGACATTAAGGCTTTTATATCACTTTCTACATACTTATTACACATAACTATATCAACCGTGATTTTTTCTTCTCCTAAAACGTTTTTCTCTCCATATACCAAACACTCTGATATTTCCTGTAACGAGTTTATAGCATTCTCTATCTCTTTGGGATATATGTTCATTCCAGCTTTAATAATCATATCGTCTGCACGAGAGAGAATATACAGATACCCTTTCTCATCTTTATATCCTATGTCATGTGTATTGAGCCAACTTCCTTCAATAGCCTTCATAGTTAGTTCATGGTTCTGATAATATCCCTTCATCATACTCGGGGATGAGACCATAACTATTCCATGATTGTTTATTAGTAGATCTTCACCTGTTTCCTTATCTACAATTTTTATTTTTACACCTTTCATTGGAATTCCAACAGATTCGGGATAACGGTCAAACTCATAGGGTGGAAGGTATGAAACGCGCGGTGCTGCCTCGGTTAAACCGTATACATTATAGATTTCAGCATCGGGAAATGTGTTTCTAATGTTATTTGCGGTATCACTGTTGAGGCATTCGCCACTTATGGCAATTTTTTTAATTTTTAACTTCTTGTGGCTTCGTTTTACGAGCTGTGAAATATGATTCAGTAATGTCGGTGTCCCGCAAAAAGTTGTAACTTTGTGTTCATAAGCATGAACAATCATATTCATAGGGTTATATATTGCGTCAAAGAATACGATGCTTACACCTTTGAATAATGATACGAGAAACTCGCCAGTCAACACAGCACAATGATATAATGGGCGTGCGATAAGTATTGTGTCAGAATTATTAATACTGAAATATTGAGCTATTGCTTCTATATTTTTTTTCAGTCCATCTTCAGTTATCATAGCTCCTTTAGGTTTCCCAGTAGTGCCGGACGTACACATAATGAGCGCTACATCGCATAGTATTGGCTCTATTCGTATGTTTGTTAATTCTCCGTAAAACGAATTAGAATTCAAGTTATATGTAAGCTTATATTTATAATTATAATCATCGGTAATGACTGCATCGGGGTCTGTCAAGGCAATAATCTGTTCACAATGCTTTGTTCCGTAATTTTTAGACAAAGGAATTGCAACCATGCCTGCGCTCCAACAGGATAGCAGTCCAATCGCCGACTCTAATCCAGAATCGCATAAAACAGCGCACTTTGATTTTGGCTTCAAAACCGATTTCAATGTCTTTCCATGCAACTCTACCAAGTCGAGAAGCTGCTCATAAAAAAATGTATTGCTATCATCTTTAATTATTGAATATGGATGTTTTATTAGGCATTCTCTGATAAAATCCCACATAAGGCACCTACTTTTCTGTTGATAGATATCTTTCTGTCAATTTGATAACATCCGATACCTTCTTTAACGAACTGGGATCAAGTTCCGAATCATCAAAGGTTATTTCAAATATATTCTCTAAGGCAATTATTAGTTCCACCATATTAAGCGAGTCAATCCCAATCGTTGAAAATTCATCGTCAAACCTAATCTCATCGTTTGAAATGTACGATAACGAAGAAATAACACCAATTATCTCATTTTCATAGCTCATATTAACACCCCTCTTTCTCCTTAATTATTTATTATTACGATTATTCAGTTATCTTCTCATGTATCATTGTTAATATGTCTTTTATCTCCCTCCTATTAAATCTTTGATGAAGTCTAATGAATCTCCCTTAAGTGAGCAACTCGATTGGGGCAAAAAAACCAATCTGTAAAGTTCATATCATGCTGGAAAAGCTTTTTCTCTCGTGGATAAATTACTTGCTTCATAAAAACTAAATTGGCCGGCTTGATTGATACTTTCATATTTTCAAATCCTTCAATGTCATTTAATTCCGGATAAATAATTGAAGAATTCTCGAAAGTATAATAGCATTCTTTTTCAAGTTTATACCTTTTTATTTGTTTTACCAAGTTGGAAAAATATTCATTAGATCCATATTTACGGACAAATACATTTATATCACAGAATTTGTATAACATTAAATCCTTACGCCTTATTACCCAATCGTATGTAGTGGCTTCTTTATATAAGTGGCACGAAAGATGAATAATAAAGTCTATTGGATTTAAAACCTTGAATTTCACATCTTCAAATGTAGCATATTCAGAGTTAGCTAAAATTTCTGTAATTAAATTTTTCTCTGATGGCATTTTGTAGTCCATAGAGAAATTTATATCTATTACAAGAGGCACATTTTCAACAATTTTCACAAATGGAAATGTTTGTCCAAAATTCATCTTTGCATCAATAATTTCTTTTCTAGTTGCTGAACGAATTTCATTTGAATTTAGCAAATGTCCTTGAATAAATCCATTATTAAATAGGAGTTTTTGTAAAGCTGAAACATTCTCAGAGCTTATAAGAATGTCAATATCATTAGATACACGTTGTCCTTCGCTGTATATATTAGTTGAAAGAAATGATCCTTTTAATAGAGAATAATTCTTATCAAAATCAACTAATATGTTTGCTACGCATTTAAGATGTTGTTTATATATAATGCCTTTATATAAATAATTATTTTTTAATATAGCTATTGCTTTTCGTAATTCACTATGTAATGATTGTAATTCGATTTTATCATACGCAACTCCAACCATTTTATTAAGAACAATTTGTCCAAAAAGTTCTTCTATATTAGTAGACTTTTCTATCTCAATTTTTCCTGCGTAATATGGATCGCTTAGCTCAAATAGCAAATTCTTATCGCTCATTATATTTACCTCTTTCTTTTAACATCGAAATGTATTTGGAATGTTTGAATATAAACCTAATTATTTTAAATTATTATTTGTTCTTGGGGAAAATATGTTATTTGACTGCTATATCCCGGATAGTTTCCTTCATGATATATAAATAAATGATCTCTATAGCTAGATATATTTAAACCTAATCCATAAAGCTCATAATCTATTTCTGGGTAAATTATTTTATTATTTGAAAATCCTATAGGTTTAATAATTCTTTTTATGTTTTTACTATTACAATATTTATTATTGTTCATTTCATTAAACAGCTTTAATAAATCATTATTTGTTGTAATTATTCCCATTGCTGAGTTATAGTTAATCGTATCTAATAAAAAACTCTCTTCTAAATTATCATTCTAACACCAATATAGGTTTTTTTGACTTGAAATATAGTTTAATATTTTACCCTTTACATGACAAATCTACTTTAGATACACAACAAACAATATATATAATCCCATAATTATATTGCAAAAATAGTGTATCACTAATTGAAAGTCTTAGCATTATTGAAGACACACCTCTGTTGTACCAATAGTAATAGAATCACTTATTATCTGCTTTTGATATATTGATAGCATATACGTGTACTTTTACCCTTTGATTCAGAGAAAATAGTCCAACTATTAATAAATAATACCTTGTCTAAAAAGTGATATAAATCTAATTATGATATCTTAACTATATAATAAGCTTAGATATTTACTAAATCAAATTTTTGACATGAAAACCTTTGTTCCATGCCATGAAGGAAAATTCATGTACTAAAAACAAGGTTTTCATGTCAAAAAATATACATACATATTTTTATGTGTTAATATGAAAAAAGCTTATAGATTTGATGGAGTTATCCTAATATGGGGAGTTATATTGAAGGTTTAATAATTAATTACATACGTAAATCGATTAAAATAACTGATGATGAAGAAAGTATTATAAGGTATGGAATGCAAATTATTTACTATAATTCATCTAAATTTTTGATTATTCTTTTTGTTGGAGTGTTGTTAGACGTTATTTCAGAAGTATGCACCGTTTTTATTCTTATGGCTATCTTGAGAAGTTTTTCATTTGGATTTCATGCAAATGATTCATTGTCTTGCCTTGTTCTAACATTTTCAAATATCTTTGGAGTAGTATACTTATCTTTATTTAACCTAAGTTTTTTACTAAAAATAATTCTTAGTATGGGATCCTTTATTCTATTCGCCTTATATGCTCCTGCTGATACTGCGGAAAGACCCCTAGTGGATTGCCAAAAAAGAAAAAAACTTAAAATTACAGTTATATTCATATTGATTATATATATTATGTTGGCTCAATTTGTTGATATGCGGCTTTCTAATATGATCATATTGTCCTTGTTTTTTATGGCATTTAATACATGCCCTATTTTATACATATTATTTAAAAAGGAGTATAATAACTATGAAAATTGCTAAAAAATCAAGTTTATTGCCTAATCTTTTAGTATCTACACTTACGTCCATTGCTAAGGCTTCTACTATTATGAGTCCAAACCATTTATGGCAGGAACCTAAAATTCCTAAATGCATGCTAGACAAAGAAAAAGCAAAAGCAAAATAATTAAACATTACGCTAAAAGGAGGACAGTAAAATTAATCGTCCTCCTTTTTACAGGTTATAGCTACTTCTTGTATAAACAAATCCTCTCTTATATCTGTGTTTATTTGTATATTTGGATTTTTATCCTCTATTTCTTGCAATATAGAAAGCCCGTTTCCTCTTCCTTTTCCTTTTGTAGTGATTCCTTCTTTATATAAATCTACATTTATATTAATATCATTATAAGTATTACCAATTATTATGTTGGTTTGATTATCATATTTATCGATCAATATGCAAATGTGCTTTTTTTGTGAGGCATATGCTGCTTCTATGGCATTATCCATAATTATATTAATTATATTGCTTAATTCCATAGTAGATGCATTTATATTATTTATTTCTTGTAATACTATAGATTCAACTGTTATGCCGTTTTCTGTAGCTCTGTTAGTTTTATAAATTAATAACTGCTTTAGCATGATATCTTTTATCATTTCATAATCGGTATTTATATTCAAAGTTGCGGAGTCATCAACTTTAGTTATATCAATAATAAATAATTTTGCTTTTTCATATTTTTTATTTTCAATTAATATATTTAAGGTAACCAATTGATTTTTATATTCATGCTGTTCTTTTTTTAAAAGATTTTGTGCTTTCTCAAGTTCTGATGCATAATAGAAAATTTCTTCCAGATCACTCTTTGTCTTTTCCGTCATTTTAATTTGCTTTATATACATATCATTAATTATTATGAACATAATCAACGATATAACCGAAGCTAAATGTTGTGGACTCAAGTAGGGCTGAGTAGCAACCATATATCCTAACAAGCACATAAACGATAAAATTAATGTTATATATTTAGTTACTGTTTTTGAATCTTTGCTTAATAAAAATTCTTCTGTTTCACTGAATAACTTACGTGGCTTTAATATGTAACATACTGCAACAGATATTGCTAGAAATGTAAAATACATTGTGTATTGTAAATATATATGCTGCAAAATGTAGTTAATATCTATTTTAAAAATTTTAAGATACATAAGTGCATTAATTGTATCACTTAAAAATCCTAACGAATATGAATATATACCTACTACAAATGCTACTTTTGTATTTTTTTTATATATTAATTTTATCATAATTGAATAAACAAAAACTATAACAGCCAGACGAAACGGCATAATAATATAATCTGAATAATACAAAATCGGCAATGAAAGTAAAATTATCATAAATCTCTTGAATGTAATATATTCTTTTCTATCAATATCTAGCAATTTAGATGGAAATAAAATTGTTTCTATATAAGCTGAATTAAAACTCCCGATAATAATCTTAATTAGCTCACCCATTTTTTACATCCAAACCTTTGCTAATAATCAAATTACTTAACTTGACAATATTATCTGCTGTGGCAGCTAAATCATCTCCCGATTCCAGCCCAATAACATTATTTTTAGTATCAACATACTTAATATAGTCTTTATTAACTATAACACCTCTATTCAACCAACAAAACCTGTCATCCAGTCTATCCATTAATGACCCAATATTATACAACACTTTATATTCATCCTTAATATAATTTGGCTTTGTCTTAATAAGTATATATTTGTATCCCTTAGTTTTTTCAATATACATAATATCTTTAAATCTTATCCTGTAGTCAACTTTGGATTCGCATATAGCTATTTCCCCTGTATCATTGCTCTGGGAATCATTTTTCATGATTAAAGAATTATATGCAACATTTATAGCATTAATTAAGTTATCACTATAATGAGATTTAATTACATATGCTATAGGATTAACTATACTGTTTATTAAATATTTTATGAATTTTTCATAACTTGTAAAAAATATAACTTCATCGTTGTAATTTCGTAATTGTCTGATTTTTCTGGCAATATATATGCCATTTATATCTTTGTTTTTTAAATCTATGTCCAAAATATAAATTGTTGGAATTTTATTTGTGGCAATATATTTTGCAAATTCCTCTGTATAATTTTCAAATGAAAATGAATTGAATTCAAATTTTATATTTTCCTTTAATAGCTTTTTAATATTAGAAATAAAGCTCCTATTGTCATCGCAAATTACAATATTTATCATGTCATTCCCCCGAACATTTTAATTCCACAATAAAATAATATCATATTTTACAATTTTTCGCAATCAGTTTCATTAGTTGAATTAGATTAGAAATTACATGTGTGTTAGTTACATGTGTGTTAGTTACATGTGTGTTAGTTACATGTGTGTTTGACCTTATGGTTTGACCTTATCTTTTAAAAACAAGTTGAATTATATGTAATATTTTGGTATAATTTTACAAAGGAATTGCCATAACGGATAGGCGGTACGCTCCCTGAAAAAGGGAGGTGATAAT
>CAYZUC010000066.1:0-9512 GCA_964481705.1 uncultured Lachnospiraceae bacterium
CCCTTTCTCTCCGAGAGAGTGGAAATGATAGCACCGGAAAACTCATCCGGAACATCAATGTATGCTAACTCCATAGGCTCGAGCTTCTTGCCGTTTTCATCAGTATGATACAGAACTTCTGCTTTGCTTACTGCAAACTCATATCCTTCACGTCTCATATTCTCGACAAGGACAGATAAGTGAAGTTCTCCACGACCGGAAACCTTGAAAGCTTCGGTGGTGTCTGTTTCCTCCACGCGGAGGCTTACATCCGTATTCAGCTCACGGAAAAGACGATCGCGTAAATGACGGGAGGTCACATACTTACCCTCCTGACCGGCAAGCGGAGAGTCATTTACAATAAACTGCATTGCAATGGTAGGTTCGGAAATCTTCTGAAATGGAATCGCAACCGGACTCTCGGGAGAGCAGATAGTATCTCCAATATGAATATCAGCAATACCGGAAATTGCTACAATGGAACCGATATGTGCTTCCTGAACTTCTACCTTATTCAAACCATCAAATTCATATAATTTGCTTATCTTAACTTTTTTCTGCTTGTCCGGATCGTGATGATTAACAAGGACGGCATCCATATTAACCTTCAAACAACCGTTATCAATCTTACCCACACCGATTCGTCCGACATATTCATTATAATCGATAGTACTAATCAGAACCTGTGTATTGGCATCCGGATCACCCTCGGGAGCGGGGATATAATCAAGGATTGTCTCAAAGAGAGGAGTCATATCCTTTGCTTCGTCTTCCATATTTATCTTGGCAACACCATCTCTGGCAGAGGCGTATACAAACGGACAATCGAGCTGTTCATCGGTAGCATTCAAATCCATGAAAAGCTCAAGAACTTCATCAACGACCTCTTCACATCGTGCTTCCGGACGATCTATTTTATTAATACATACGATAACAGGAAGCTTTAATTCAAGGGCTTTCATCAGAACAAACTTTGTCTGAGGCATTGCACCTTCATAAGCATCCACAACGAGAACGACACCATTTACCATTTTCAGGACACGCTCAACCTCGCCGCCGAAATCAGCATGACCAGGTGTATCAATAATATTGATTTTGGTATCCTTATAGAATACCGCGGTATTTTTGGAAAGAATCGTAATACCTCTCTCCTTTTCAATATCATTTGAGTCCATAACTCTTTCTGCAACTTCCTGATTGGCACGAAATACACCACTTTGCTTTAACAATTCATCAACCAACGTTGTCTTACCGTGGTCAACATGTGCTATAATGGCTATGTTTCGAATATCTTCTCTTCTCGTAATCATACGTTCCTCCATCTTTACTCTGCATTAACCTAAACAGTTTATCATATTCTCACAATAATACAAGTAAAAAGTTTTTACGATTAGTAGTGCATTTTTAGTGATTATTTGGTAAAATGAATTTATTTGGAATAATTCCCCAAGCCGCGAATATATATAGTATTACCGAACAGGAAAACAAAATACGTAAGGGAGAATGAAAAAATGATGACAGACAAAGTAATTGAGAACAATCAGGTAACCATTATTGGGGAGGTAATCAGCGAATTTTCCTTCAGTCATGAGGTCTTTGGGGAAGGCTTCTATTTAGTTGATATACTCGTCAGCAGACTAAGCAATTCGGCAGATGTGATTCCTATTATGGTTTCAGAGCGACTCATGGACATTACGAAAGATTACAAAGGTGATTTTGTAAAGGTATGTGGACAATTCCGTTCTTATAACCGACATGAAGAGAGAAAAAACCGTTTGGTACTATCTGTTTTCGCACGAGAGATTGATTACCTTGAACAAATTTCAGAGAATGCAAAGTCAAATCAGATCTTTTTGGATGGGTTTATCTGCAAGCCTCCTATTTATCGAAAGACACCACTTGGCAGGGAGATTGCGGATCTTCTTCTGGCAGTCAATCGTCCGTATGGAAAAAGCGATTACATTCCCTGTATTTGTTGGGGCAGAAATGCCAGATTTGCATCTACCTTTGAAGTGGGAAGCAGGGCTGCAGTATGGGGAAGAATTCAAAGCCGTGAATATATGAAGAAGCTTTCGGAAGAAGAAACAGAACGTCGGGTAGCATATGAGGTATCGGTTAACAAATTAGAGTATTTACCTTAATGGTTTACCATAATTAGTTGTCATAACAGCAATATTAAGAATAATTTAAGAAATAAATTGCTTTTTGCTTTTCTTTGTGATATGCTATGCGCGATTTGCGAGTGAAGAAATGTCAGTTTTGACTAGAACGTTGAGGTGTCACAATGGAACAAGGACTAATTCAGATTTTTGGCGGTGAAGGAAAAGGAAAGACGGGAGCCGCGATTGGTCAGGGGATTCGTGCAGCAAGTGAGGGAAAATCTGTTGTTATCATTCAATTTTTAAAAGGAAAGCCATCGGGTGAATTTGAAATCATTCGAAGACTGGAACCGGAAATCAAGCTTTTTAGCTTTGAAAAATCGGAAGAGTGCTTTGAGGAACTGGATGAGGATAAGCAACAGGAGGAAATTCAAAATATCCGTAACGGTCTGAATTTCGCAAAAAAAGTACTAGTCACAGGAGAATGCGATTTGCTGATACTGGATGAGATTTTAGGCTTGATTGATAATCGTATTATGAATTTGGATGATTTGAAAGCCATTCTTAAAGCAAAGCCGGAGAATGTAAGAATTATTATGACCGGAATCAGTATCACACAAGAGGTATGTGCACTGGTTGATGAGATTACAAAGCTTGAGACCGTTCGTTTTAACCGGATTCGATAAAACTCGTTGACATGATAGGAAATGAGTGCTATTCTACAGATGTATTATCGTATTGATAATATCAACTACATATTGATAGAGGTTGCGTTTTTCATGAGTACTTTTTCTGATGTTGCAGGAACAGAAGAGGAGAAAGGAAAGGGGACGACGCCGAAAGATTATGTATCTGCAGACATGATCTTGGGCATGCAGTGAATAATTGTATGACTGTCATCTTAACAGATGGGGCGCTATCTTAATTTTGAATATCAAGTATATTGAAAATGAACAGAGTCGACCCAGAGTGGTCGACTTTTTTGTTCATCAAAAATAGGAAAAGCGACCGGAAAGGAGCCAGAATGGCAATATTTACAGGAGCGGGTGTTGCAATTGTAACACCATTTAAAGAAAACGGAGAGATTAACTTTGAGAAATTCGCAGAGCAGATCGAATTCCAGATTAAGAACCATACCGATGCGATTATCGTGTGTGGTACGACCGGAGAGGCTGCTACGCTTTCTCATGAAGAGCATTTGGAGTGCATTCGCTTTACAGTAGAGAAAGTGAATAAGAGGATTCCTGTTATTGCAGGAACAGGCTCGAACTGCACCGAGACAGCTATTTATCTTTCTACAGAGGCAGAGAAGTTTGGAGCAGATGGTCTACTGGTGGTTACTCCATACTATAACAAAGCAACCCAGAAAGGGTTAAAAGAGCATTTTACCATGATTGCGAATGCGGTAAAGATTCCAATTATTCTTTATAACATACCGGGAAGAACCGGAGGTGTAAATATCCTTCCACAGACGGTTGTTGATTTGTGCAACGAAGTACCTAATATCGTAGGTGTAAAAGAAGCAACCGGAAATATCTCACAGATTGCAAAGTTAATGTCTTTAGCAAAGGGAAAAGTTGATGTATACTCCGGCAATGATGATCAGGTAGTACCGTTGCTGTCACTTGGTGCAAAGGGAGTTATCTCAGTCGTGTCCAATATTGCACCTCAGCATATGCATGATATGGTTTACAGCTATCTTGAAGGAGATGTAAAGAAGAGCTGTGATTTGCAGTTGGAGACGATCGATTTGGTAGAGAGCTTGTTCTGCGAGGTCAATCCTATTCCGGTAAAGAAAGCAATGAATCTTATGGGAATGGAAGCAGGACCGCTTCGCAGACCATTAACAGAAATGGAGCCTCAGGATACAGAACGGCTTGAGAAATCTATGAAAGCTTTTGGACTGTTATAGAAATTACGGACGTGGTCGATGACCACGTCCATACTTTTACCAAACGGGAAGTGTATACTTCGGATTGGAGCTTAGAATGGTCTATACCATTACCATGAATCCTTCTTTGGATTACCGAATGGAATTGGATGAATTTCATGTGGGAGAGACGAACCGCTCGGGGAGAGAACAGATTTCGCCTGGCGGTAAAGGAATCAATGTATCCATCGTTCTCCGTAATCTCGGCATAGATACCATTGCCCTTGGATTTCTTGCGGGCTTTACGGGAAGGGAACTAAAGAGCAGACTGGATGCTTTAAAGGTTCCATCAGATTTTATCTTTTTGAAAGATGGGGAGACGAGAATCAATGTCAAGCTCTCGGCTGAGTCAGAGACAGAAATCAATGCAGGAGGTCCCGAACCCTCAAAGGATGCGATAGAAATGCTTATCGCACAGGCAGCGTCTTTAACAGAAAGTGATTTTCTGGTATTGTCGGGAAAAGTTCCGGCTGGAGTTCCGAATGATTTCTACGCATCAATACTCAGTCGGATTGTGAAAGCAGATATCAGACACCGTGTGATTGTAGATGCAGAGGGAGAATTGCTGAAAGAAGCATTACCGCTTCATCCGCTGCTAATCAAACCCAACAAACTCGAGGTGGAATCTCTTTTGGGACAACCCATGAATGCAAAGGAAGACCTTTTTGAAGCTGCAGCACAGCTTCGAAGGATGGGAGCGGAAAACGTTCTTATCTCACTGGGAGCAGAGGGTGCCTGTATGCTTGGAACAGATGAGCGTTTTTATATGGCAAAGGCGCCGAAGGGGATGTTGATCAATTCTGTTGGAGCAGGAGACTCGATGGTAGCAGGATTTCTATCCGGGTATATGGAAAATGGTAATTTGCAACATAGCTTTCGCATGGCTGTTGCGGCAGGGAGTGCCAGTGCATTTTCTGACGAATTAGCTACATCGCAAGAGGTCAGAGAGCTGTATGAGAGGCTCGATGTGCTTGTGGAGATGGTGCGGATATGATAAAATAAAGATTAGTGTTTACAGGAGGAAAAGAAATGACAAGAGTGATTATGCATGGCTGTAATGGTCATATGGGAAGAACCATAACGAACATCATTCAGAATGATGATGAGATTGAAATTGTAGCAGGAATTGATCAATATATGGGGATTGAGAATAATTATCCGGTATTTGCTTCCATCAGTGAGTGTACGGTAGAAGCAGATGCAATTATTGATTTTGCCTCTCCAGCGGCAATGGATGGTCTGTTGGATTACTGTGTTGAAAAGAAAGTACCTGCTGTGCTTTGTACAACAGGGTTAACAGAGGAACAGCTGGATAAGATAAAGGAGGCAAGCAAGAAGGTAGCTATTTTAAAATCAGCTAACATGTCTCTTGGAATTAACATGCTGTTAAAACTATTAAAGGAAGTTACAGCTACACTTGCCCCGGCAGGATTTGACATTGAAATTGTAGAAAAACACCATAATCAGAAAAAGGATGCTCCGAGTGGAACTGCATTAGCTCTCGCAGATTCCATTAATGAGACATTGAATAAAGAGTATTCGTATAATTACGACCGCTCAAAGGATTTTAAAAAGAGAGAGAAGAAAGAGATTGGTATCAGTGCAGTACGTGGAGGTACTATCGTGGGAGATCATGATGTAATCTACGCAGGAGAAGATGAAGTGATTACTTTTTCACATCGTGCATACTCAAAAGCTGTATTTGGAAAGGGCGCTGTTCAGGCAGCGAAATTCCTTAAGGGAAAACCGGCAGGATACTATGATATGAGTGATGTAATCGGTTAATAAGATGCAGTGGGAGGATGAAGAAATGAACAACAAAGATATGGAGCTGAAACTCCTAAGGAGCATTGCCAGCCAGTATCCGACGGTAGCAGCAGCATCTACAGAGATTATCAATCTTCAGTCTATTTTGAATCTGCCTAAGGGAACAGAACACTTTTTGACTGATATACATGGAGAGTATGAGCAGTTCAATCATGTACTAAAAAATGGATCTGGGTCTGTCCGAAGAAAAATTGACGAGGAATTTGGAAATACACTGAGCAATAAGGATAAGAAAACCCTTGCGACATTGATTTACTACCCGGCTGAGAAGCTTGAATTGATTGAAAAGACAGAGGATAATATTGAAGACTGGTATAAGATCACACTTCATCGTCTGGTACAGATTACAAAGCGCGTAGCCTCCAAGTATACAAGATCCAAGGTAAGAAAAGCACTTCCTAAGGATTTTGCTTATGTTATTGAAGAACTGATTACAGAAAAGGTAGAGGTTCAGGATAAAGAGGGTTATTACAACGCCATTATTCATACCATTATTGAGATTGGCCGGGCTCCCGAATTTATCGTTGCCCTCTGTAATCTGATTCAAAGACTGGTAATTGATCATCTGCATATTGTGGGGGATATTTTTGATCGTGGTCCCGGACCACATATTATTCTGGATACCTTGATGAAGTATCATTCTGTCGACATTCAATGGGGTAATCATGATATTGTATGGATGGGAGCAGCTGCCGGAAGCTGGGCCTGTATCGCGAATGTTCTGCGAATGTCTGCGCGCTACGGCAATCTTGACACCTTGGAGGAGGGCTATGGAATTAACCTGATTCCACTCGTGACCTTTGCAATGGAGAACTATAAATCCAGTGATTGTAGCTGCTTTAAGATATCATATAATACAAGCTATAATACAAAGGATTTGGATATTGATACCAGAATGCATAAAGCAATCTTTATCATTCAACAGAAGCTGGAGGGGCAGATTATCATGCGCCGTCCTGAATTTGAAATGGAAGACAGAATGCTTCTGGATAAAATTGATTATAAGAACAAAACAGTCCTGGTAGATGGAGTCACATATGCGATGAAAGATACGGATTTCCCGACCGTTGACCCGAAGAATCCATACGAGCTGACATCGGAGGAAGAACAGCTTATGGAACGGCTGGAACAGGCCTTTCGAAAGAGCGAGAAACTACAGAAGCATGTTCGTTTCTTGTATGCAAAAGGAAGCTTGTATAAAGCATATAATGGGAATCTGTTATATCATGGATGCATGCCGATGGATGATGATGGTAACTTTAAAGTAGTGAGAATAGATAATCATTCTTATAAAGGAAAAGCATTGTATGATGTACTGGAAAGCTATGCAAGAAAGGGCTATTACGCGGTGAAGGATAACGCAGAACGAAAAAAGGGACAGGATCTGATCTGGTATATTTGGGCGGGTCCAAATTCACCTGTATTTGGAAAAGATAAAATGTCTACCTTTGAGCGTTACTTCATCGATGATAAATCCAGTCATGTTGAGACGAAAAACAGTTATTATCGACTTCGTGACAGAGAAGATGTTATCAATCAGATACTAATTGAATTTGGTATGGATACGGAGACCTCTCATATCATCAATGGACATGTTCCTGTTGAATTGAAAAAGGGTGAAACACCAATTATGTGCGGTGGTAAATTGATGATCATTGACGGAGGCTTCTCGAAGGCTTACCAAAGTAAAACCGGTATTGCAGGTTATACACTGGTTTCCAATTCACATGGATTACGTTTGGTTGCCCATGAACCATTTGAATCAGCTGAAGCGGCAATCATCAATGAAACGGATATATTCTCCGATTCCGTAATTGTGGAAACACTTGCAGAGAGACAACTGGTGGCTCATACGGATACAGGAAATGAACTTCGCGAATCGATTGCACAGCTTGAAAAGCTATTAAAGGCTTACGAAGATGGAACAATAGTGGAAAAGGAAATGTAATATATGGAATTTCGCCCTTGTATAGATATTCATAATGGAAAAGTAAAACAGATTGTTGGAGGAAGCCTAAAGGATCAGGGAGATTTTGCTGAAGAGAACTTTGTGTCTGCGAAAGATGCTGCTTATTATGCCGGGTTCTACCGCGACAAAGGGTTGAAAGGCGGTCATATCATCTGTTTGAATGGAAAGGACTCTCCTTATTATGAGGCCACTGTATGTCAGGCAAAGGAGGCTTTACAGGCTTACCCTGGTGGTATGCAGGTTGGGGGCGGAATTACAGACCAAAATGCTGAGACCTTTTTGCAAGCAGGAGCATCACATGTTATTGTGACTTCATTTGTATTTCAAGACGGAGTAATAGAGTGGAATCATCTCAGATCGTTGGTAGAGACGGTAGGCAGAGAGCACATAGTTCTGGATCTTAGCTGCCGTATGAGGGGAAATAAGTATTATGTAGTTACTGACCGATGGCAGAGGTTCACAGAGGAAGAGCTGACGATAGAATTACTGGAGAAGCTTGGAGACAGCTGCGATGAGTTCCTCATTCATGCTGTTGATGTGGAAGGAAAAGCGAGAGGTATTGAGAAAAATGTTGCCACGATTTTAAATGGCTATCAAAGACGTCCTGTGACGTATGCGGGAGGAATAGGAAGCTATGAAGATGTTAAGGAATTAAAGCGTATGGGTAACAATCGCATTAACGCCACAATTGGGAGCGCACTTGACTTGTTCGGAGGTTTATTATCCTTTGACGAAGTAATGAAAATCATATATAATTAAATTTAAGAATCAAAAGTTTGTATAGAAAAGAAGAAGCAGGGGGATTTTTTATGCATGCTGTGATGATAGTGGATGACAATCTTACAGAATTAATGATTGCTCAGAAGGCATTGGAGGGCGATTACCGAGTTCTGGCTCAACAGGGAGGCAAATCTGCACTGGAATATTTGCAGAAGGCTACGATTATGCCCTCACTTGTGTTGCTCGATATCGATATGCCTGTTTTAAATGGATTTGAAGTCTTCAGTCGAATGGCTGCAGACAAAAAATATAAAGACATACCGGTCATCTTTGTTACCGGTAATACCGAGGTAAGCACAGAATTAGAAGCTTATTCACTTGGTGCGGTCGATTTTATCCGTAAGCCATACGTTGCAGAGATTCTTCGTAAGAAAGCAGACCTTCATATTGGCATTATTGAGAATAAAAAGAAATTGATGGGTAAGAATCTGAGTCTTCAGGATTTTAATGATCAGTTACAGGACTATAACGATCAGCTTCAGGAGACCGCAAATGTACAGACCCAAAAGGTACAGGCACTTGAATTCTTTATTATTGGAATTATTACTGATTTGATTACCAAGAAGGATGGTTATTCCGGTATGCACTGCAAGCGAGTCAGTAAGTACATGGAGATTCTGCTAAGACAGATGCTTGTCATGAAGACGATTACACTGCCATCCGGAGATGTTGATTTAATCCTTATGGCTTCGCAGCTCCATGATATGGGCAAAATTGGTGTTCCAGACGCAGTACTTGGTAAAGTAGGAAAGTATACACCTGAAGAATTTGAGATTATGAAGAATCATACCATCTATGCGGCAGATTCTATTCAGAAATTTGCTTATTTGTTACCTAACAACAGCTTTATTACTTATACCTATCAGATGGCTCGCAATCATCATGAACAATGGTGTGGGAAGGGATATCCGGATGGACTTGCCGGAAC
>CAYZUC010000066.1:9522-15947 GCA_964481705.1 uncultured Lachnospiraceae bacterium
TATACCCCAGCTTGCCAGAGTGCTGGCTGTAGCGGATGTTTATGATGCACTTGTGTCAGAGAGAACCTACAAAAGGGCACTTACGCTTGAACAGGCGTATACCATACTGAATCAGGCGAGCGGGATACAATTTGACCCGCAGGTAGTAGCGGCATTTAATAAAGTTCATACAGAGTTTTATGATGCATCAAAAGTGGAAATTGTGTAGATAATACAAAAAAGAAGCCAATCAATCGATTGGCTTCTTTCTAATCATGGTGAAATACATTGCTTATTCTTAAATACAAATCTTTATATTATAGAAAAGGCACATGAAAATTTCCAGATTATAATTTCGTTACGTTTGTAGCCTGAGGTCCTTTTTCTCCGTTGATTACATCGAATTCAACAGCAGCGCCTTCTTCTAAAGATTTGAAGCCTTCCATGTTGAGTCCTGAGTAATGTACGAATACATCGTTACCCTGTTCGTCGGAAATAAATCCGTAACCCTTTTGGTTGTTAAACCATTTTACTGTACCTTTGTTCATCTTGATACCTCCAAAAATAATTGAATATGTGTGATATTGTAGAAAAATAATCACTTCACTTCTACAACAAACACATAATATCACAGTTGACTAAAAAAGTAAATAAATATATCGCAAATATTTGACAATTTAAGGAATTTTGAGAATGGTCTTTAAAATGTTCACAAACTGGGAGAATAATGATATAATAAGTAGGCATAATGTGTACTTTTCATTGTGCCCAAGAAATACGATCGAGGTAATTATAAGATGCAGGAAAAAGAGCATAAAGGACGGTTGAAATACACAGTCCTCATGGTACCAAATAATGCACACAGAGTAAAACAGTTTCATGTTTCGTTTGATTTTGTAATTGTGTTGCTTGCCATTTTGTTTGCGACTATATTTGGTGCAGTATCGTACGTGACTTACAGTGCTTCCGAGATTGAGAGGATGCAGGCAGAAGTCATTATGAAAGAAAAAGAAAAGAAGGACATTTTAGATTCCAATATTCTGCTTCAGGCCCAGGTAGAGGAGCTGAGTGCTAATCTACATAATGCCAAGGTGACGCTGGATGCAAAGGAAGCAGCGGAACAGACACAGGAGAAACAAGCAAGTCAGCAATACATACCGAATGGATTTCCGGTAGACGGAACCGTGGCAATGCCGACGAAGTATACAGCTGAGACACAATGTGTTGTTTTTACGGCGGGAGTGGGCACAAAGGTGGTAGCGGCTGGTGATGGCACAGTAAGCCTGATTACGCCGGATGTCGATTATGGATATGTGATTAAGATTGACCATGGAAATGGTTATGTATCCACTTATAAGGATATTTCAGAGCCAGTTGTAAGTGAAGGAGATAAAATTATACGTGGTACAACACTTGCTGTTATGTCTACGGAAGAGGAAAAGCTGACATATCAGATAACATTTGGTGGAGAGTATGTCGATCCAATGACAGTAATTGAGATTAAGGGTTAGTACGCAGGTAGTATAGGCGCAGGAATGGAGATAACATGGAACGAGAAAATGCCTGGAACAGTTATTCGGAGAAACAAAGACAGGAATTAGAGCATTTGTGCAATAATTATAAATCATTTCTTGATAAGGGAAAGACGGAGAGGGAGTGTATTGTTCAGAGTGTTGCGCTTGCTGCAAAGCACGGATACCGCAGTCTGGATGAGTGCATTAAAAAGGGTACAGAATTAAAAGCGGGCGATAAGGTATATGCAGTATGGATGAAGAAATCCATCGCTCTTTTTCATATTGGAAAGGAACCCTTGGAAGAAGGGATTAATATTCTGGGAGCGCACATTGATTCCCCTAGATTAGATATCAAACAGAACCCACTTTACGAAGAGGGTGAGATGGCATATCTCGACACGCATTATTATGGTGGAATTAAGAAGTATCAGTGGGTTGCTCTTCCGTTGGCTATACATGGAGTCGTAGTGAAAACAGATGGAAGTATTGTGGATATCAACATTGGAGAAGCGGAGGAGGATCCGGTATTTTGTGTGACAGACCTGCTGATTCATCTGGCGTCCGAACAGATGGAGAAGAAAGCCACAAAAGTGATAGAAGGTGAGGCACTCGATATTCTAATTGGCAGTATCCCACTCAAGGAAACTGCAAAAGAAAAAAAGAACGAACGGGCTGTAAAGGCTAATATTTGCAAACTAATCAAAGAAAAGTATGATATCGAAGAAGAAGATTTTATGTCTGCCGAATTAGAAGTAGTTCCGGCAGGTAAGGCAAGAGACGCGGGTCTTGACAGAAGTATGGTAATGGCGTATGGACAGGATGATCGTGTATGTGCTTATACGTCGCTTATGGCGTTACTATCGATGAAAAAAGTAAAAAAGACAGCTTGTTGTCTATTGGTAGATAAGGAAGAGATAGGAAGTGTTGGAGCAACTGGCATGCGTTCCCGGTTTTTTGAGAATATGACAGCTGAAATCATGGAGTTATGTGGTCAGTTATCAGACTTATCTTTGCGCAGATGCTTATCTCATTCCAGGATGCTCTCTTCTGATGTAAGTGCAGGCTTTGATCCCGCCTATGCATCTGCTTTTGATAAAAAGAATGCGGCGTTCTTCGGACACGGATTGGTATTTAATAAGTTCACAGGGTCACGTGGAAAGTCAGGTTCCAATGACGCTAATGCTGAGTATTTTGGTTCTGTTCGTCGTATTATGGAGGATGGAAAGGTCGCTTATCAGACAGCAGAGTTAGGTGCTGTTGATCATGGCGGAGGCGGCACGATTGCTTATATTCTGTCTTTATATGGTATGGAAGTAATTGATTGCGGAGTAGCTATTTTAAATATGCATGCACCATGGGAATTATCCAGTAAATCTGATATTTATGAGGCAATGAGAGGGTACATCGCTTTTTTAACTGAGGCATAGCGATATTAGGAATTACGTGAGGTGCGTATATGAAGGACAGGACAACAATTGGGTTGTATGTAGGTAGCTTGGAAGAGAATTTCTGCCAGTCAGTTTTTCGAGGCGCATGTATGGCAGCAGAGGAAAAGGATGTTAATCTGGTGGTATTCCCTGGCAAGTACTTGTACAAGGACGAAGATATAGATACTCATATGCCATATGAGTATCAGTATAATACCTTGTTTTCCTATGGTGGACAAGAATGCATTGATGTTTTGGCTGTTTGCGTAGGTACCATCTGTACGCGTGGTACTATGGAGATGAAGAAAAAGTTCCTGGAGAAGATGCAGGGAAAGAAAACACTTATCATTGCATCAAATGAAGAGAACTATTCTTGCATTCAGTATGATAATAAAACAGGCATTCATGAAGGGATTGCATATCTGGTCAAGGAGCAGCATTGTACCAAAATAGGTATGATTGCAGGAACATCCACGAATCAAGAAGCAGTAGAACGTTTGGAAGCATATAAAGAATCTCTGATTGAGAACGGACTTACATTTGACGAGACGATGGTGACCTTTGGTGACTTGACAGATAGAAGTGAGGCGTCAGCTGCAGAATTGATGGACCGTCATCCGGAATTGGAAGCAATCATATGTGTGAATGACGATACCGCCAAAGCTGCGTATAAGGTATTGAGCAGCAGGGGAATTCGCATCGGTGAAGATATCATGATACTTGGATTTGATGATATCCCTGACTGCGTACGTATGAATCCACCACTGGCAACGATTCGGGCAGATGCCACTGACTTGGGTTATGAAGCTGTTTTGACCTGTATGAGAATGATGGAGGATGATGAGCCACAGAAGATTACATTATCTACAAAGTTTATTCCAAGGGAATCTGTGAGATATGCACCTTATAATGTGAGTACTTTATTAAATCGTTTTTCGGGTGGTCAGACCAATACGATAGATGTGCCTTCTGTGAGCCGAGGATTAACGGAATTTATTTTTCGTAACATTCATCATGATTATCAGTCGGAGTGTCAGAAAAAGGTTATGCTGACTTTTTTCGAGCGCTTATTGGGTAGATTTTTTGATGGAGTGATTAAGAGAAATTCAGATGATGATATACTTCGTTATTTTAAGAACATGGTAGAACGCGGGATTATGGTATACGTTGATTACCGCAAGATATTTCAGGTGTTTGATACGATTTATCAGATCTTCTGTTCTCAGAACAAGATATTGTCAACTCGTCTTGAATTTCATAATCTATTGAATAATCTACAGCAAACAGTTGTCGAGTATATGTGTGTTATGATTCAGTCGTCAGAAAGAAAGAATTATGATATGTATCATACGACAAATTGTGTGACGAGAGATATTTTGATGCTCAATGATGAGACAGAGCAGAGCTATCCTAATTCGATTGCACAGATGTATATGCTGGGGATTCAAAACAGTTATTTGTTTGTGTGGGACAAACCGATAGAGTATCAACGTGGTGATACTTGGAATCCTCCACCGAATATATTATTAAAAACTTATCAAAGGAAGGAAGAAGCATTTCCGGTTCCGAGGACTTCTCAGAAGATTTCTGTTCGTAAACTGCTCGAGCATAAGTATTTTGACAAGACGGAACGATATTCCATGGTGATACTCGATATCTTTAGCCAGTCCTTACAGCTTGGACTGTATGTATGTGATCTGGGGTTGGAGAATCTACATTACATAGAATATATTACGTATCAGCTAAGCACCGCAATCCGTACCTTGAATCTGTTCCAGCTACAACGTATTACAGGAAAGAAATTGGAAGAGAGTATGGAAAAGCTTCAGGCAAATAACATTGCATTGGATACCATGTCTAAAACAGATGAGCTGACGGGGATTTATAACCGCAGGGGATTCTATATGGCTGCTGAAGAGCTGCTTAAGAAAAGCACAGCAGAGGAGTGCTATGTTGTAGTTTGTTATGCGGATATGGATAAGCTTAAAATGGTAAATGATACCTATGGACATGATGAGGGCGATTACTCTCTTTGCTCTTGCGCAAAAATCCTACAAAGAGCGATGAAGGACAAAGGAATAGTTGGTAGAATTGGTGGTGACGAGTTTTGCGCGATTGCGCTCGAAACAAAAGATAACCAGGAGATGAAGTACCGAGATAGGATTAAAGCAGTTACGCAGTTGATCAATTCTGAATGTGAGAAACCATATAAGATAGAACTATCAGTAGGAATCGCGGAATTCTTGAATAGGGAAGACGTAGATTTACAGGCAATGATAGATGAAACAGATGATCTCTTATACGTAGAAAAAAAGAACAAATGAATTATTTGTTCTTTTTTTCTATTCTATTAAATACCATATCATAACCATCATTTCCATAATTCAAAGAGCGATTTACTCTACTGATTGTAGCGGTAGAAGCACCTGTCTTTTCCGCAATCTCCAGATAGGTCTTATGCTGGCGCAACATACCGGCAACCTCAAATCGCTGGGAGAGAGAAAGAATCTCGTTAATAGTAGCTAAATCCTCAAAGAAAATGTAGCAGTCTTCCTTGTCCTGCAAACTTAAAATTGCCTCAAACAAATGATCAACTGCGTCTGTACGTAACTTTTTATTCATAAGGAACCTCCCTATACTTTATTACGCTAACATAACTAAATTTTATCACATTAAAATTTTAAAGTAAATAACGAATTACTTTTTCTTTTCGGAACGTTTCTCTTTTTTACTCGTAGGATCCGGCATTAAATCGATCAATTTTTCAATCATCAATTTTTTGATATAGACATCAAAGCTTAACATACAAATGAAGGAAAAGTAATGTAAATACTCCTCGTCGTCAGAATTGCAGTCCTCAAATGTTTTGAAGGCTATATTAAACTTAGAGACAATGTCCTTAGCCAGAACACGTACCTGCGCTTTCTCTAAACTAAAGACTTCGTTATAGATATCCTCCAGATTGACAGAGGAGCGCTGATTAAAATGTTTACTTGTAATTGGTATAAATAACTTATCGATATCGTTAATGGAAAGAATATTTTTGAAGTAGTAAATAAAAATCATTAACAGTACATGATCTTTACTGTATTTCTTTTTTACCGGAGGAGGAAGCAGATTGTTCTTGGCATAATTATTTATCATAGTCTTTGTAAGAATCTTGTCTTCATCATGACGTCTCGTATTGCCTAATTGCTTCTCCATAAATGTAGTGACTTGATCCATATACAAATCAATACTTGGGATGTCGTCCGGCTTGATATAATCAATACGGTCAATGCTTTTCAGAATGCTATTGAGAATATCATTCGGATCAATTGTCATGGTAAGCCTCCGTTTCTACGTTCCAACACATAAAAAAATGCTTGATTTCCTGCTGACCTAATACTCAGAATGTTTGTGGCTGGCGCCACAATCCCGTTGGAACTGCGTTCCAACACATTCTTCGTTAACATGTCAGGTGAAATCAAATACTCGCCTTGCTCGTGCTTGATTTCCTGCTGAC
>CAYZUC010000067.1:0-15917 GCA_964481705.1 uncultured Lachnospiraceae bacterium
CGACCTCCACCTTGGCAAGGTGGCGTACTACCAACTGTACTACTATCGCATATATAACAAATGTGACGCATGAATAAATATACTATAGGATGTTTTGTTTGTCAACTTATTTCACATGAAATTATGATGAAAATTGATGTACAGAATTGTTAAGATTCCATACAGACGAAACAACAAGATAATGATATGATGAGAAGGTCAGAAGGTATAAAACAATTATACTTGTATGACAAACAAATAGAATTGACGTAGAAAGGGAAGGTGACAGCAATGGCTTTAGAAATATGTTATCCACAGGGAAAAGAGAAATGTCTCACTTTCAGTTATGACGATAATCAGATTTTTGATCGAAGACTGATAGATATTTTTAATCGAAATGGTCTCAAGGCAACCTTTCATTTGAACTCGGGGACGATCGGAACCAAATCAAACGGTAATGAGTATGTGACAAAAGAGGAGATTCCGGAACTATACAAAGGACATGAAGTGGCGTGCCATGGAGTGAATCATCCCTTTTTTTCACAATTGCCAATCAACGAGTTTGCCTATGAAGTAATGGAAGATAAGAGAAATCTTGAGACGATTGTGCATTACCCGATTCGTGGAATGTCCTATCCGTTTGGAGAGTTTTCTGAGGGCATTGTGACCAAAGCAGCTTCCGTAGGAATAGAGTACTCTCGTACCGTAAACGAAACAAATGGATATAATTGGCCGACGGACTTTATGACCTGGCATCCGAGCTGCCATCACAATGTAGCATTTACAAATACAGAACTAATTGATCGTTTTTTGAATCCTCTCGATTATATGAAATTGAATCTTCTATACATATGGGGACATAGCTTCGAATTCCATAGAGAAAACACATGGGATAAGATGGAAGCTTTGTGTGAGAAATTATCCGGTGACGAAAAAACCTGGTATGCAACTAATATCATGGTAAAGGATTACATAGAAGCAGTCAGAGGACTGGTGATGAGCGCAGATTGCAATATTGTGTATAATCCCTCTGCGGTGGAAGTGTTCTATAAAGCAGATGAGAAGATTTGCTCAATAAAACCTGGAGAAATGATTACGTTATAAAATGAAACATGGGGGACGGGGCTTTTTGTTTCAAAATCAATTCATAAATGATAGATCTTGCCATTCATTATGATTTTGAAACAAAAAGCCCCGTCCCCATGTTTCACTTTATTTATGATCGTACATGTTCCGAAATTCGGTTGGTGTACAATTCTTGATAATCTTGAACATACGAATAAACGAAGAAAGACTCGTGAATCCGGAACGAAGTGCAACCTCTGTAATCGAGATGCCAGGATCAATCAATAAGAGCTCTGCAAAAGCAATTCTTTTTTGATTCAAATACTTATAAAAGGAAACATTCGCAAACTGTTTAAACAATCTGGAAAAATGGTATTTACTGAATCCTGCCATATCGGCAACAAAATCCAAAGTCAAATCCTCTGTACAATGCTCGTTCAAATAGTCGCATACAAACATGAATTTCTCAGTATACTCCTTTTGCTTGGAAGATTCATATTCATGATTTCTAACATTTGGCATATACTCACGTCCAATTAAAACAAACATTTCAATCAGCTTCGCATAGACCGACGCTTCACTGAGAGGTGCGTCTGCGAAATACTCGTCCTGAATTCCATATACCAGCTGCTGCAGACGACTGTGAGTGGAAGGAGAGTCGTTCTGGGTGATCAATAAAGCAGGCGATATAATGGAAAGAGTGGATTCTAATTCCTTTATATTATGAAGAAGCGAAAAATCAGCCTGAAAAATGATTCGTTCACCAACCGGTGGAGCATTCAGCGTGTGTATGGTCCCAGGGGTAATGATTAATATATCTCCTTCTTTTAACAGAAACTCCTGTTCACTGCAAATGGCTTGATAAGAGGAACGAATAGGCATGATGATTTCAATTGGTGAATGCCAATGAGCCGGATAATTCTCATTCTTATCATTGTCATATAATCTAAGTCCGGTATTGTCTTTGAAGTTGACAGTCTCACGAATACCATTGAGATTTTCAATCATAACGCTCCTCCATTATTTTTAATTGTTGCTATTTTATATGAAATACCTAAAATTAACATACGAAAATTGCTAAATTAGTTGCTTTGAATTATAGCACAAAAAAACAAAAATGCAAACGTTCTTGTGAAATTGTATAGAAATACTATGATTTTCTTCATATTTGAAGGCAAGATGGGTAGGATAAATAAAAAAATAATAAATTATTAGGAAAAATAGTGAAAAAGAAAAAGTAAATAACAGCAATAATTGATAACCAATAAGCAATTTTTATAATGCATATACGAGCATCATTTGATATAGTGTACTTGTAACAAGAAACTCATAGATACTTTTTAAGGAGGAACAGTTTATTATGGGAATGAAAAAGGTATTGGCAGCATTACTTTCTACTACAATGGTAGCAGGAATGCTCGCAGGCTGTGGAACAGGCGCAGCACCGGCACCAGCAGCAACAGAAGCAGCACCGGCAGCAACTGAGGCAGCAGCACCAGAAGCAACAGAAGCAGCACCGGCAACGGAAGCAGCTTCCGGAGAAGTTCAGGAAATCACATGGATGGTATGGGATGATCTTGAGGCAACAGAGGATTTGATTTCTAAAGGTTATAAGGAGACAATTGACAGATACAACAAGGATTACGAAGGAAAGTATCATGTTAATGTAGTTTCTACAAACCTTGAAGATTACTACACAAAGTTAAACGCTTTAGTAGCAGCTAATGAAACACCTGATGTATTTATCGTATCTCCAGGAGCTAATCTTACAGATTATGTTACACCTGGTGTAGTAGCTCCATTAGATGACTACCTTGCACAGGACGGATGGAAAGATCAGTTCGTAGCAGGTGCTTTTGATAAAGCTACTTATGATGGAAAAGCTTATGCAGTTCCGTTGAATCTTGCATCTGCATGTGTATTCTACAACACAGAGATGTTCGAGAAAGCAGGAGCAACTGTTCCTACAACTTATGATGAATTACTTGACACATGTGAGAAGTTGAAAGCAGCAGGCTTTACACCTATTACAATTAGTGCTGGTACACCTTGGTGCTTGTCTATGTTAGCTGGTTACCTTTGCCAGAGAGAAGGCGCTGACTTAGATGCTATCAATGCTGGTACAGGTTCATGGCTTGACAAACCATTTGTAGACGCTGTTGGCAAAATGGTTGAATTATCCAAATACTTCCAGCCTACAGCAGCTGGTGATGATAATGATGTGGCAACCTCAGGACTTTACAATGGTGAAGCTGCAATGTTAATCCAGGGTTCATGGGCAATTGGTCAGATCAATGGTGAGAATCCTGACTTTGAAGACAAATGTGGTGTATTCCAGTTCCCAGCTATCGAAGGTGGCGGAGATGGCGGAATGATTATTGCAAAATCTGATAGTTTAGCAATGAGTTCTACTACGAAATATCCAGAAGCTAGTATCGCTCTTATGAAATACTTTGTAGATGAGACAGCTCAGAAATATACTGGTGAAGTTGGTGGAAAGATTCCTGTAATCGCAAGCACAGAGCTTGATTATGAAAAAGCTCCTAAGCAGTTGAAATACGTTATGGATATCATGGACAAATCCACTGGTATGTTCGGTTTCTATAATGAGTCTTTAGCTACACCGGAAGCTGGTTCAACATTTGATGACGCTATGGTATCTGTATACTTAGGCGACAGCACACCAGAAGAAGGACTTCAGAAGGTTGAAGATTTCTTCAAGGATGAAATCTGGAACTAGTATTATATAGAAAACTTTAGTTGAAAAGCATATGCGGGGTGTGAGTTATCTAACACCCCGCATCATACTTTAGGAGCATGGAGGAAATATATGGATAAGTTATTACGTGACAAAAAAGCCATAATTTTATTTATCGCACCGGGAATCATACTATTTACATTTGTTTTGTTTGTGCCGATTTGTCAGTCGGTTTATTATTCCCTCTGTGATTATGATGCATTGACACCACCGGTGTTTATTGGAATTAAAAATTATAAAAAATTATTTACACGAGATGAAACAATGGGATATGCTCTTAAGAATTCATTGTTCTTTATGGGATTCTCTGTTATTTCACAGTTAATTGTGGGATTGATTTTAGCAGCTTTTCTTACCAATATTAAGAAAGGTCGCGATTTTTTCAAGAATGTATACTATTTACCTTGCGTATTATCATCCGCAGCATTGGGACTTATGTGGATGTTCATCTTCAATCAGAAGTTAGGTATCAATCAAGTTTTTGCCATGTTTGGTATTGAAGGACCTCTTTGGTTGATGGATACAGATGGAACGATTATTTTACCAATGAAAGTTATTGCTTTTGTAGCTTTGTGGCAGTATGTTGGACAGTCTATGATGCTCTATATGGCTCAGATTTCCGGCATTTCAAAGTCATTGTATGAAGCAGCGTATATTGACGGTGCAACAAAGTTTAAAGCATTTTTCCATATAACATTGCCTTTGATTCGACCAATGGTAGCTACTGCTATGTCACTGAACTGTATTGGTGCTTTAAAATTCTTTGATCTCATCTTTAACATGACAGAGGGTGGACCGAATCACAGAACTGACGTACTTGCAACGCATCTTTATACACAGGGATTCAAATTCTTTAAGTATGGATATGCGAGTGCTATTGGTGTAGTGCTTCTGGTACTGTGCCTCTTAGTAACACTGTTTATCAATAAAGTTATCAAAATTGATGACTATGAGATGTAGGAGGACATAAGATGGGTGTTAATAATAAAAAAAGTTCCGTTGCAATGATTATAATTTATGTATTCCTTGCTCTTTTGGTTGTTGTTTATTTGGCTCCGCTGTTGTGGATTCTTTCTGTATCTTTTAAGACGAATGCAGAGATTTTTACTTCTCCCTTTTCTTTACCCACGCACTTTGAAATGTCTAATTATCAGGTAGCATGGACAGCAGGTAGGTTAGGAGCAGCAACTTTGAATTCTGCTGTTGTAGGTGTAATTACACTACTTATGAGTATGCTGATTGGTTCCATGGCTGCATTTGCTATCGGACGTATGAAATGGAAGTTATCTGGTCTTACCATGGTTTATTTCCTGATTGGTATGATGGTTCCAGTACATTGTGTATTAATTCCTTTGTTCAAGATGTTTTCTAACCTTGGATTATACAATCATTTGGTTGGTATCATCATCCCCTATATTACATTTTCGCTTCCACTGACAATTTTTATTATGACAGGATTTTTTAAGAGTATGCCAACGGAATTGTTCGAAGCGGCTTGCATTGATGGATGCAATATTTACCAGTGTTTTGTAAAAATTGGTATTCCTCTTTCCAAGACAGGATTGTTTGTAACAGGCTTGATGACATTCGTAAACAACTGGAATGAATTGTTGCTTGCAATGGTATTTATCTCGGACGACGCTAAAAAGACACTTCCGGTTTCTTTGTCTAAGTTTGTAGGACCATACAATACGAACTATTCACAGATGTTTGCAGCTATTGTACTTGCTATTATTCCTACTGTCGTTGTTTACTGTATCTTTAGTAATCAGATTGTAGATGGTTTAACAGCAGGTGCAGTAAAGGGTTGATGGAATCCTATTCCGGTTCATTTAATGAAGACATAATACTACGAAATACAGGAATGACTCTATGAGCTGTTCCTGTTTTTTTCCAAATAGAAGAGGGAGAACGCGAATGAATAGAGAAGAAGCAAGAATGAAAGCAAAAGAGCTTGTGGCAAAAATGACGGTGGAAGAACGTGTGTCACAGTTAAAGTATGATGCTCCCGCAATCGAACGTTTAGGGATACCGGCTTATAATTGGTGGAATGAAGGAATACATGGTCTTGCAAGAGCTGGTGTAGCTACTGTATTTCCACAAGCAATTGCAACAGGAGCAACCTTTTCGACGGAATTGGCGCACGCAGAAGCAGACGTAGTTTCTACGGAAGCAAGGGCAAAATATAATGCATATTCCAAAGAAGAAGACCGTGATATCTATAAAGGACTTACATTTTGGGCTCCCAATGTTAATATTTTCCGGGATCCAAGATGGTGCAGAGGCCATGAGACTTATGGTGAGGATCCATTTCTTACAGCTAAGCTAGGGGTAGCTTTTGTGGAAGGCATCCAGGGAAAAGGTGACACAATGAAGGCGGCTGCCTGTGCCAAACATTTTGCAGTGCATTCCGGTCCGGAAGCAAATCGTCATTCCTTTAATGCAGTGGTAAGTAAGAAGGATATGTTTGAAACCTATCTTCCGGCATTTAAAGCATTGGTTGAGGAAGCGGATGTAGAGGCGGTTATGGGTGCATATAATCGTACAAATGGTGAAGTTTGCTGCGCCAGTGAGACACTTATGGATCTACTTCGTGTGAAGTGGAGATTCCAAGGACACTTTGTATCAGATTGTTGGGCAATTCGTGATTTTCATGAGCATCATATGGTTACCGCAACAGCAGAAGAATCAGCAGCAAAAGCCCTCAAAGCAGGCTGTGATTTGAATTGCGGAAACACATATCTCCATATGTTAAAAGCATATCAGGATGGAATGGTAACAGAGGAAGACATTACAAGAGCAGCTGAGAGACTTTTTACAACCAGATATCTCCTTGGTATGTTTGACGGAAGTGAATTTGACACAATTGATTATAAGGAGATTGAAAGTGAGGAACATCTTGCCCTATCCCAAAAAGTAGCTGAGAAGAGTATTGTACTTTTAAAGAACGACGGTATTCTTCCCTTGAGTAAATCACAGTATCAGACAATTGGTGTGGTGGGACCGAATGCAAACAGCAGAGCAGCACTGATTGGTAATTATCATGGTACAGCGTCGGAGTATATAACAATTCTGGAAGGTATTCAAAGGGAGACAAATGGGGAACAGAGAGTCCTGTATTCGGAAGGATGTCAACTTCGTGACAGCAAATCAGAACATTTGGCTTATGATAATGATAGAATCTCTGAGGCTGTGATAGTAGCTAAGAATAGTGACGTTGTCATTGTGTGTCTGGGTCTTGATGAAGGACTGGAAGGAGAAGAAGGAGATGCTGGTAACAGCTATGCTTCCGGAGATAAGGAAAGTCTTGAATTACCTAAGGTTCAGCAGATACTGCTTGAAGCAGTTGTTGCGACAGGTAAGCCTGTTATTGTATGTGTAGCAGCAGGAAGCGCCATGGATTTGAGCTTTGCTGAGGAACATGCAAATGGCATACTGCAGTTATGGTATTCGGGAGCGAGAGGAGGAATTGCAACCAGCAATATTCTCTTTGGTAAGGTATCTCCATCCGGAAAGCTACCGGTCACGTTTTATCGTACGTTAGAAGAACTGCCAGAGTTTACCGATTACTCTATGAAGGGCAGAACTTATCGCTATATGGAAAAAGAGCCGCTTTATTCCTTCGGATATGGATTGACCTACAGCGATGTCAATCTGAAAAAGGCAGAGGCAGCGATATCGGGAGATAAGCTGCTGGTCACAGCGCTGATTTCAAATGATGGAACATATGATACCGATGAAGTCGTACAGGTATATCGTAAGAATATGACTTCGCAGTTTGAGGTACGTAATGTGAGCTTGTGCGGATTCCAAAGAATTTCGATTGAAAAAGGAGAAGCAAAGGAAATTACAATTGAGATTCCGAAAAAGGAATTTGCAGTTGTGAATGAATCCGGGGAATTTGTTATGGATGGAAATCAATATCAGATATTCGTTGGATTTGGCCAGCCTGATACGCGAACAGAACTACTTACAGGTAAAAAATCAGTAAAACTGGAAATACAGATATAATCAGCAGAGAAAGAGACTTCCGATTGTTGTTTTAAGAGATTACATTCGTGTAGTCTCTTTTTCTTTTATTTCGTTGATGAAACGGGATGAATTATGTAAAGAAATCTTGAGCAGTTTCAATAAATGCTGACATAGCTTTTGTAACATAACGATTCTTCTTATGTGCTATAAAAATATTACGTCTTGCCTGGCGGTCGTCGATTTTATAGTATCGCGCATTGGAACGCAGAAAACTCATATTGATCAGAGTATCTGTAACAAAAGCAACACCAAGCCCTCTCATTGCCATGTGATAGGTGGTCATGAGCTGATCCAAGTACATTAGAACCTTGGGGGTAAAGCCACTATTTTGACATAGAGCAATACCGCGGTCATGCATATCATTTCCTTTGGTTAAGAGGAGGAAATTCTCATTTTTGAATGTGCATAATGGCAAAACCGGACAAGAATCCAGTAGATGCTTGTTCTTGTGTATATCTTTTTCTGAAAGCTGGTACTCTTCGAGACCTTTATTTATTGTAAAACCGGCAGGAACAGCCAAAAGGACATTACCTTGAAATAAAGCATAACTCTGGAAAAGGTCACTATCGAAGATACAGCTGTCCATAATGAGGTCGATTTCTTCACAGAGAGTTCGCTCCTGCAATACGATGGAACCGGACTCCATAAGTTCAATATCGATATTAGGATACTTTTCTTTGTAAACAGAAAGTAATCCGGGATAGACACAGGAAGTTGTAAAATTGGCTCCCCCAAGTGTAAGCTTTCCGATTTTGAGCTCTGTGTAATCGTTTACAAAGTCGCTGAAGTTCTGTCTGATGTTACGTGTGGATTCAACGGCGGCAATATATGCACGTCCGATTTGAGTCAGTGTAATTGGATTTGTACTGCGATCAAAAATTGGCTCGCCAATCTCTTCTTCTTCTCTTTTGACCATGGCACTCAAAGCAGGCTGTGATATAAACAGATTACGAGCCGCCTTTGAAAAGCTTCTTTCCTTGTATACCTCATACACGTAATTCATAGACTTCATAGAAATCATAAGAATCCTCCATTTAGGTACTCTGTATGTACGAAAATTAAATAGCGCAGAAATTCTCGTCAGTATGTCCTTTGTTTCACGATTATAACTTGTATGTTATGAATACTATAAATATATATGTATTTGATTATATACTGAAACAAGCATATTCTCAATAGGTAGCACAGGAATTTTTATTACAAAGAGATAAAATACGAGAAGAGGAATTAGTGTGAAAAATGATTTTTTCACACGGCAAATTTGTGCTTGCGCCCAAAGTTTGCGGTGTACTAGCAAGAATGGAGATTAATATGCTGGAAGGTTTGATTTATGTATGTCCGTTACTGTTTTTAGCGGGATTTGTGGATTCAATAGCAGGTGGAGGTGGACTGATTTCCATGCCGGCTTATATGATGACGGGAATGCCAATGCATATGGCATATGGATGTAATAAATTGCAAAGTGCCCTGGGTACCACCTTTGCAGCAGGAGAATTCATCAAGAATAAACTGGTAGATTTTCGTACGGCAGTTGTAGCGGCAGTATTTGCTTTAATTGGTTCCGCGGCTGCAACAAGAATTGTCTTTTATTTACCGGATGAAGTACTCTCAAAAATGCTCTTGGTGATATTACCTGTCGTAGCGGTACTTGTTATTTTGAAAGGATTTTTAAAGAACGAGGACAAAGAGAAATCAGAATTTTCCACTCTCGATTATAGCAAGAGTGGTGTATTAGGATTACTCATTGGATTGTATGATGGCTTGTTTGGTCCTGGGGGCGGTATGCTTGCGATTTTTCTCTTTATGATGGTATTGAAATATGACTTGCGTACTTCATCTGGGAATGCCAAATTCGTTATACTGATTTCTAACTACGTTGCGTTATTGTTTTACATTCGTTCTGGAAGTATTATGTATGAGATTGCAATACCCGCTACGATTTTTAATATGGCAGGTAATTACGTCGGCTCAAAATGTGCTATTCACAAAGGGCAGAAGCTGATTCGACCGGCTATGAGTATTGTGGCCTTCCTTCTTATTATAAAGACAGTTGTAGGGTTCCTTTGATTTTCCTATGGCGTTTTCCAGGGGCGTGTATTATAATGAGAACAGATTTTACAGGAAGGAAATGAGAAATGAAGACATTATTGGAACAACTCGGACAGGAAGTGACAAAGGCCTTTGCATCCTGTGGCTATAATGAGAAATACGGAAAGGTATCCATTTCGAATCGACCGGATCTTTGCGAATATCAATGTAATGGAGCATTGGCAGCTGCTAAGGAGTATAAGAAGGCTCCTATTATGATTGCAGGAGAAGTTGCGGAGAAGCTAAGCAATTCGGAGGTATTCTGTGAAGTAAATGCAGTTGCTCCCGGATTTTTGAATATGAAACTAAATGCGGGATTTCTTGCTGAGTATTTGCAGGAGATGAAAGAACAAGAGCATTTTGGCGTTGAGAAGCCAGAAAAGGTTCAGAAGATCGTGATTGATTATGGCGGACCGAACGTGGCAAAGCCATTGCATGTAGGCCATTTACGTTCTGCTATCATTGGCGAGAGCGTGAAGAGAATCAGCAGATATATGGGACATGATGTTATTGGTGATATTCATTTGGGTGATTGGGGTCTTCAAATGGGTCTTATCATTACGGAGTTAAAGGAGCGTCAGCCGGAGCTGCCCTATTTTGATGATACGTTTACTGGAGATTATCCGGAGGAGGCACCTTTTACCATTTCTGAATTGGAAGAGATCTATCCTACAGCCAGTGGCAAATCCAAGACAGATGATGCTTATAAAGAAGCGGCTATGGAGGCAACCGTTCGCCTGCAAAGGGGAGACCGTGGATATACTGCTATCTGGAATCATATTATGAAGGTATCGGTTGCAGATTTAAAGAAGAATTATCGCAATCTCAATGTAGATTTTGAATGGTGGAAAGGCGAATCTGACGCACAGGCATATATAGAACCAATGATTGACCGACTGAAAAAGGGCGGTTATGTTTATGAGAGCGAAGGAGCACTTGTAGTCGATGTTGCTTTACCCGATGATACAAAAGAAATGCCGCCTTGCATGATAACGAAATCAGACGGAGCCTCTCTTTATACAACAACGGATCTTGCTACGATTGTACAGCGTGTGGAGGATGTAAATCCGGATCGTATTATCTATGTGGTAGATAAGCGTCAGGATCTTCATTTTGAACAGGTATTCCGCTGTGCACGTAAGACAGGGCTGGTTCCTGAGAACATAGATCTGAAGTTTATTGGTTTTGGTACTATGAATGGCAAGGACGGAAAGCCTTTCAAGACTCGGGAGGGCGGCGTTATGCGTCTGGAGAATCTGATCGCAGATATTAACGATGAGATGTATAAAAAGATGCGTGACAATCGTACGGATACATCCGAGGAAGAAGCAAGAGAGATTGCAAAAACAGTCGGTATGGCTGCTATTAAGTATGGAGATTTGTCGAATCAGGCCACCAAGGATTATGTTTTTGATACCGATCGTTTCACTTCTTTTGAAGGAAATACCGGTCCCTATATTTTATATACCATTGTCCGTATCAAATCGATTTTGACTAAGTACAACGAACTTGGGAAGACTACGTGTGATCTGAATTTTATGCCTTCTGAGAGCGCATCAGAAAAGGATCTTATGATGTCACTAGCAGGATTTAATGCAATGATGGCAGGTGCATATGAGGAATTAGCTCCCCACAAGATATGTGCGTTTATTTATGAACTGTCGAATGCATTTAATCGCTTCTATCATGAGACAAAGATTATTACAGAAGAGAATGAGACAAAGCAGAAATCATGGGTAGCATTACTTATGTTAACCAAAGAAGTTCTGGAAACTTGTATTGATATTTTGGGATTTGCAGCACCAGAGCGTATGTAGATACTCTCGTCACGGAAAAAACACATTTTCTCCAAGCTTTGCACACAATTACCTCCTAGAATTTATGGAAGAGCAGATTATTCTGCAATTCTATGAATGTTAGGAGGTTTTTTCGTGAAAGGAAAGCATACGATTCGCTGGATTATTTTAGCTGTCGTAATTATTGCGATTGCGGCTGCAGTTGGATTTGTCTTAATGGGAAAGTTTAAAAGGGCTAATACTTCAACAGATCAGGCGATCACCACAGAGCCTATCGAGAAAAGAACATTAAGTAACACAATCAGTATTACAGGAACAATTGCAGCTAATGATTCACAGACAATTTACTCGAATAACCAAGGTTGTGAAGTGACAGCAATTAATGTAAAAATTGGAGATTACGTTAATGCAGGAGATGTTATTGCAACCTTGGATTCCAGCGATTATGAGGATGACATTGCCGCGGAGGAGAAAAAGCGTACGGTGGCAATTCAGAAGTCTCAGCTTAATGCGGGAGAAGCAACCAGAAGTCTGGTGGAAGCACAGGTAGATGCATCCAATGATATAGCACGGGCACAGGAGGATATTGATGAGGCCTGTGAGGATTATACATCCGTAGTTGACAAGAAAAACTCTGCATATAATGATTATCTCTTGGCTTGTGATGATACAAATACGGCAAGAGAAGACCGAGATACTAAGAAGGAAAAGTATTCCAATCTAAAGAAGGCACTCAAGGAGGATGTTGAGAACGGAACCATCAGTAAGAACAGTGTTGAGTATGAGGAAAGAAATGCTGAGGTGGAAACGGCCAAGGCAGCATACAATAACGCAGAATCAGCAGTCTCTTCAGCAGAGAAGAATGAGGAATCCCTGGAAGCGGCATATGAGGCTTATGGAGACAAGATTGCCTCATCGGTTCGCAGCTATGAAAGTGCTGTAGAAAAAAAGGAAGATGCAACAACAAGTGGAACACGGTCAATTGAAAAAAGTCAGGATAGTGTGACAAGTGCTTCTTTGGATTCGTCGACGGTGACGGATGAATACGATAAAAAAATTGAAGAATATCAAAAGCTGGTCGAAAAATGTACTGTCAAAGCCTCCATCAGTGGTGTTGTTACCTCAATTCCAATGGAAGTGGGAGATGAGATTGCCAGTGATAATAATGAAATCTGTGTCATACAGGATGACAGCTCCTACATAGTGGAAGCAGATGTGGATCAGTATGAGATTAGTGATATCTATGAAGGAATGCAGGCTGTGATTAAAACAGATGCAACGGGGGATATTGAGATGAAAGGTATTGTTACTTTTGTTTCACCTACTCCGGAAAGCAGTAACAGTGGCAGTTCAACAGGAGGAAGTTCGGCAACGGGAGGTACTTCATCGTCGAGCACAACGACATATCCAATAAAGATAGCAATACAGGAAAAGCAAGATGATCTACGTATTGGAATGACAGCTGAGACCAGTTTGGTAACCGAACAGGTTAAGGATGTACTTGCGGTTCCTTATGATTGCGTTTCGACGGATCAGGATGGTAATTCGGTCATCTATGTGTTGGATCAGAAGGTTACAATGCCGGTATCAGACAATAGCACATTATCCGGAAACAAACCATCTTCAGGTGATAAACCGTCCTCTGGCAATCAGCATCCTTCCAATAATGATCAGCAGTTAAAGCAAAAGGCTGTCATAGTAGAAAAAGGACTCGAGACAGATTACTATACAGAAATCAAGAGTGACCAAATCTCTGAAGGAATGATGGTAGTAGTGCCCAATTCGATATCAAGTGAAACAGGGCAAAGTAATACACAAGAAGGTTCCTTAGGTGGAGGCATGAACAGTGGAGGCCCTCTGGGAGGAATGGGTGGTGGAGCACCAGGTGGCGGTCGAGGAGGATTTTGATCATGGAAGAACAGAAGGAATGTCGAAAAGTCATGATTGATCTTCAAAACGTTATCAAACGTTTTTATATTGGGAAACCAAATGAACTGGAGATTTTACATGGAATGAACATCAAGGTGTATGAAGGAGAATTTGTAGCCATCGTAGGTGCATCCGGTTCGGGTAAATCGACCCTGATGAATATAATTGGAGCACTGGATCGCCCGACAGAAGGAGAATATCATTTGGATGATGTTGATATTATTCAGGCGAAGGACCGTGAACTCTCCAAAATCAGAAATGAAAAAATAGGGTTTGTATTTCAAACATATAATCTCGTTTCGAGAACGTCAGCCTTAAAGAATGTGGAACTACCTATGCTATACAATGGAATGGGCAGAAAAGAACGCACGAGACGCGCGCTTGCTTTGCTTGAAATGGTAGAGATGCAGGATCGAACGAGCCATACGCCGGATGAATTATCCGGAGGACAGAAGCAGCGTGTCGCAATAGCCAGAGCAATGTCATGCGATCCTGCGGTTATTTTGGCAGACGAACCTACCGGTGCGTTGGATTCTAAGACGGGACGAAAAATCATGGATCTGTTTCATAAACTACATGAGGAACAGGGAAAGACAATTATACTAATCACACATTCGCCAGAGTTGGCATCTGAGACGGAACGTGTCATCACAATCAGTGATGGTTATGTGACCGGAGAAAGAAAGGGGGAGGCTGCCCATGCTCGTATTTGAGAATATAGCACTTGCCCTTTCTGGATTAAAATCAAACAAAACAAGAGCCTTGCTGACGATGTTAGGAATCATTATAGGAATCGCTTCCGTTATAGCTATTATGACAGTGGGTAACTCTATGACAAATTCCGTGACGTCCTCTATGTCGGGAATGGGTGTAAATAATATTACTTTGGGAGTGCAGCAAAAGAGTTCTTCGAAAGAGACTACAGACAGCGGTATGACGTTTAACAGCGGACCTCGTAGAATGACTATGACGAAGGATGACTACATTACAGAAGGAATGATTGCAGACCTGGTGAAACAGTTTCCGAATGAGATTGATACGATAGCTTTGGAGGAGTCAGTTGGCAGTGGAGAAGTAAAGGATCAAAGTCTCTATGCAAATGTCAGCGTCACAGGAGCAAATCAAGGAAAAATGGAAAATGAAGATTTGACTATTCTGGCTGGAAGGCTTTTTACGACGAAGGATCAGGAGGAAGGGAAAAAGGTAGCAATTGTATCAGATAAACTTTGTGACAATATGTTTCAAGGAGATATTGATGCTGCGGTCGGAAGTCAGATTACCAGTGTGATAAGTAATAAGTTCTATCATTACACCATTGTTGGAGTATATGAATATGAAGAAACCACGAGTACCTTTAGTTCCAGTTCGGAGGAGGATGTATCTACCACGGTGTATCTTCCTTTGAAAACAGCGCAATTACAGAACCATAACAAGAATGGATTTTCTCAGATCACAGTGGTTGCCAGTTCCTATGCAACAATCGATACCATGCTGGAACAATTGGAAGATTATATGAATCGCAGATACTATCATAGCAACGAGAATTATGAAATCAGCGCATTCAGTATGGACAGTATCATTTCCTCTATGACAGAAATGCTTTCAACAATTTCCATAGCGATAGCAATTATAGCCGGGATATCTTTGCTGGTGGGAGGCATTGGCGTTATGAATATCATGCTTGTTTCGATTACAGAGAGAACGAGAGAAATCGGTACGCGTAAGGCACTGGGTGCCACGAATGGATCGATTCGTTTACAGTTTATTGTCGAATCTATTGTGATCTGTTTGATTGGTGGAATGATTGGAATTCTGCTGGGACTTATTCTGGGAATGGTGGCAGTTAAATTCATGGGCTACGCGGGAAGCCCTTCTGTTGCAAGCATAATCTTTTCTGTTGGATTCTCTATGCTGATAGGGGTATTCTTTGGTTACTATCCTGCTAATAAGGCGGCAAAGATGAATCCGATTGATGCACTACGTTATGAATAAGAACATAGAAACGACTGTCTTATCCGATTGGATAAGACAGTTTTTTGACGGAAAGAAGTATGGGAAAAGAAAGCTCTTCAAACTTTGAGTCCTTGCATATGTCAATTGTGGAAAATGTCGAATTGTGATATGATAAGATATATTTTGAATTGCAAAGTTTTTTAGAAGGAGAGAGAATATGAATCTGGAAAGCAAGGATAGTAATCTGGAAGACGAGGATATACAAAAGACGGAATTAAAAAAAGACGATCATAAAAAGAGTAAAGTCTCTTTCAAAC
>CAYZUC010000068.1:0-2884 GCA_964481705.1 uncultured Lachnospiraceae bacterium
ATCTCCATTCTTGCTAATACACCGCAAACTTTGAGCGCAAGCACAAAGTTTCCGTGTGATATTATACCTATTTCTCCCACTTGTCTGTGGGAACAGAAATCCCTTGCTGATCGTTCCCAAACCACCTGCGGGTATCTATTCTCTGATAAACGCCCATTTTACAGGCTTTCTAAGCCTTGCGGCTGAGCAAACACACCGTCTCCACATGCGCCGAATGTGGGAACATATCGCAGGTACGGACACGCTCCAATTCATAGCCTGCTGCCACAAGGTACTTCACATCGCGGGCAAGGGTTGCAGAATCGCAGCTCACATAAACAATCTTCTTTGGTGACACGAGTGTCATAACTTCGAGTGCAGATTCCTCCATCCCTTTGCGAGGAGGGTCTACCACAATAACATCTGCAGTTATGTTTTCTTTATGGGCCGGAAGGTAATCCTCAGCGGCGGCGGTAATAAATTCTACATTACTAATTTGATTAAGTCCGGCATTAACCTTTGCATCTTGAATTGCCTCTGGCACAATCTCCAGACCATGAACGAATTTCGCCTGTCGGGAAAGAGCAAGCGTTATTGTTCCAATCCCGCAGCAGATATCCCATACCTCTTCGTCTCCCTTAAGGTCTGCAAATTCTAATGCTGTCGCATAAAGCTTTTCTGTCTGCAAAGGATTGACTTGATAGAAGGCAAGGGGGGAAATGCGAAAACGAAGTCCACACAATATGTCCTCAATCTCACTTTTTCCGGACAATACAAGACATTTTCTTCCCAGGATGACATTCGTCTGTTCACGGTTTTCATTTAGGATAATGCTGCATACACCGGAAATGGCATTCAATCGTTCCAAAAGATCCTGCAGATTGGGAAATGCTCTCTTTACCGGTTCTGTTACAAGATCCGTTCTGCCGATTGTGAGATTCACGACCAAGCAAATCATAATCTCACCGGTAGCAAAACCACGTCGAATCAATACATGGCGCACGATACCGGTATGATTCTCCTCGTCATAGGGAGCTACTCCATTAGCTTTCATATAAGTAAGGATACCATCCATAATCATCCTGTAGACCTCGGGACTCAAATAACAATCCTTACATCTGACGATAGAATGTGTCCGCCCTGCATAGAAACCGGTCACAATCTCGCCCTCTCTGGATTTTCCAACTGGATATTGAGCTTTGTTTCGATATCTCCATGGATTCTCCATACCCATAATGGGCTCCATGATCTTGTCCAGCTTTTCTGCCGGAATCCCTCCGAGCCTCATAAGATTATTGCGAACTTTATTCTCTTTGTAAGATAACTGCTCTTCATAGCTCATTGCCTGGATCTGACATCCTCCGCACGCCTGACTCACCGGGCATTTGGGTTCCATGCGATATGGTGACATTTTCACCAGCTCCACCTTGCGGGCATAAGCATAGTTCTTCTTTGCTTTCATGACCTTGGCGCGGACCTCATCACCAATCACAGTATCTTTTATAAAGAAAGGGTAGCCATCGATTTTTCCGATGCCTTCCCCTTCATTGCCGCAATCTGAAATTGTTACAGTTACGATATCATCTTTTTTATAAGTCATTTGTTGTCTTCCTTACATTGGAATCGATATATCGGTTAAATCCAAGCCAGCCCGTTTCCTGCGTGCTCTCAAAAAGCTCTGTCATCGTCTCCATTTTGGCGTCCGTATTATCCGCAAAGAAAAGCGCCATTGCCTCTACCAAAGCCGGTTTCTTCGGTGAACCATAATCAAACTCTCCGTGATGTGCTATGATACAATGCTTAATCTCCGTAAGCTGCTTTACCGGAAAGTCCGGAATCTTATGTGCCGCCTCTGATATCATCTCAGAGCCCATAACAATATGTCCCAGGAGCTGACCGTCATCGGTATAATTATTCTCCGGGAAACTGGAGAGCTCCCTGGTCTTACCCATGTCATGAAGCATTGCTGCTGTAATTAATAAATCATGATTCAAAATGGGATATGCTTTTGTATAGTAATTACAAAGCTTTGTAACGCTTAAGGTGTGTTCGAGAAGTCCCCCCACAAATCCATGATGGACTGCCTTGGCTGCGGAACTCATTTTGAAAGCCTTGATAAAATCTGTATCCTCGATAAAGAAGGATTCTAACAGCTTATGATAAAATGGATTCTTTACGGAATCGATAAATGCTGTTAACTCTGCATACATCTTATCAATGGGGTATCGGCTCACCGGTAAATAATCGGCCGGATCAAATTCACCCTCATGACGTTTACTGATCCGCTTAATGCTAACCTGCGGAGAACCGTTGTAAATACTGACGTCTCCAAACACAAATACGTAATCCAGTGCATCGAAATCTTCAATCCCTGCCGAATCCGGATCCCATATTTTGCAATCAATTGTTCCTGTCTTGTCCTGTAAAATAACATTCTCGTAGTTCTTACCATTTTTGGTTACGGCCGACTGTCTGTGCTTACACAAATAGATGTCCGATATTCTCTCGCCTTCACGTAACTCTTCAATATACTTCATGTAAAACCTCTTTCTACTCTATTTTATTCCAGCTTACCCAGAGTAACCTCAAAATTCATGTCGGTGTACTCACCCTTAGCATAACGCTTGATTGTTATTACCGTTGTATCTTCCGGTTGACTCTTCTCCATAGCTGTCTTAAAGTCCGTAAAACTCGTGATTTCTGTTGTGCCAAACTTTGTGATAACGTCACCGCTTTGAATACCTGCCTCCATCGCTGGTGAATCCATAATAATACCTGTAACATAGGCACCAACCGGAATTCCGTACTCGTCAATAGCTTCTGCTGTCACATCTGTTCCGTTGATACCAAATAAGGCACGATCCTGTCCATTCATCAGCTTCTCAATCGTTTCCTTCATATCGGA
>CAYZUC010000068.1:2894-15638 GCA_964481705.1 uncultured Lachnospiraceae bacterium
ATGGATAATGCATTAATGAGATTCGCTGTATCGGTGCTCACATAGTTCTGTGTAATGATACCAAGAACCTCTCCCTCGAGATTCACAATTACTCCACTTCCACTCTTACTTCCGTAGATATCGGTGGTTATTACATGTGTATCCGAATCGGTCAGCTGTCTGGTATCCCAAGTCGATGTTATCAATCCATAGGCAACGGAATTCTGTGTACCCAGGGGACTTCCAATCGCAATCACCGGTTTCCCAACCAATGATGGGGATTTGGAGCTTCCCAGCTTTGCCATGGTAATCTGAGCTCTTGTCGCATCATCAATGGTTTCCAGATCTACTCCAATAATCGCCAGGCCCGTATTCACATCATACTTCTTGACCTCGGCCTTTGCCATCATACCATCACTGAATTCCACACGAATGGATTGCGCTTTTTCGGTAACACTTTTATTAACGAGAATTAACAGCTGTTTGCCATTATCTGCAACAATCAAACCTGCAGACTGATTCTTGTTTTCGTAGGTGTTCTGGAACCAATCCACATCAGATGACACTCCCGTCACATTAACCATAGAATTCTCAGCATCTACTGCTATCTGATTCAAGGATGCATATAACTCCTCGTAGTCCTCCAAGGACATCGATACCTTTTCGACAATATTATTAATCACCTGTGCTGATGGTCTCTCTTCTTCTTCCTTCTCTGCTTCATTCTCGGATGTCGAATTCTCAGAAGCAGAATTCTCGGAGACTTCCTTGATTTCATCCTCGGAAGGAATCTTGATCTGCGTATTCTTAGGATAGAGAATATCATCCATATGGTGATTGGATATCGTATAAGTAGCTGCTGCAACTAAGCCAAACAAAACAGCCATGCCAACCGTCATCGCTGCACGAATCAGTAACCGTTTTTTATTTAATGGCTTGTCTTTAATTTTCTCTTTTATAAATGTGAAATCTTCCTCCGGCTGTACACCCGATTTCTCATCATTCTGACTATCCATGTAGCGTTATCTCCTTTTCATTACTCCCATTATATTGTATAATGTCTACATAGTAAATAGAGAATTTAGATAGGAAAACGTTATGAATCAAAAAGTTATAAAGGTTTTGGAATTTGACAAAATATTGATACAATTGTCGGAGCTGGCATCCTCCCCCGAGGGAAAAGAGCGCTGCCTAAAGCTTGTTCCTTCGACTGACTTATCTGAGATTTCCCAGACACAGACCGAGACTTCCGATGCGCTTAGCCGCATTTTTGCGAATGGTTCGGTCTCGTTTTCGGGTGTGAAAAATATACTTCCCTCCATGAAGCATCTGGAGGTCGGCGGAACACTTTCCATTGAAGAGCTGCTGGCAACCGCCGCACTTCTCGAGGTAACCAATCGCATCAAATCATACGGAAGACGCAGAAAGGAAGCAAATGATTCTGTCGAGCCGGATTCCCTTGACCAGCGGTTTGATGAGCTAAAGCCCATTACGACCATCTCCAATGAGATTCGCAGATGTATTCTCTCGGAAGAGGAGATTGCCGATGATGCAAGCGCCACGTTAAAGCAGATCCGCCGCAGCATCAAGACAACCAATGACAAGGTTCACTCACAGCTTACTTCCATGGTAAATGGAAGTCTTCGAACATATCTCCAGGATGCGGTTATTACTATGCGTGGAGGTCGTTACTGTATTCCTGTCAAGTCTGAGTACAAAGGACAGGTTTCCGGTATGGTACACGATCAGTCCTCGACTGGTTCGACTCTCTTCATCGAGCCTTCCGCTGTTGTAAAGCTGAATAATGATCTGCGTGAGCTTGAGTTAAAGGAAGAACAGGAGATTATTGTGATTTTATCAACTCTGAGCGCTTCCTGCAGTGATTATGCAGAGGATATCATTCATAACTATAAGACATTAACTGAGCTTGATTTTATTTTTGCAAAAGCACGCCTTGCCCTTGAGCAAAATGCTTCTATTCCGGTTTATAACACCGAAGGACGCATTAAAATCCGTCAAGGAAGACATCCTCTTTTAAAAAGCAAAGAGGTCGTCCCTATCGACATCCGACTGGGCGAGGATTTTGACCTGTTGATTGTGACCGGACCAAATACCGGCGGTAAAACCGTATCCTTAAAAACGGTGGGGCTTCTCTCCATCATGGGTCAGGCAGGACTTCATATCCCCGCAGGAGATCGTTCGGAGTTATCTGTTTTTACGGAAATTTACGCCGACATCGGGGATGAACAGAGTATTGAGCAAAGTCTTTCCACATTTTCTTCCCACATGAAAACAATTGTTGAAATCTTAAATCATGCAGACGAGCATTCTCTTTGTCTGTTTGATGAGCTTGGCGCGGGTACCGATCCAACTGAGGGCGCTGCCCTTGCTATCGCCATACTATCCTACCTCCATGACCGGGGAATTCGTTCCATGGCGACTACGCATTACAGTGAGTTGAAGGTTTTTGCACTGTCAACTCCTTTTGTGGAGAATGCCTGCTGTGAATTTAACGTGGAGACGCTTCGCCCGACCTATCGACTCTTGATTGGTGTTCCGGGTAAAAGTAATGCCTTTGCCATTTCCGGCAAGCTTGGTTTGCCAGACTATATCATTGAGGAAGCAAAGAAACACCTGACTCAGGCAGACGAGGATTTTGAGGATCTGCTTTCCAATCTCGAGCAAAACCGGGTAACCATTGAAAAGGAACAATTGGAGATTCAGGAGTACAAGCAGGAAATCGAACAGTTGAAAAAGCAGCTGGAGCAAAAACAGGACCGCATTGAAGAGAGTCGCGATCGTATCCTGAACGAGGCGAAAGCTCAAGCACGCGATATCTTACAAGATGCAAAGGATACTGCAGATGAAACGATCCGTCATTTTCAGAAGTATGGCGATATCGATACTGTCCGTTCCCTCGAGAGAGATCGCACAAAGCTGAGAGAAAAGATTTCGAAAACAAATGAGGCGAAGAAATCCTCTGACGAGGATCACAGCTTTATCGACCCGAAGAAATTAAAGCTTGGTGACAGTGTCAAGGTCTTGTCGATGGGGGTCAAGGGAACCGTCAATTCTCTTCCCGACAGCAAGGGGAATCTCTTTGTCCAATGTGGTATTATCCGCTCCAAGGTTAATTATAAGGACTTGATTCTGCTTGATGAGGAGGTCATTCTGACACCAAACCTGCGAAAGACAAGCTCAGGGCGCATGAAGATCGGAAAATCCGATACAATTTCCATGGAACTGAATCTGATTGGCAAGAATTCCGACGACGCCATTGCTGCTCTCGACAAGTACCTGGATGAAGCTTATCTCGCGCATCTCCCCAGTGTCCGTATTGTACACGGAAAAGGCAGCGGAACTCTTCGTAATGCTGTTCAAAAATACCTGAAGGGTGTAAAATATGTTAAGGAATTTCACATGGGAGCGTTTGGAGAAGGCGATTCCGGTGTTACAATTGTAACTTTCAAATAAAGCCACGTGTGGGCAACACACAGACAGGAGTATTTATATGATTGGGAAACAGAAAATTCTGATTGTCGATGACGACAACAATATCGCAGAATTGATTTCGCTTTATTTTACAAAGGAATGCTTCGATACCATGATTGTGAACGACGGGGAGAGTGCACTTACCGCTTTTGATTCCTTTGCACCCAATCTGATTCTGTTAGATCTCATGCTTCCGGGCATTGATGGTTATCAGGTATGCAGGGAGCTTCGGACCCGTTCGCAGGTTCCAATCATTATGCTTTCTGCCAAAGGCGAGGTTTTTGATAAAGTATTAGGTCTCGAGCTTGGAGCAGATGATTATATGGAGAAGCCATTTGATTCCAAAGAATTGGTAGCAAGAGCAAAAGCTGTTCTGCGTCGTTATCAGCCAGTTTCAGCTCCTGCACCTGCGCCACAGTCCGATATTAAGTGTGTTGAATATGCTGACCTAATTATTAATCAGACCAATTACTCTGTTCTTTATTTTGGAGAACCTGTGGATATGCCTCCAAAGGAACTGGAGCTTCTTTATTTTTTAGCATCCTCACCAAATCAGGTGTTCACCAGAGAGCAACTACTAGATCACATTTGGGGATACGAATACATCGGAGATACGCGTACCGTCGACGTTCACATCAAGAGACTTCGTGAGAAGATTAAGGATCATACTGCCTGGAGATTGTCTACTGTCTGGGGTATTGGCTACAAATTTGAAACTACCGGTAAATAACCCGGTCAGGAGATATCATTCATGAAAATGAAAAAGACGCTTTATCTAAAATTCCTATTTGCTTATGTGTTATTCGGTGTCATGTGCTTTATTTCGATTTCCACTCTGTCTTCCCGACTGGTGGTCAATCACCTGACAAGAGAAAAGGCAGATGCACTCTATAAGGAAGCCGCCCTTGTTGCAAGCAGCTACGCAACCGGCATCTACACGGGAGAGGTTACACCGGAATCTGCGAAGACACAGCTAAAGGCAATTGACACCTACATCTCTGCTCCTATCTGGCTGATTGATGCATCCGGCAGAGTAATACTGAATTCCCGAGAAGACTTATCAACCGATAGTCCTGAGGTTATCGAGAATTTTGACCCAACCGCATCCGGCAAGTATTATATGACCGGTGATTTCTACGGTTGCTTCAAAGAGGAGACCTTAAGTGTCTTTTCCCCTATCACGGCAAAATTTAAAGTGGTTGGATATGTGGTAATTCACTCCTCCATGAAAAGTATCAAGACCTCAAGGGATCAGCTCTTGAGTATTTCTTATGTCATGATGGCGATTATGTTCTTACTCTCCCTGATTATTCTGGTCATCTTTACGGAGTACGTATACATCCCACTGCGACAGATTACAACCGCCGCTGAGGAATATGCCAAAGGTGATATGGGATACCAGATCAACATTCTTCGAGACGATGAAATGGGGTATCTCGGTGGTACTCTGAATTACATGGCAAGTGAGATTGCGCGTTCCGAGGACAATCAAAAGAAATTTATCGCCAATGTGTCACATGATTTCCGTTCTCCCTTGACGTCTATCAAAGGTTATCTGGAAGCTATGATCGATGGCACCATTCCTTGTGAAATGCACGAAAAATACATGAACATCGTCTTGAACGAGACCGACCGGCTAACAAAGCTCACAAATGGTCTATTGCAATTGAATGACTTGAATGTAAAGGGAATACTACTCGACAATAGTGACTTCGATATCAATGGCGTAATCAAAAAGACTGCGGAGACATTTGAAGGAACCTGTACCAGTAAACGTATCTCCATAGAATTGATTCTTGCCGGTGAGACACTTTTTGTTCGCGCAGATAAAACAAAAATAGAGCAGGTCATTTATAACCTGCTCGATAATGCTATCAAATTCAGTCATCACGACAGCAAAATTAAAATTGAAACAACAAAGAAAAACGAAACCATCTTTGTATCTGTTAAGGATTACGGCATTGGCATCCCCAAGGATAGCCTCAAATTAATCTTTGACCGCTTCTATAAAACGGACCTCTCACGTGGTAAGGATAAAAAAGGAACCGGTCTGGGACTGGCAATTACAAAAGAAATCATTCAGGCACATAATGAAAATATTAACGTCATCTCTACCGAGGGCGTCGGTACCGAATTCATCTTTACCCTCGCAAAATCAAAGGAGTATGAGGATTAATCCGGCTTCAACATCTCATAGATTATATAACCAATGATGCAGCCTATCATATTCAACAGGATATCATCCACATCAAAATATCCCAGGCATGTAAACAGCTGTACTACTTCAATCACCACTATGATACCAAGACATCTTAGCATTGATGTAAAAAAAGTGATAATTCTGCTCTTTCTTGTATGACGATATGCCTCAAACATTCCCATCGGAACAAACGGGATAATATTACCTACGAGATTCTTCAGATATACTTTATTGGAGCTGTGAATCAGTCTCCAATAGGTCTTTATCGTCTTGAACAGCTCCAGATTAGCATTCCATACGCCATCTCTTCGAATCGCACGTACTCTCAGAGCACTATCCCAAAGCTCGTGAAAATCACCTGTGAATTTCATGGAAACAAACAGGATCAAAACGGCAAGATAAATATAAAAAAGAACATTTATGGTAATATGTCGTGATTTCTTCAAGTTCACTATTCCTTCCAATGAAGACGATGTAGTTCTCCCTCCAGCTGCATATGAGAAAACTGATTCTGTCGCAAGGATTCGTACAGTACAATTGCCACAGAATTGGCCAGATTCAAGGAACGAATGTTACCAATCATTGGAATCCTTACACAGGTCTCTTCATGATCAACTAAAATCTCTTCCGGAATCCCGGCACTTTCTTTTCCAAACATAATATAATCATCGGGACCATAGGAAACCTCGGTATAGACCTTCTTTGCCTTCGTTGTCGCGTAGTAAATCCTGGCATTCGGATTCTTCTCCAGGAATTCTGCATAATTGATGTAGGTCGTCACATCAAGATCCTTCCAATAATCCATACCTGCTCTTTTCAGAGCCTTCTCATCCAAACGAAAGCCAAGTGGTTCAATTAAGTGTAGTTTTGTCCCTGTAGCAACACAAGTCCGGCCAATATTACCTGTATTGGCCGGAATCTCGGGTTGATGTAAAATAATATTCATCTAGTTCTCTTTTCTCAGACGGTCTACGAATTTCGCAAGTCTACCAAGTGCCTCACGAAGGTTATCAATCGAGTATGCATAGGAAATACGTAAAAAACCTTCTCCGCAATCACCAAACGCAGTACCCGGTACAATAGCAACCTTCTCCTCCTCCAAGAAGCGGGTAGCAAATTCATCACTCGTCATCCCAAACTCCTTAATGCAAGGAAATACATAAAACGCTCCATAGGGTTCGAAACATGGAAGATTCATCTCCTTTAAGGTGTTCATGACAAATCTTCTCCTCTGGTCGTAGGACTCGCGCATCATGGCTACATCATCATCACCATTCTTTAGCGCATCCACTGCAGCGTATTGACTTGTGGTAGGTGCACACATAATCGCAAACTGGTGAATCTTGATCATCTGCGTAATAATCTCTTCCGGTCCGCATGCATAGCCAAGTCTCCAGCCTGTCATAGCATATGATTTGGAAAATCCATTGATTAAAATGGTCCTCTCCTTCATGCCTGGAAGCTGAGTAATACTTGCATGTTCCCCTTTATAGGAAAGCTCTGCGTAAATCTCATCACTGATTACAAAAAGGTCCTTCTCCTCAATAACCTTGGCTATCTCCTCGAGGTCTTTTCGTTCCATAATCGCCCCCGTCGGATTGTTGGGGAAGGGAAGAACCAAAACCTTGGACTTCTCGGTGATCGCATCACGAAGCTCTTTTGCTGTCAAACGGAATTCATTTTCAGCTTTCAGCTCGATAATAACCGGCTTTGCTCCTGCCAAGATTGCACATGGCTCATACGATACATAGCTGGGCTGAGGAATAAGTACTTCCTCTCCAACGCCCGGATTAATCATAGCACGAAGCCCGATATCAATAGCCTCACTGCCTCCTACGGTAACGATCACTTCTTTGTTAAAATCATATTGTACACCGTATCTGCGATCCAAATACTTTGTTATCTCAATCTTTAATTCCTTCAATCCTGCATTCGAGGTATAAAAAGTACGTCCCTTTTCCAGAGAATAAATACCCTCATCACGAATATGCCACGGTGTATCAAAATCCGGTTCTCCTACACCGAGGGAAATTGCGTCCTTCATCTCACTTACAATATCAAAAAACTTGCGAATGCCGGATGGTTTAATCTGCTCTACCTGATCTGCAATTGCTTTTCTCATGGCGTAACCGACATCCTTTCATCCTCGTATTTTTTAGCAAGGATCGTACCGTGATCCTTATACTTTTTCAAAATAAAGTGAGTAGCCGTACTCAAAATGGATTCCTGTGTAGACAGCTTATCAGAGACAAACTGAGAAATCTCCTTCAGCGTCTTGCCTTCCAAAATAACCATCAAATCAAATCCACCGGAAATCAGATAAACAGAATTAACCTCCGGATACTTATAGATTCTCTCAGCAATGGTATCAAATCCCTGACCTCTTTGTGGAGTCACACGAACCTCAATCAGAGCAGTCACCTTCTCTGTCGTCGTTTTATCCCAGTCGATCATGGTATGGTATCCGCAAATGATACCCTCTTTTTCCATGTCTGACATCTCATTGATAATTGTCACTTCGTCAACACCTAGCATAACAGCCAGTTCTTTCATATTCACACGACTGTCTTTTTCTATAAACATTAATATTTTATTCCTAAGCTCGTTCATTCCTTTATCCATCCTTTCTGAAGCGCTATTGCGTTACTCTGGTTTGTTGAAAGCACAAATTCGGTTGCTTATGCTGACTTAAGAAGCTTTAAAATCTCATCCTTTACGCGAGGAGACAAAAATCTCTTTTCCTCTCCGTTAATGACAACTCTGTCATTTCCGTCCGTGGTTTTTCCAATCACGCATGCCGGAATGCCCATTCTATTCATCTTCCATACCCAGTCATAGCCACTGTTCACTGCATATAATGTGCTTCCACCGGACAACAGTTCATAAGGACTGATATCATAATAATTACAGATTTCAATCGTCTCCTGTTTGACCGGAATTGCTTTCAAATCGATTTCAAGTCCAACGCCACACTTTTCTGCAAATTCCCACAGTGCTTTGAATACACCACCCTGAGTGACCTCATGGGATGCTGTGACGTCAGACTTACCGGCGGTAGCTGCCTCCGGAATGGATAGATATTGATCAAATCCGAGTGCAACGTCGAGAAACGACGGTGAAAACCTCTCCAGTAACTCCTGTCTCTTTTCCTGTGCAATTTTTACGGTACCTTCCAGTGCGATCCAATATGTCATAACAACATCTTTTCCTGGACCTGCTCCCTCAGATTTATTCGTATCCGTAATCATACCCCATGTCCTTTCAGACTCTTATTGACCTGCGTTAGCATCTGCCTGTGCTGCTGCTGTAGCAGCAAGTGCATCTGCAACTGCCTGTGCCTGCGCTGCTGCAGCTCCTCCATCTGCTCCAAGCATGGAGGCGGCAATTCCTTTACAATACTCAATGTTCTGTGTGGATATCGCTGCTGACATAGAGCCATTGTCACCTGCAGTACCAACACTTGCTGTCTTAGGAGTCGCCATATATTGACTGTTATTAATCTCAATTCTCTCTGTTTCCTGACCGTCCACCTTGACAATCTTCCAATACTTTGCTTTGTATCCGGTATGCGCGGCCGTTACATTGACATAACCAATCGGTTGAGACGGGTCTGCAACACATTTCTCACCCTCTGCATTTACCGTATCGAGAGTCTCACTTACAAAGGAAATCTCACGATTCTCCGGTCTTGTTTCCTTACCATAGATGGTGAAGGTAATCTGCTTATCATCCGTCGTATTTCCTTCAATATAAATAGGGTACTCCGAAGTATTTGTAAACTTAAAATCCTTAGCCTCTCCAGAGATAGCAGCGTCTGCAGACAAATCCACGTAATTCACTACCATGGAATGATTGGAACGCTGGTCTACTTGAAGCTCCGCACGTAAAACCGCATTATATAAGGTAGAAGAGACTTGACAGATACCACCACCAAGACTTTCTACTACAAGTCCATTTAAATAGGAGCCTGCCAGATAATAACCATTTTCTTCAGAGAATGGACTAACTGCTCCATATACCGAGAACTGTTCTCCAGGATAAAGAAGCGTCCCATTCACCAGACTACAACCATTTCTAACGTTTGCTGAACGTCCTTTTGCAGACGTCTTAAAGCTTGTTGTAAAGGTTCCCAGAACATCCTTTATCTGTTGAAGTTCCTCTGTCTTACCCTTTGGCTCGTCTACTTTCACTACCAAATCTACAGAGCCATTCTGGTGATCCCAGCTGCTATCAAGATACTCTTTGACCGCTTTCTTAGAACCATCCATATCAACAACGCGTCCGTCCTGTCCTTCCACTACTTCGAAACCATTCTCTGTCTTATTAAGAGTAGCATCTATCGCCTCTTGATTAAAAGAATCACATTTCTCCTTAATCACGCTCTCGATGCTTCCCTCATTAAAAGAGACCTGAATGGGAAGAACCTTATTCTGACGCTCCAAATCCTTGCGGGCAAGATAGCGCTTAATAAAATTACCCTCACGTCCAACACTTGTGGCTTCCTTAGCAAGATCCTGATTTTCCCAGGTAAGTCCAAGATCGCCGGCTGTTACAGTCACAAAATTGCCATCCATTACATTAAGCTGAATCTCTTTACTCTTCAGTTGTTCTACGTAATCCTTAACTGCATTTGTCGCCTGCTCTTCTGTCATACCTGATAAGTCCACATCCTCTGCGAACACACCCTGATGAATCTTTCCATCATCTGATGAAGAGTACGCAAATACCTCTGCATTACCGGCAAATACAAATGAGATTATTGCCGTGAGTGCAAATACTGCTGCCGCCCATCCGATCTTTTTCATTCTTTCATTCCTCTTCTTTTCTGTTCTTTACCTTTACAAACCCATTTTAGTCAAAACCAAAAAGGCTTTCAAGATGAATAGTTACCAATTTATTTGACAGATACCGCCCGATTATGTAAAACTATTACCAGATAGTTAAACAAAGCGGGATGATCATAGCAAGTATCAGCACTATGATGATAACTGAGGATATCATTCTACGATTTTTCTTATTAAAGAAATCAAACATTTTATTCTCCAATCTTTTGCGTTTTGTAAACGAGTTTATTACTTGTTCCACCATCATACAGTTTCATTGGTTGCATTACAATACCTATATCATATTATTGCTGTTGAAAGGATATTATACATGAATCTTCCACTTTTATCAACTACTGTAATCTTTGCCATCTGGCTTATTTATGAGATTCGAAAGTCTGACCGCAAACAGCAAAAGTCGATGGATGACTTCTGGGCACGTGAGCTTAAGGCAAACAGTACCAGACGTAAGCCCATTGATCATCTTGATTATATTACCATTCCTTATGACGAGCTGCCCTTGGATTTCCCTACTGACGACGACAGAGTACTGGAATATCGTGAAATCCTGCAATCTCTCCAGGATAAGAAGATTCTGAATCTGACGGGCTATTCCAATACTGACCTCAAGCTGGAATATGGTGCTCCAAACATCACCATACTTACTGCGTGTGATCAGTACTACACAACTTTGGTTCGAACTCTTGCTTTTCTTGCCGAAAAGTATCTCGAGCTTTCCTATCGTTCAGAGGCAAAGGCTCTGCTCGAATACGCAATCTCTATCCGAACCGATGTCCGCAAGAACTATGAATTACTTGCAGCGCTTTATCTCGAAGACGGGGAGAGCGATAAAATCAATGCTCTTACTGCCACAGCAGAGACCTTGAAATCTCTTTCCAAAGACCCCATTCTACGTTCCCTTGCACAGATTAAGGCTGAGCATGACCAAATTCCAGACGAAGTCGATCCATAATCCGGTCGGCTTCATTTTTTGTAAGCATATCTACATCATAAGGCAAGTTATACTGGTATCTCTCCGCCATTTTCCGAAGCCTTTCCTTTTGACGCGCCGTTATCGGACGCTGTTTTTTTATCTGAAAATGCAGTTGTCTTGGCTCAAATACCGACTGGTTATTCTCCGATCCTCCAAAGTCATGCAGCAAATGCTCATATACTTTATGAGCTGCAATCGCATCCGCTTTTGCCCGATGAGAATTCGTCTCTATCTCATAGTAGCTGCATAGCGCTTCCAAGGTCTTCGATGAAAGCTCGGTCAAAAAGGTTCTTGCAATCCTAAGGGTATCTATCCCACATGCTTCATACTTCTCTCCCAGATTCACAAATTCCTTTTTCAGAAACGAATAGTCAAACAAGATGTTATGCCCCAAAAGAGGCCAATTCACTTCGTCTCCCAAAAATTCCTGCAGCATTCGTATCGCCTGCTCACTATTCGGAGCCCCTGTCAGCTGTGCATCCTTAATCCCCGTAATCTCCGTAATACGCTCGTCCAACACCCTGCCAGGATTCACAAAGGTCTCAAATTCCGCAACAATCTCACCATCCCGCACCTTCACGGCCCCAATTTCTATCATATGATTCAACTTCGGATTTAGACCTGTCATCTCCAAATCAATTGCCACATAATTCATTCCGTCACCATCCTCTTCCCTGCCATCCCTCATTCGCAAATCACCCATGCATACCAACCTCACACATTCGAAAATCTCACTTCCGCCGACTTCGCCAGTTACGACACCTGCGTCCGCCTCCTCACATAGTAGACTTTCCTATTCCTGCCCTGATTGGGGGAACGCGGCTGGTCATCTCTTTTCGCAAAAATCAGGTGCTGAAATCACATAAGTTTTATAGACTGCCCTTGCTTTGCTCGAATTTTGTGTCCGACGCCGGCTTCGACTGACGAGCACTCTTGTATGGTTTTCTCACACATGAGAATCAAATTAACTACTGTGATTTTGAACCAGTGGCTGTCCTTCTCTTTTCGCAAAAATCAGGTGCTGAAATCACTGAGTTTTATAGACTGCCCTTGCTTTGCTCGAATTTTGTGTCCGACGCCGGCTTCGACTGACGAGCACTCTTGTATGGTTTTCTCACACATGAGAATCAAATTAACTACTGTGATTTTGAACCAGTGGCTGTCCTTCTCTTTTCGCAAAAATCAGGTGCTGAAATCACTGAGTTTTATAGACTGCCCTTGCTTTGCTCGAATTTTGTGTCCGACGCCGGCTTCGA